>JAYVCD010000046.1:0-10990 GCA_043750125.1 Archangiaceae bacterium | reverse complement strand
GCTTTGCTTCGAGCAGATCCTTGGCGCGCGCGGGCAGATGCACGACCTGGTCTTCGAAGCGCACCGAGCAGCGCACCGCGCGAAACCGATTCTTGCCCGACGCGCGCTCGAGGCCGACGAGCATGTCGTCGCCTTCGTCGAGCTCGAAGTCGTCGGGCGACAGCTTCGCGGTGCGGTGCCGGCGGATCAACGTGATGTCCTTCACGTCGGCTTCGTAGTGAGGGCCGCCATCGAACGGGTCGATGTGGTTCACGTAGCGAAAGCCGATGCGCTCGAGCATGCGCTGCACGCCGCGGGTGTCTGAGCCCACTTCTCCGATCAGCTTCTGCGCGCGCTCGGGAAACAGCGAGGCGTAGAGGTCGGACGAGGGGAACAGTTCCTTGATGAATTCCTTGTTCCGCCGCGAGAGCTTGTCGGCTTCACGGTAGTCGAGGCCGGTGAATTTCTTCCCGATGCTTTCCCACAACAGGCTGCGTCCGTCTTTGAGCAGCGGGGGCATCAGCTCGGCGAGCACGCGATCGCGAAACAACCTGCGGTGCATCGCGAGGAACAGGAAGCGGACGAACGAGAGCTGCTTTCCGGGCTTCTCGAGGCCCGACCGATGGGGAGGGTCGACGACCAGCCCGCCAATCTCGGTCGGCCCGTCGTAGTTGTACCCAATCGAAAGCACCTTGTGTTTGAAGTGCCGGTTGATGCTCGCCGAGTAGTGCTCGGAATCGGTGACCTGGAAGTAGATGTGGGGTGCTTCGCGGGTGCCGTGCTGGGCGATCACCATCGAGGTGCCGATGATCGATCGATGCCGCGCGTCCTCGAGGACGAACAGGTACTCGCGCTCGAACGGCTCTTTGATTTTCGCGCTGAAGCTGCGCACCGAACGGTCGATCAGGTTGTGAAGGACCTCTTCGTTGTTGGGCAGGTTGACGCTGTTGAGCACCGCCGCGAGCCGCTTCAGGCCAGGCAGGTCAGTCTTTTGAACGTCCCGCACCAGCATCATTTTGATCACGCCCCTTCAAGTGCTCTAACCCATCACGTCCACCCCGTCACGGTTCGAATCGAAATAGGACTGCAAAATCATGACCCTGCAAAGCGAATGGCTGAGCACCGAGCTGCCGGCGATGGAACAGGCGCTCGCAGCCCTGGTGAACATCAACAGCTTCACCGACAACCCCGAAGGGGGGCGAAAGGTCGGCTCGTTGCTGCGGGAAGTGTTCGCGATCGAGGGGCTGTCTGCCCAGAGCGTCGCCAGCACCCGGTACGCAGACCACCTCGTGTTTCGATCTACCGGCGCAGCGGGCACCGCTCCCATCGCGCTGCTGGGTCACCTCGACACCGTCTTTCCCCCGGGCAAGTTCGAAGGCTACCGAATCGACGGAGAGCTGCGCCGCGGCCCGGGCGTGCTCGACATGAAAGGCGGGCTGGTGGTGATCGCCTGGGCGCTGAAGGCCATCGCCCGCACAATCGGGCTGGGAAAAATCGCGCCGCTGCGCATCGTGGTGGTCGCAGATGAAGAGGTGGGGTCTCCGGAAGGCCGGCCGCTGATCGAGAGAGAAATTCTCGATGCCCGCAGCTGCCTGGTCTTCGAATCGGGCCGAAGCAACGACGCGATCGTCACCCAGCGCAAGGGCACCGGCTCGATCACGGTCACCGCGCAAGGGAAGGCGGCGCACGCGGGCAACAACCACGCGGACGGAAGCAACGCGATCTGGGCGCTCAGTCGGTTCGTCGACCAGGCCCAACGGCTCACCGACTACCCCCGGGGGATTACCGTCAACGTGGGGAAGATCAGCGGCGGGCAGGGAAAGAACACGGTGCCGGATCACGCGGTGGCCGATCTCGACATCCGCTTTGGGGTCAAAGCCGACGCCGAATGGCTGGTGAAAGAGCTGCAGTCCGCAGCCGAGTCTGCGGCCGGTGACGTGAAGGGGACGAGGCTCGAGGTCGTCCGCGGGCCGGCCCGGCTTCCGATGGAACGAACCGACGCGAGCGTGGCGCTGATGAATGCCTACGCCCAATGCGCCCGCGCGCATGGCCTGGCGGCAGACGAAGCGCCGCGGGTGGGAGGAGGCTCGGATGCCTGCACCGCCTCGGCGATGGGAATCCCGTCGATCGACGCGCTCGGCCCGCGCGGAAAGGGCTTTCACACCGTCGACGAGTACATCGAGGTGAAGACCCTGGTCTCTCGCGCGCAGGCGCTGGCGGACTACCTGACGAAATGACCTAGCGCTGGGAAGCCTTGCTCCCCTTCCCTTCCAGCCAGACGGTCTTGGTGTCATCGACCGCGGGCGTCTCGACGACGAACAGGGTCGCGCGCGCGTCCTTGTCCAGCCACAGCTGGGTGCGGACTGCTTTGGGCACCACGACGAAGTCGCCCGCGAAGACCCAGAAGGTGCGGGTGCCGACGGCGATGCGCACCGAGCCTTCCATCACCAGCAGCCGCCGTTCGGACAGCGGAGTGAAGTGGAGCGGAACATCGCCCTTCAACTTCCATTCGACGGTGTTGATCGGGTTGCTGCGGGCAAAGCCCAGGTTCCAGGCGCGCAGGGTCTCGGTGTCTTCGGCGGTGCGCATCACCAGCAGGTCGGACTGCTTGACCAGCGTCGCCTCGCCCTGCATTTCCAGCGTGTGCTTGGGGATCAACGGCTTCTTCGGGCGCAGCTCGCCGACCGATGCGGCGATCCGTTCGTGGAAGATGCCCACCCGCTTGTCGGCGTACGGATCCTTGTCTCGGCCCCGGCTTTCTTCTTCGACGGTGACCTCGGTCTCTTTGCCGCTCAGGGTGCGCGCCCGGACCACGAAAGTGCGGGTGAACGCGATCCCGTCGACCGGACGGGTCCAGGACGAAGGGCTGGCGATGAACACCGTGCCGTCCGGAGCGCGGGTCACTTCCAGGCCCAGCGACGCCGCCGCCTGCACCGAGGCCTCGAGCGCGTCTTCCATCGAGCCCAGGTACACGCGGCTGGGCCCTTCGTTGGGCAGCTTCACCATCGGGACGTCTTTGCCCTGCCCCCAGGACACGGTTGAGCTCAACAGCAGCAGCGCGACTGCACTCTGACGCACGGACATGAAGTTTTCCCCTCGGCTGAAGTTTCAGCCGCATCAAACCCCGCGCTGCCCCTGGTGTCTTCAGTTACGAGAGCGCGCCGAGGATCACATCGGGCGTCGCGGGGTCTTTCCCTTTTCAGTCGTTGACGGTCACGCGGTACACGACCCCCTGCCCGGAAATCGCGTAGAGGCCCTCGTGGGCTGAAACCAGCACCGACTCGCCGCTGCGCAGCGCAATCGAGCCCACGGTGATTCTTCCTTCGGTGCAGACTAAAATCTCGACGCCCCGCCGCGTGGGCTGCGCGCTGCGGCGCTCGAGCGTGAATCGCGAGAGCCGGAACTCGGAAGCGGCGGTGACGTACACCTCTTCCTCGCCGTCCTGTACCGGGTGGACGATGCTCACCGGCCCCGCTCGGAAGTCGAGGACCTTGAGCAGCTCGGGGACATCGACGTGCTTGGGGGTGAGCCCTCCGCGCAGGACGTTGTCCGAGTTGGCCATCACCTCGACGCCCAGCCCGCCCAGATAGGCGTGGAGATTTCCGGCGGGCAGGTAGACCGCCTCGCCGGGCTTCAGCTCGAGGAAGTTCAGCCACAGGGCGCTCACCACCCCCACGTCGCCCGGGTAGAGCTTCTGCAGCGCGATCGCATTCGAGCACTCGTCTTGCCAGCGGCCGGTGTGGTGCTGGCACGCGGCGATCACCGCTTCGACCAACGCAACCGCTTCGGGTTTGGGCAACCCCATCAACCACTCGAAGGCCGCCTTCAGGCTGACCTTGATTCGCGCCGCCAGCCCCCCCTGCCCCAGCGCTTCGAACAGACTCACCGTCTCGGCGACATTTCGAAAGCCGCACAGCGCCTTGAACGCAGTCACCGCGCAGAGCAGCTCGGGCTTGTGGTTGGGGTCCTTGTAATTTCGGTGGGCCGCGGAGAGTGGAATTCCCAGCGCGTTCTCAGCCTCGTAGCCCTCGCGGGCCTGACGGAGGCTGGGGTGGGCCTGCAGCGACAGCGGCTGCGCGGCCGCGAGCAGCTTGAGCAGGTAGGGCAGCTTGCGGCCATAGCGCTGAACGACCCGGGGCCCCAGCGTGAGCTCGGGCGCCGCTTCAATCACTTCCAGCAGGGTCCGATTTCCCACCCGCGAAGGGGCCAGGGGGTGGGCCCCCATCCACAGCTCGGCCTCGGGCATCTCGGAAGGGGGGCGCCCGCACAATCGGGCGAGCAGCTCTTTCGAGCCCCAGGCGTACGGCTGGATGACGTTGGTCAGGCGGTCCATTTCGCAACCCAGCCTAACCGCTGCGCGGCTGCGCGATTCGATCGAATCAGACACCCTGATGCCGGAAAAAGGAGAATCACTTGAAACGGAGAATTGTTCTCCGCATCTGGAGATCTCAACCGCAAAGCCAAGGACTCCCATGCTGACTGTTGGCGACACGTTTCCCCGATTCAACCTTCAGGCCGTGGTCTCACTCGAGAAAGGCAACGAGTTCGAAGCCATCACCGAAACCACCCACCCCGGAAAGTGGAAGGTGGTGTTCTTCTGGCCGATGGACTTCACCTTCGTCTGCCCCACCGAAATCTCCGAGTTCGGAAAGAAGAACGCCCAATTCAGGGAACGCGACGCGCAGCTGCTGGGCGTGAGCAGCGATTCCCACTGGGTGCACCTGGCGTGGCGCAAAGACCACCCCGACCTGAAGACCTTGCCGTTCCCGATGCTGGCCGACATCAAGCGCGAGTTGGCGAGCAGCGCGGGAGTGCTGGACAAGAAGGAAGGCGTACCCCTGCGCGCGACGTTCATCATCGACCCCCAGAACGTCATTCGTTGGGTGAGCGTCAATGACCTCAACGTGGGGCGGAACGTCGAAGAGGTGCTTCGGACCCTCGACGCGCTTCAGACCGACGAGCTGTGCCCGTGCAACTGGAAGCAGGGCGAGAAGACCCTCGAGGCGGCGTGATGGAAGGGCTAGAGCTGCTGCGCGCGTCGCTGCCCGACGTGGCGCGGGACATCAAGCTGAACCTGACGACGGTGTTGGCGCCCGGCGCACTCACCGACGCCCAGCGCTTTTCGGTGGCGATTGCCTCGGCCCACAGCGCTCGAAGCCCCCAGCTGGTCTCGGCCCTGACTCTCGATGCCCGAACCGCCGGGGTGACCGACGGGGTGATTGAAGACGCGGTCGCCGCCGCGGTGCTGATGGCGATGAACAACATCTACTACCGGTTTCGCCATCAGGTCGGCCGCGAGATCTACTCGCAAAAACCAGCCCGACTGCGAATGAACCGGCTGGTCGCGGTCAAGGGCAGCAAGGCCGACTTCGAGCTGATGTGCCTGGCGGTCTCGGCGATCAACGGCTGTGAGGCCTGCGTTCGGGCCCATGAAAAGGCCGTGCTCGAAGCGGGGTTGACCGAAGAGCAGGTGCACGATGCCGTCCGGGTGGCCGCGACGATCAACGCGGCCGCGCTCGCGCTCACTCTTGGTTGAGGGTGGGAGCCACTGGGGTATGAGGGCGCGTGCCGCTTCCAGCGCGGGTCGCTCTCAGCTTCGCGTTTCGGTTCGGCTGCTACGCGCTGATGTTGTGGCTGGCGCTGTGGTCCGAGGCGCGAGCGGCGCCCTCGCTGCCCGACGCGGTGTTGAGCGTGGTCCCGTACGTCGCGTGGGTCGACCGGAACAACTATCTGCTCTGGCTCTTCGCCTACGTCCCGGTCGGGCTGTGGCTGCTGAAGAAGAACGCCGAGCTCTTCATCCGCTACATGGTTTCGGCCGGAGTGCTGGCGGTGCTGCGCGGGCTCTGCATTGCGGCGACCGGGCTGGGGCCGGTGCACGGCGCGGACCTCAACGCCGGGCTCACCGCCCAGAGCCGCAGCGCGGTCTTCTGGCAGCTGGTCAACCCGTTCGCATTCTTTGCGCCGGGGGGCTCGGCGCAGCTGTACCTGACGAAAGATCTCTTCTTCTCGGGGCACACCGCCACGACCTTCTTGCTGCTGCTGTACGTCTGGCGCTACCCGAAGCTGCGGGCGCTGATGCTGGGAGGACACCTGCTCGTCGTCGCGAGCCTCTTCCTCGCCCACCTGCACTACACGATTGATGTCCTGGGGGCGTACGCGATCACCTTCAGCCTGTTCGCCGTTCGCGAGGGGAACGTCCGCAGGCTGCTCACCGCAGGTTAGGGTGCCCCCTTGGCTCTGGGCGAATGGCTGCGTCAGGTGATGGTCGAGACCTCGGCGCTCACGCACCGGGCCTCGAGCGTCGCGCGCCTGATGGCCAGCCGGCAGCTCGTCGCGCTGAAGATTCAGAGCGCCAGCCACACGGTGCTGTTGGTCGAGCGCGCCTCGCTGCGGCCCGATTTCCTATTTCTCGCGGGGTCCCGGCCGAAGGTGACCGAGCTGTTTCGCGGCAACGCGGTCGACCTGGTGCTTCAGAGATCTCGCTTGAAGCTCGAGGCCGATGGCGCCGACGTGGTCGCCGCCCCGTGGAAGTTTTTCGAAGAACGTCCCGACACGCTGCGCTGGTACCCGTTCCTCGACGCGGGACTTCCGGTGGCCGCCAGCCTCGAAGAGCAGATCGCCCGGGTCCCCTTTCCACCCCACCAGAAGTTGCTGCGCGCCGTCGCCCTGGACCCGGCGATCAAGCTGCGCGTCTCGCGGGCCCGCAAAGACTTCGAGCGGTTTTATTCCGAGCTCTACTTGCCCTACCAGAACGGGACCCACGGGCACGTCGATGAAAAGCAGAGCCTCAAAGACGGCTTCCTCGAAGGCGGAGCGCTCGCTTTGGTCGAGGGCCGCGGCAAGGGTTTGCTCGCCGGAGCGCTGCTGCTCACCCGCCGCAGGGGAATTCTCACCTACCACCGCAGCGGCTTTGCCGATGTGGCGAGCCTGACGCCCACCCAGCTTTCCCATCGAACCGCCGCCCTCGAGCTGCTGGTCTTTCGTCACGCGCAGCAGCTGGGAATGGCGATGCTCGACTTCGGGATCGCTCCTTCGGTGCTCACCCACCCGCTCTTCGTCCACAAACGCAGGCTGGGCTGCAGCTTCCTTCCCACTCCGTCGTCACCGGCGTTGATGCTGAAGGTGACCGATGCGCTGCGGCCGAGCCTGTTTGCCCGTGCCCCACTGCTCACCGGCGAACCGGGGGCCTTCGTCGTCCAGGCCGGCTCGAGCCGGGCGGGAAAAGTGAGTTCGAAGTCTCTGGGCACCCTGGTCCGGGAATTCGACGTAGAGGGGTGTCAGCGGGTGGGCCTCACCACCGACGCGGCCGCAGACCTGCCCGGCCGGGTGCTGCTGGAACGGGCGCTGCTCGAAGAAGTGCCCCGGCTGCGCGTCGACGTGAGAGAAGTTTGAGCGCCGCGGCGAAGGCGACGAAGTAGAGCGTTGCGGACCCCGAGCCCGAATCGCAGTAGCAGCCCCCGATTTTACGAGGGGGCCCGTCGATGACCCCGCCCAGGTTCACCTCTGCGCGCGCGGGTGCAGAGAGGTCGGCGGCGTCGCCCACCCGCAGCTCGAAGACGTATCGGCCCGGAACCGAAAGGAGCAGCGTTTGCGCCTTTTCCCCGCCGACTTCGACGAACGCCGGGCCGTCGGTCTGCTTCCACCGGTAGACGGCAATTGCCCGGTCGGCAGCCGCCTTCGAGCCTGCTCCGTTGAGGGTGAGGCGCTGTCCTTCCTGAGCTTCCTGGGTCGGGGGTCGACGACCGCGACGAAGTTCGCCGCCAGCACCGTCGCCGGTACCGGGGAGAAAATCGCCGCCGTCGTCTCCGAGCCGAACCGACGCGGCGGCCGACGAGGGCCGAAAGCCCACCAGCGCGAACGACTGGTCCGCGCGGATGACGGCCGCGCCTGGGCACCCGGCAAAAGTTCCCGCGCTGGAAGTCAGGCTCAGCGGAACATCGTAGGGGGCGGCCGCTTCGCCTCCATCCACCGAGTCCACCAGCGAAACCCGAAGGGTGTTGCAGGTCCGCAGCAGCAACATTCCGGCGTCCTGCAGGCGCAGCGACGAGGGGGCCGGAGTGCCCGACAGCCGCACGTCATCGAAGTCGTAGAGTCCGGTCATTCCGAACCCCGTCGCCGCGGTGAACGCCGACCCGAGAATGATCCGCCGGGCCAGCCAATCGGTCGGGGTCACCGCGTATTCCAACAGGTGCCAGCGGCCATCGGAAAAGCCGGTGCGGAAAAGCGAGATCCGCTCGAGGTTCCCCGTGCCGTTCGAGTCGCCCGAGAGCACGGCGTCGTACTGCGAGGCCCCCGAAGGTCGGTCGATGCCCGCCCAGGCGAGCAGCGCGCCGCTGCCATAGGCGGTGCCGGTCAGCGCGAGCTTCGTTCGTCCCAGCGTCGTGAGCTCGGGGACCCGAAGCCAGGTGAGGAAGAACAGGTCGGTGCCCAGAGGCGCGAACTTGAAGATCACCGCGCTGTAGACACTGGGGTCGGTATCGCCGTCGATGACCCGCGTCCCGTTGGCCCCCCGATGCGCTGCCGCGGGGCTCGCGCTGATTCCGCTGTCCGGGTTGTTCTTCAACACTCCGGACCAATTGCCGGCCGGAGTGTCATTCACGCTCAACGTCCCGGTCTCGAAGTCGTCGGCCAGCACCAGCGGCCGCACCGCGAGGCTCGCGGTCGCGCGGGTGAAGTTGGTCGCGGTGGCGGTGAGGACTGTCGGCGAAAGCCCGGTGGAATGGACGTAGAGCGGCGGCGCAGCGGCCCTTCCCGCTTTGAGGATCACGGTCACCGAAGAGCCCCAGGCCCCGTTGGTGGGGTCGGGCCCCATCGCGCTGATTTCACCCTCGGCGTTGGCGGTGACCGTCACCGGGGACGTCGGTGGTCGGTGCCGCGGTCACGCTGAGGAAGACCCCCAGCACACCGATGAGGCTGGGCAGCCTGCGGAACGACATTGGTAGATCTTGCCTCTTACAGCGAGTTGAGAAACCTGAAGTTTGAGGCAAGACCCCCGTTCAAACCGTACGTGCGGATTTCCCGCATACGGCTTACCGGTGGGGTTTCGAACAGTCGCATTACGCAGCTCCCGGGTAATGGATTCGGCCCATGAGCTCGGACGAGCCCGTGGTTTTCGAAGAAGCCCGGGTGCCACTTCTGCACCTCCCCGGGTTTCAGGTGTCGTCCCTTACGTTCGAGCAGCAGCTTCTTCAGCCGCCACACGACGCAGCGGTCCACGCTCACGAATCTGTCGCTCGCGTTTCCCGTTCGGAAGTACCCGCTCCAGCCCAGCAGCACCGGATTGAGCTTCTTGATGATGCCCAGACGGCAAACGACGTCCAATGCCTCTTCGGCGCGCTCGCACCCTGCAAAAGTGTAATGGGCCTCATCGCGCAGGGGCTTACCCCCGACCTCGACCGACCGCAGCCTTCGCCCCAGAGGCGCGAACGCCGCGAATTCAACTCGCACTCCAGAGAGCCGCGGGCCCCAACCCCCAGACATCCCCGGGCATGTATTCCGGGTGTGACTCCAGTTGGGCGTGGGTGTCGGCGATGTGCAAGAGGGTCACCCGCCTGACCGCTCCTGGAGCCGCCCTGGCCCCTTCAGGAATCAGCGCGGACGTGAGCAGCAATCCGGTGGGTCAGCACCTGCTTCGGTTTCATCGGTGTTTTCGTTTTTGATGGGCGCGATCGCAAACTGCACGCGGCGGCTACCAGCGCCTCAATGGCCCCAGGTTGTGGACCTGGCTAAAACCGCTGTTCCGCAGCGAGCGAGACGCCGAGGCGCTGCGGATGCCGCTCGCGCAGTAGAGAACGACTGGCTTTCCTTTCGCGCCGAGTTCCGAGAGCCGCCGAGGCAGCTCGTCGACGGGGATGTTGCGTGCGCCCTCGAGGTGTCCGGAAGCAAACTCGGCACGCGACCGGACGTCGACCAAAGCCGCGCCCTCAGAGACCAGCTTTCGAGCCTCCGCGCCGGAAAGACTCCCACGGCTTCGCAAGAAGACGAACAGCGCTGTTGCGACCGCGCCACCCACCAGCATTCCATCGATTGCAGACATGATCAGCAGAGCCAGGGTCGCTCAAAAGGATTCACTCAGCCTGAATTGAGCGCCGCGCGACGACCCCAGGTGCTGCTCCATTCGCAGACAGAGGTCTTTGTCGATGTCGTCTTCCAGGTGCCTGCTGAAGAGGCTGACGATGTCCGGGCATCCGGCCGAGGGTGCCGCAGGGTGCGCTGGCAGCAACTGCTGACGCACCGCCGCCCGCGCGCGATGAAGGCGGCTCTTGATTGCTTCGACTGACAAGCCCAGCGTCATCGCCGCCTCGGGTGCAGTCAGGCCTTCGACATCTCCAGCGGGATGAACGGGTGAGTAGGCCGGGGCATTTTAGCCCCAGCCCCTCGCAGAACCGGACGTGAGCCTCCCGGACTCATCCGGCTCCCATCATCGAGCCGTGGGGCGAAACCCCTTTTCCCAGTGGACGAACGACTTCGGCTTGCTTTCCGCAACTCGGCCAAGCGCACGTGCCGCGCAAGTCACCCCACGGGCCAGCCGCTTGTACTTTCGCTGCATCCAGCGCACCAGGTAGTCGTTCACATGTCACCAGCGGGGAGATTGGGTCCCATTTCTCGACTAATCAGCGGAGCCCATGTGCCCAGGTTGAAAAGTAGCGGCCGAGTCGGTTGGGGCTGACCCTGAAGTCGGCGAGGTGAAGTGAGAGCCCGGAGGTAGGACTCCGGGCTCCCGATTCAGGATCGCTGCACGCGACGAGGCGAAGCAGCCTCTTCAAGATGCAGCGAGCCAGGGACCGGGTCCAGTTTTCGCCCGCTGAGGATCGCTGGAGCGTCTGGTTTTCAAATGCATCCACTGCGGCGGTGAGTTCATCGTTCACCGTCGGTGTTACCGGGGGCAGGCGTACTGCACGACACGGTGTCGGCGATCGGGTCGGCGGCGAACGGCGCAATGCGCCCACCGAAGACATCGGCTCTCGCCTGAAGGCCGAGCGCCGTTTCGAAATCGACGTAGTCGATGCCT
>JAYVCD010000045.1:0-13032 GCA_043750125.1 Archangiaceae bacterium | reverse complement strand
ATCAAGAAGGTCTATGCGCTGGTTGATCGCGTCGCCGATTCCGAGGCTTCGGTGCTGGTCACCGGCGAGAGCGGCAGTGGCAAAGAAGTCATCGCCCGGGCGCTTCACCTGCGCAGTCGACGCAAGAGCGGGCCGTTCGTCGCGATCAACTGCGCAGCAGTTCCCGAGGCGCTGCTCGAAAGTGAGCTGTTCGGTCACGTCAAGGGCGCGTTCACGGATGCGAAGACCACGCGGGTGGGGCTGTTCATTCAGGCCAGTGGCGGCACCTTGCTGCTCGATGAGATCGGCGAGCTTCCCCTCGGCCTTCAACCCAAGTTGTTGCGTGCGCTGCAGGAACGAAGGGTGCGTCCGGTGGGGGCGAGCGAAGAGGTCGCCTTCGATGCACGCATCGTCGCGGCCACCAACCGGGATCTGGAAGTTGCGATCGAACGGGGCGCATTTCGCGAGGACTTGTTCTATCGAATCAACGTCATCGGAATCGCGTTGCCCCCCCTGCGAAAGCGCGGCACCGATGTGCTTCAGCTCGCCCAGCTGTTCCTGACTCAGTTCGCCGCCCGCGCGGAGAAGAAGATCACCGGCTTCACCACCCAATCGGCCCGAATGCTCGTCAACTACTCGTGGGCGGGCAACGTGCGGGAATTGCAAAATTGCATCGAGCGGGCCGTCGCGCTGTCGGGCTTCGACCAGATCACACCCGATGATCTTCCGGACAAGATCAGCATCTACAAGCCGTACCTCGAGCCGCCTCCCGAGCCCGGCACCGAGCTGCTGGACCTGGAAGAAGTCGAGCGCCGCCACATTCTTCGCGTCCTGGCGGCGGTCGGAGGCAGCCGGATTCTCGCCGCGCGCGCACTGAGGGTGGATCGCAAGACCCTCTACCGGAAGCTCGAGCGTTGGGCCGTCGAAGACGAGGGCCCCCCCCGCACCTGAAGCTGGCACGCGCAGTGCTCCGTCGCAGACTGCAGTCTCCTTCCGGAGCGACCCGATGGCATTTGAATCTCAGGACCCATTTCCAAGGCGCGCCCGGATCCTCGTCGCCGAGGACGATGACGCCTTTCGTTTGTTGTTGATGACGACGCTGCGCGAGGCCGGCCATGGAGCGGTGGAGTTGGAGGACGGCGCCGAGCTCGAGGACTACCTGGCGTTGACGTACAGCCAGGTGCTCCCCACTCCTGATTTGATCCTCACCGACTTGCGAATGCCGGGGGCCAATGGGCTTGAGGTGATTCGAAGGGCACGCAGCAATGGCCTCAAGTGTCCGATTGTGTTGTTGACCGCCTTTCCCGCCCCCGACCTGTTCGAGCAAGCCGATCAGATCGGCCAGGTCACGGTGCTGGGAAAGCCCATCGACCTCGAGCAAATCACCGCGTGCGTGAATGATCTCGTGGCCCGCGCCCGCGCTCCTGACCCGACGGCGCTCACCGATTCGACCCGCTGATCTCTACGAGGCGGGAACTGACGCAGGAGCAGGCGGCGGCACAGACTTGTTCAGCTCATTCTCTTCGGCCTGCTCACGGGCCAGCTGTTCCTTCTCGAATGCCCACGCCTCGGCGCGCTCGTGCCGGCGATCACCCTCGTAGCCAAGTGCGACGGTGACGAAGGGAATCGTGAAGCCCGAAAGGCCGAACTCGAACGAGGCGTAGAACGCTCCGCCCTTCACCTTCGCGCGGCCCACGCGTCGTGCATTCCGGTCGCCCAGATCGCCAGGGTCCGAGAGATGATGGTGGGTCGCGCGCCATTGCGATCTACTTCTCGGGCGGTCGCTTCCTGGGCGATCTCGAGCCAGCGGTAGGCGAGGTTTTGCTGCTCGAGCGGAAGGGATTGCGCGTGCAACATCGGAGCAGACGAAGGCTGGGCGCCAGCCAATGACACACCCAAAGCAACGCCCAGCAGAATCATTCGCATCAGTGCCCCGAAATGAAATGCGGGGAAAACTTACCTGACCTTCAATTGACCTTGATGCCCATCTCCTCGGCCTTCTTGTGTTGGCTGCGGCGGTTCATCCACCCGAGCAAAGGCGATTGAACGAACCAGTTTCCGAGGTGCATCCACTTCTCTTTGACCCAGGTCTTCCCGTCCGAAGGGCTTGGGACATTGCGGTTTTGGTAGTGCGTTCGTTCGGTCTTCAGCGAGGTCTCGAAGCCTTCGAACTTGGTGCGCAGCGACCGTTGACGCGCGAGCACGGCCTGAACGAGCTCTTCCCCGTTCTTGTACTGGCCAAACGACTTCCCCTTCGCGAACTGCGCGGCAATGAAGGGCGCGAGCGAGGCGCGCACGTCTTTTTCCGGGAGCGCCTGGATCCGGCCGATCGCCGCGTACATCGGCTGAAAGTCGAGGTCGATCTTGCCGTGAACATACGCCTCGTACATCAGGTTCTGGGTCGGAGGCGCAGCGGGCACGATGTTCTTCGCCGTGAGACCGACCTTGAACGCCTTGAACCGGTCGAGCGGCTGGGGAAATTCGTAGTCCGAAAGACTCACGTCCCAGTCGCCATCGATGAGGGCCTTCTGAGGAAGCTTGTCGTCGAGGGAGACAGAAGCATATTGGTCGAGCTTGAGATCGTAGTTGCCGAGGAACTCAGCCCAGGGCGCATCGGCCAGAAGCTGCCCGCGCTGCACTTCGCTCCACTGAGTGGGCTCTGCCGAGAGGGCCTCGGTCTTGCCGAGCTTCGGCTTCACGTAGCCTTCGAGCTTCTGACCGCTGGGCAGGGTGAGCTTCTGCGGAATGACTCGCACCACCGCTTCGCCCGCCTCGGCGCGCAGCGTGCCTGCGAATTGATCGCGCTGAAAATTGGTCGAGCCCGGCTGGTACGGCTTGAAGGTGAACTTGGTACCCTTTGCGTCTTCGGCGTGAAACTTCACGTTCGCGCCGGTGAGCTTCTTGTCGAGGTCCGTCGGGGTCAGCTTCGCGCCCGCGATCTCAGCCGTGGGCATTTTGTCTGCCCGCTTCGCCAAAGCTGCGCGATAGGCGTCGAGGTTTGCGGAAGGGCCGGGCTTGATGGGGGGCATGTAGGTATTGTCGCGACACTGGAGCCATGGATTCAAGGGCTAATCGAAAACAATCATTACAAAGGCTCGCTGCGACAGACCGAAGTATCGGCAGGGAACACCCCGGTTTCCTACTGCGGGGGCGCTGCCTTCCTTGAATTCAAGCGGATGGGAGGGGTCGCGGCGAGCACCGAGTGGATCTGCGCGATCGAGAAGGGCTTGGTGAGGTGGGCATCAAAGCCGGCCTTCAGCGCGCGGGCCCGGCTCTCGGCGTCGCCGTAACCGGTCAGTGCCACCAGGCGCGTTCCAGCCAGCGCGGGTTGGTTGCGAATTTCGCGCGCCACCTCATAGCCATCGAGCCCGGGCAGGCCGATGTCGACCAGCGCCAGGTCAGGCCGATTGGCGACGATCAGGTCCCGGCCGCAGGTGCCATTGTTCGCCTCGATGACTTCGTGACCAAGATCTTCGAGCAGTTCGCGCAGCACTTCGCGGGCGTCCTTGTTGTCCTCGACCAGCACAATTCTCCGGCGCTCGAGCAGTGCCGGGTTCGATGCGGCCGCAGGGAGACGGACCGTCGCACCTGCGACTGGAAGCGGAAGACGGACGACCATCGTGGTCCCATACCCCAAACCCTGGCTGCGCGCGTAGACCTGCCCCCCATGCAGCTCGACCAGGCTGCGCACCAGGGTCAGACCGATGCCGAGGCCCGCATCTGAGCGGGCCAGACCACTGTCGACCTGGGCAAACAGCTCGAAGATCTGGTCAATCATTCCAGGAGCGAGCCCTCGCCCGCTGTCGGTGATCTCCACGCAGACCCTGGCGGCCGGCCCTTCACCTTCGGGTCTGAGTCGCACTTCGATCAGGCCCAAATCGTCGGTGTACTTTGCGGCGTTGCTGAGCAGGTTCGTGAACACCTGCTCGAGCCGCGTCGGGTCGGCGTCGAGAGCCAATGACCCCGCTCCCATTTCGAGTGCGACCCGATGTCGACGTTTTTCGAACTGCGGGCGGGTGGTCTGCAACGCCGCCTGAATCACCTCGACGAGATCGATCCGTTGAGGTCGCAGCTGTAATTTCCCTCGCGTGACGCGCGACACATCGAGCAGGTCATCGACGAGGCGCACCAGGTTTCCCAGCTGTCGGCCGCAGACCGCACGAATCCGATGCTCGCTCGCGTCGCGAACGTCTCTGCGGCCGAGCAGGTCGAGCGCGGTGCTCAAGGCGGTGAGCGGGGTCCGCAGCTCATGAGCGAGCATCGCGAGGAACTCATCTTTGCGCTTGCCCTCGAGCGCGGCCAGGGCCTGGTCGCGGGCCTCGCTCACTTTCAGGGTGCGGGCCTGGGTCATCGACCGCGAGACCTGGCGGGTCGCGAACTCGAAGAAGGTCCGGTGGCTCTCGTTGAGGGGGTGTCCCGGATGAAGTCCTGCCACGAGGAATGCGAAGGGGTGCGCCTCGTTCGGGCGGGACATCGGAACCACAATTGCTTCGCGCAGCGGAGCAGGCCAGTCGCCGACGAAGAGCGTCCCAAACTTTCCCTCGAGGTCGCCGACGTGCTGAACCTTTCCCGTGTCGCGCGCCTGGGCCAGAGGCCACACCGCTTCGGCCGAAGCCAGGTCGATGGTGGTCGGGCTGGCACGTGGGCCGAGATCGAGAGCAGAGGCCGCCGCCCGCCGGGCGGTCTGACCCGTTTCGTCCAGCACGTAGATCAGGCAAAACGGGACGAGATTCGGCTGGAAGGCCCGGGCGGCAGCCTGACACGCTTCGTCGACCTCGGTGGCCCCCGTCGTAGCGACCGCGAGGTCTTGCAAGCAGTGACGACGCCGCTCTTCCATCACCTGATCGGTCGTCTCGGTCATCACAGTGAACACCCCGCCTACGTCCCCGGACTCGACTCGAATCGGGCTGTGAGAGGACGTGAAGTAGCGCTCCTCGAGGAACCCCTGACCCAGGACGAACAGCCTTCCATCGGAATGGGACGTGGTCTCACCCGTGGTCGTCACGTGCTCCAGCCTCGGAACATCGTGGGTCTGCGGCCACACCTCGAGCGCCGCCTTTCCCAGGGCGGCCGGGTGCCTGGCGCCGAGCAGCGGGGCGTACGCGTCGTTGTAGAGCAGCACGTGCTGAGGTCCCCACCCGATCAAGATCGGGGCGCGCGAGCCGAGCACGATGCTCAGCGCTGTGCGCAGCGACTGGGGCCAGGCGTGCGAGCAGCCCAACTGGGTCTGGGTCCAGTCCATCGATCGAATCAGCGCGCCCAGCTTGCCGCCTCCCGCCAGCGCCTCGTCAGCCCGCTCGATGGGCGTGCGCTCTTTGGGCGCCCCCGGCGATTCCGAGATTTTGACGGCAGTATTCATGTCCAGGATCCTCGTCGGCTCGCGAAAGAGCCCCCACATGCAACGGGGAAGCCGAGACCTCACAGGGGACGGGGCCGGCGACGAAGCGCAAATGCGTCTCAACCGGGGCGAGAGCGCTTTTCAGATTCGAAATTCCAGCTCGCTAGACGGGGTCGGCGGGCAATGAAATGAACCCGTCATGAGCGGACCGAATGATCCCAGGGTCGAGCTTCAGCAGCGGGTGCACGCGACCACCGATGCGGGCCGCCCTTCTGCGGTCGAGAAGCGACGCAAGACGGGCCAGCGCACGACCCGTGAGAACATCGCCGACCTCGTCGATGAAGGAAGTTTTTTCGAGTACGGAGGGCTGGCGCTGGCCGCTCAACGGCACGCGCGATCGATCGAAGAGCTCGTGGCCTCGAGTCCGGCCGACGGAATCGTGTGTGGCCTGGGCAGCATCAACCGCACGCTGTTCGACGACGAACGCGCGCGCGCGATGGTCCTCGCCTACGACTACACGGTCTTCGCCGGGACACAGGGGCTGGCCAGCCACCAGAAGCTCGATCGGATGCTGGGGCTCGCCCAGCAATGGCGGGTGCCGGTCGTCCTGTTTGCGGAAGGCGGAGGCGGGAGGCCCAATGACACCGACGCGTTGACGGTCGCAGGGCTCGACACGACCAGCTTCCTCGCTTTTGCGGCGCTCTCAGGGCTGGTACCGCGGGTGGGAATCGTCTCGGGGCGATGTTTCGCGGGAAACGCCGCGCTGCTGGGGTGTTGCGATGTGATCATCGCCACCGACGGCAGCAACATCGGCATGGGCGGCCCGGCGATGATCGAGGCAGGGGGCCTGGGCAAGTTCAAGCCCGAAGAGATTGGCCCCGTCGAGGTCCAGACGAAGAACGGAGTCATCGACGTCCAGGTGCGCGACGAGGCCGAGGCGGTGGCCGCCGCGAAGAAGTACCTCTCGTACTTTCAGGGCCCGGTGACCGGGTGGACGTGCGCGGACCAGGCTTCACTGTCGACTGCCCTGCCCGAGAACCGCCGCCGCGCGTACAAGATCCGACCGATCATCGAGACCCTGGCCGACGTGGGCTCGGTGCTCGAGCTGCGGTCGGGCTTCGGGCGCAGCATCGTCACCGCGCTGATTCGGCTCGAGGGCCAGCCCTTCGGCTTGATCGCCAACGACACTTTTCATCTCGGCGGAGCGATCGATGCCGACGCCGCCGACAAGGCTTCCCGCTTCTTCCAACTGTGCGACGCGTTCGGGCTGCCGATGCTCTCGCTCTGCGACACGCCCGGGTTCATGGTCGGCCCGCCAGCGGAATCCACCGCCCTCGTTCGCCACGCGTCGCGAATGTTCGTCAACGCGGCGAACCTCTCAGTCCCCTACTTCACCGTCGTGCTGCGCCGGGGCTACGGCCTGGGCGCACAGGCGATGAGCGGGGGCCACTTTCATGCGCCGCTCTTCACCCTCTCGTGGCCGACCGGCGAGTTCGGCGGAATGAACCTCGAAGGCGCGGTTCGACTGGGAATGAAGAAACAGCTCGAGGCGATCGAAGATCCGGTGGCCCGGGAAGAGCTGCTGAGCGGCATGGTGGCCGAGGCCTACGCGCGGGGGAAGGCGATCAACATGGCGTCCCTGCTCGAGATCGACGCGGTGATCGAACCTTCCCAGACGCGGGCGTGGGTGCTGCGGGGGCTGCGCTCGACGCCGCGCCCGGTGCGGGAAGGGCGCCGGCGAATCGTCGACACCTGGTGAGCCGAGGGTCGTCTACTGCAGGTTCTTGCTCAGCCACTTCTGGGCTTTCTTGTCCGTGTCCCGCAGGCCGAACGCGGTGTGGACGATCAGCGTGTCCCCCTTCATCTCGAAGGTGATCTCGTCCTTCCCGTCGCCCTTACAGAGAAACTTCTTCACGTCCTTGGCCACGGTCTCCTGCGCGATCGCCTCATCGCGGCACAGCGACTCGGTTCCGTAGATGACGTACTTGCACTGCGAGGACACAGACGCGTTTCCGCCGCCCTTCTCGTCTTCCGCCACAGGCCAGGTCGACCAGTCGATCATCCCTGTCTCGGGCAAGGCCGTCTTGCAGTACTTGTTCATCGTCTTCGCAAAGTCCGACATCTGCGTCTCGGCGCTGGCCCGCTTCTGCTTCTCTTCGATCGACTGCGAGAAGGCGAGGCTGGGGACGAGGAGCATCACGGCGACGGCGAAAGGGTTGAGCTTCATCAGCGGGCTCCGGGGGTTTGGGGGCTCGACTACTTCACGATGCTTTCACACTGCCTTTTTCGAAATCGCGGACAGCGCTCCGGGTTTGCTCAGCAGAAACGGGCAAGCATTTTTTTTTCGAAAGTCGCGATCCCCGTCAATGAACCGGTCGAGCACCTATTCCTTCAGCGGCTCCCAACACAGCGAGGAAGCCACGGCGCGCGCATCGGCGACGCGAGGGTCTTCGGCCGGCAGCGCGAGGGCGTAATTGATCGCTTTCTTCACCCCGTCGTCGCCACATTCTTTCGGCTCGTGCTTCACCTCGAGCGCTTTCTTGTAGATGCGAATCGCGTTCGTGGGGTCGCGTTAGACCACCAGCCGGGCCAGGCTCCAGGCGAGCTGGGCGTTGGTCGGCTCTGCATCGGGGTAGCTGACCGCGCGATCGGTGCAGGTCATCGAGCTCAGCGACGCGAGGCACGCATCGAGCCCCTTCGGTCCCAGCTGGGCCCGCTCTTCCATGAAGCGCTTGCTCTTCTTCAGCTGGGGGTATTGCTTCACCACCGCATCGGCATAGCTCCAGCTCTTCTCGGTCTGCCCTTTGTAGGTCGACAGAACGCCGAGCGCCGATTTCTCGAGCAGCTGGCTCCAGCGTTCCGAAGATTTGGCTGGAGTGATGTCCCCCAGGTGGGTGAGCAGCTCTTGCCAGGCTTCCTGTTTTTCGAGGGCCTCGAGATCCTCCTGACTGAAGACCTGAAGGATCTGGCTCTGCGCGAACGCGAGGCAACAGCCGAGGACACAACCAGTGACGAGAAGTTTTCTCATTGGGGCGCAGACGTTGAGCATCTTCGCGCCGTCGGCGAGCAGTGAAGTTGTGATGTCGATACGAATTTCTCTGAGATTTCGCAGACCTGTAATCTCCAAACGACAGGTCCCCTCTCAAGTCCCTGAGCTGTCATCGCCGGTGGACAGGTCCAAAGATGTCACCCCCCTCTGGTACGAATGACCTTGTGAAGACGACGTACTCCTTGAGCGAAGTGGCCAGGCTGTTGGGCGTGGACGCCGCACGTGCGGCTGAAGTGGCAGCGCTCGTCTACCCGCAATCGCCCGAACGGTTCGAGTTCGCGGACCTCGTCTTGCTCCGTGCAGCCAAAGCGCTGACCTGCCGACAACTGCCCCACGAAGAGCTCGCCGGGGCGCTCACCGAGCTTCAGGCCCGACTTCCGAAAGGAGCCGACTCCACCGCGGTGCTGCTGGCGGTCGACGGGCAATGCACCTTCGGCTTTGAGCGGGCCTCCACCCCTCATTGGCACGCTCCCCTGGCGCAGGTGAGTGCGGAAAATCTGTTCAAGCTGGCCCGAGGTCTCGAAGAGCACAGCCCGGACGACGCGATCGAGCGCTACACTGAGGCACTCGCCCAGAACCCCGGCCACGCCGACGCCCACGTCAACCTCGGACGCCTGCTGCATACCTGCGGACGCCTGCGCGAGGCCGAGGCCCACTACCTCGCCTCGCTCGTCGTTCGGCCCGACGACTGCACCGCGACCTTCAACCTCGCCGTCGTGCTTCAAGATCTCGGCCGGGTCGACGAAGCCATCGGCAGCTACACCGAGGCCTTGCGATTGGACCCCGCCTGCGTGGACGCCTGCTTCAACCTTTCGCGCCTCTACGAAAAGAAGGGCGAGAAAGTCGCGGCCCTGCGCCACCTGAACGACTACCGCCGACTGCTTCGTTCGTCCTGAGCCGTCAGTACTGGAAGTAGATGTACGGCTGCGACTCGAAGCTGGCGATCTGCCGAATGGTCAGCCCCAGCGCGATCAACGCCAGGGTTCGCAGCCAAATCGGGCTCTCGCTGAACAGCCACTGGGTCTTGTCGAAGACGATCTTCGGCATCGCGTAGAGGATCACGCACGAGGCGAACGAAGCCCAGGCCATCGAGGACACCCGCGCCATGTCGGTCGTCAGGGTGAACATCTGGCTGAACATCGTTCGCGCCAGATCCATCGTGTCGGCGCGGAAGAAGATGCGCGCGAACACCACCGCGTTGAACATCAACAACCAGCCGGCGAGCTTCCTTGGCAGGCCCACCTCTCCTTTCGGCTTTCCGACCTGCCACCAGACGATTCGCCAGAGGACCAGCAGCACCCCGTGGATCCCACCCCACAAAAGAAACTTCCAGTGCGCCCCGTGCCACAGGCCACCCAGCGACATCACCAGCATCAGGTTTCGCAGGGTCTGAAACTTCGTCCCCTGGTTCCCGCCCAGCGGGCGATAGAGGTAGTCGCGCAGCCAGGTCGAGAGGGTCAGGTGCCACCGGTTCCAGAAATCGAACAGGTTGGTCGCGTGGTACGGCTTCCTGAAATTCTCGGGGAACTTGAAGCCGAACAGCGCCCCACAGCCAATCGCGATGTCCGAGTACCCCGAGAAGTCGAAGTAGATTTGAAAGGTGTACGCGACTGCCGCGAGCACGCACTCCAGGCCGCTGTAGCCGGCGGGGTTGGTGAAGATCGGATCCACCAGTGACACCGAAAGCACGTCGGCCATCAGCAGCTTTTTCGCGATTCCCTGGGCGATCCGGAACAGGGCCACCGCCCCCTGCTCGCCCGTGACCCGGGGCTTGGCATCGAGCCGCTCGAGCAGATCCTTCGCACGGATGATCGGCCCGGCGACCACCTGGGGAAAGAACAGCTGGTACAGCAGCTGGTGAAACAAGCTGCGCTTTCCGCTCGTCTGCCGACGGTAGACGTCGACGATGAACGAAATCGCCTGGAACGCGACGAAGGACAAGCCGATCGGCAGCAGCATCCCGATCGGCTCGGGCTTCCACTTCAGCTCGAGCGCCGTGGCGAGCGAGCCCAGCGATCCGAGGAACAGATCGAGGTACTTGTAGATGATCAAGATTCCGAGGTGGAAGCACAGCGCCGTGATCAGAACCGCCTTCCGCGCCGGCCCGTCTTCCATTCGCTCGAGCAGGTGCCCGCAGAAGTAATTCACCACGCAGTAACCGGCGAAGATCACCAGCGGCGCCGGATTCCACGCGGCGTAGAAGACGATGCTCGCGATGAAGAGGACGATCAGCCGCGGCCAGCGATAATTCGAGACCGCCCAGAACGCGGTGAACGTCACCGCCACCAGCGCAAGGAACTGAACGCTGTGGAACATCATGGCGGCGGACTCCAGGCGTCGTAGACCCGCATCAAGTCGCCCACGAGAATCCCGGCCAGCTTCTGGTACCCCTCGGCCGTCAGGTGGACGTGGTCCTTGTTCGCCAGCTTCTGTTTTCTCCAGACGGCGATCGAATCTTTGCCCCCCATCACGTCGCGGGTGGACCAGAACGCGCACCCATTGCTCGCAGCGATTTCCTTCAGCGCCGCCTGGACCTCGTTGATCGACTCGACTTCCCGCCACGGGCGGGCGCCCTTCTTCGACATCCTGTCGGTCGGCCCGAGGAACAGGCAGACCGCATCGGGCGAAGAGAGGCGCAGGGTGGCGATCACACTCGGGTAGCTGCGCTTCATCTCTTCGATCGCCGCAGGCGACAGCGAGCTCTCGTTCGTTCCGTAGAAGAGTACGAACAGGTCGACCTGGCGTGCCTCGAGCTGCTGGGCCAGCGGCTGCTGCGCGTAGGACGCGAGCGTGGTCGCCGTCGACCCCGGAAGGCCCAGCGCGTCATAGACGATGCCCGGACGAATCAGCTCGTGAGAAACCCCGAACACGCTCAGCGGCCCCGGGCCCGGGTTGATCACCGAGATCAGGTGCCGGCTTCCGGGAACCCCCAGCTCGAGCACCCGCACTGCCGTCTGCAGCTGCACTGAAGGAGCCGGCATCGCGACGACCTTTCCATCGATGCGGACTTCGGGGGTCCCTCCGTCGGGTTGCTCGAGGTAGTAGACCTGCACCCGCGAGAAATCATCGGGTCCCGCCCCCGGCTCATCGAACGACATTTCCATCGACGAGCCGACCGCCGCTTCGGCCCGAATGCCCGTCAGCCCCCACGTCAGTCCTGAGGTCTTCACCGCCAGGGCGTCGGTAATCCGCCAGGGTCCAAAGAGCGTTCGGGCCACTCCCCCCGCCTCGAGCCGTGGAGAGGGCTGGCCCGCGGCGACGAAGCCCCGCCCCGCATACCCGAAGCGATCTGCGAGCAACCGGCGGATTTCGTCGGTGAAGTACTGGGCCGCGGTGTGCGAGGCGCCCAGCTGCGCGATCTCGACCCGGCCCGAACCGTTGACCTCCAGCTGCTTGAGCTTCTGGAAAAAGGGCACCAACGCCTGGGGTTGGGAAAGAAACGGTGGCGCCGGCAGCACCCCGTCCGTCGCGCACACCTCGGGCCCGCCGGCATCGCGCGGCTCATCTGGCGGCGCACTCGCGTGGGACAGGTGGGGAATGCGTCCCGCCGAGCGGCCAGGGGAACCGGGGGTCCGCCCCCCTCGAGGGGACCCTTTGGCCGCCGCCTCATGCTTTTCACGCGCTTCTTCCAGCGCGGAGTCCAGCAGGTACCCCATTACGTCGCCCCCGGCGCCCAGGGGGTGCACGAGATCGCGGTTCATCAGGCCTGCCGCCCACCAGCGCGAGATCGACCCTTCCCCGCCCATCGCCGCCTGCATGTCGTAGTAGGCGCAGCCGTTGGACTTCGCGAGCTCCTTCATGATCGCAGCGATCTGCTGGGTCTCCACCCGGGTGGCGATCGTCTTGTCCATGCGCCAGATGCCGGCGTCGGGAGGAGACGCCAGCAGGCAGGCCGCCCGCGGCACCGCCGACTTCACCCGGGTAATCAGCTCTTGCATCGATTCCTGCGCGCGCGCGGGGGTGTAGCGATGCTGCGAAAGATCGAAGGCGTCGTTTCCGCCGATCATCAAGACGACCAGGTTCGGTTTGCGCTGCTCGAGCTGGGCCTGAAACAACACCAGGTCCTCGCGCAGCAGCACCTGGGCCGTTGCTCCCGGCAAGCCAATCGAATCGAAAACAACTCCGTTGGCGCCGTTCTCGAGCACCACCCCGTCCAGCCGCACCGGGCCGCCAAACGTCTTCAGCGTCAGCCGGGTCACGCTGGCGGGGACCTTCACGCTGCGGAACAGCGGTTGGTCAGTACCTTCTGTCGCAAACTCGTCCAACAGGGTGCCGTCGGCGAAGACGCGAAGTGAGCCTCCTCCACGCTGACTGAGCAGGAACAATTCCGCACGGCGGGTGCCCACGGCGAGGAAAGTCGTCTCTTGCGACTTGTCCCCAGGAGCTGTGAACGCCACGCCTCCCAACCCGGCGACCCGCAACGGTTTGGTGTCCGTCACCTTCTCGATCACCCAGCCGCTGCTCGCCGAGCCCGAGCGCACCGTGCGTCCGGCGTTGCGGGTCGGTCGATCGACGAACATGAAGCCCAGGCCCCCCGAGCCGTGGCGCGACTGCAACAGCCGGCGGGTGACGTCGGTGATGTGGTCCGAAGCAATCAGCGACGTCCCCAAAGTCACCACCCGCACCGGCTCGGTCGCGGTGCCGTCCGCCAGCCCGCGCAGGGCCA
>JAYVCD010000044.1:0-10093 GCA_043750125.1 Archangiaceae bacterium | reverse complement strand
GAACGCACGCCGGGCTGTGCCCGGCAAGCTGTCCCCAGTTGCGAGGTGGATCAGTTTCAGACCGCCAGGTGGATCACTTTCAAGCCGCCCGGATCAGCTGGCGCTCCACGCGCTGCGTCGGCGAAACCGTGGGCGTTAGCCTCAGGTGACTGGGGGCACGTTTAAGGGCGTGCCGCAAACTGCCGGCACGCCCTCGTCGAAACGGATGCGACGGGCAGACAAAACTACGCAGCAACGCGAAGAGTCGCCTGCTTCGGCGGCAGCTTGACGCGAGAGAGAATGCTGATCAGCGATTGCAGCTTCTCGACCTGCAGCCCGCGGAACATGATCCCCGCCTTGCCGACCGTCACGGTGACGCCTTTGAGCTTGCCGTCAGTCAGCGCTTTCGTCAGCAACACAGCAGTCGTATTGCGGCTCTTCAACGATCGCTTCGGGCGCTGCTTTCGAGCCGCGATCCGGATCTCCTCGAGGGTCGCTTCCTCGAGGTCGACCTTGCTCGCCTTGCCACCGCGTTCAACGGACACTCGCAGCTCGTCGAAGGACGCAGCGTCTTTCGTGAGCAGCCCCAGCGCCGCTTCCAGCCTGCCGACTCCATACTTTTCGACCTCGGCGCGCGAGGCGACGCCGACCACTTGCATACTGCGAGTCGCGGTCCGTACCGGCACCTTCAAGTAGCTCTCCACGAAGGCCTTCATCGTTGCGAAGCCCGCGGCCAGGTAGAGGGGCGGCGAGGAATCCACGACTTCCGTCACCGACTTCCAGAGTGCGACGAAGCTTTCCGAGCCGCCCTTTTGCGCGACGGCGATCTTCTCGCGGCTCACTTCCCAGCGCGCCTTCAAGCCGGCGTCGACCACCATCTTGATCGTCGAGGACTGACCTTCGGTGGACTCAGGCATTCGTTTTCAACCCCCATTGAGACCGCAGCAAGATGCTGACGGACTCACGGGCAGACGAAGCTGCATCGTCGGTTGTTCATCGCGGGAGCCACATTTTGTCCCGCCGGTCGGACGGCGCTGAATGGCCGGTCGGACGGCGCTGGTCCCGGCCATCAGCCGGCACACGTGGAGCGCCGACATTTGGCATTGGCTGACATTGCGTAAGGCGACGGCACCTTCGTTAGCATCGGATACCTATGGTGGGTCGGACCCTAATCAGCTGCGCGGTGCTCCTCTGCGCCTGCACTCCTCCTCCCGGCACGGAGGACGGAGGGAGCAAGACGTGCCCGGCCTTCGACAAGGTGAGCAGCGCCACGGTGTTGACCACGGGCCTGGCGCATTCGGTACCGTTGTCCTGGGTGGTGCGAGGCGAGACGCGGTTCTGCGTCGATGCCCATACCTTCGGTCTGTCGCGGATGGATGCCGTCGGCCGCGGGAAGGTGACTCTCGAGGCCGATGGAGGAATGTCGATCCAGGCAGATGTCGGCGGGGTGTACGCGCTGGTGGACGAGGCGGCGCCGCAGGACCGGATTTCGAAGCCGCTCTACTTCGCCCGGAACGCGAAGAGCCCCCTGTTGAGCTGGCCGCGCTTTTGCGAAGAGGTCCACCGCCTCACAGACACCGTGTGGGCCTGCGATGGAGCGCTCTTCAACGGCGCAGTTCCGCTCACCGAGGACGGAACGCTGCGCTGGATGCGCCGCCTCGACGGGACCCTGCTCGCGGCGCGCTCGAACGGAGTTTACGGGGTAAACGCTGCGCAGCTTGGAAGCGATTCCGGAACGCTCCTGTCCGCGGTGGTTGAAATTGAGGGCTGGGACAACGACTCGACCGGGCTCTCGGTCGCCACCGATTCGGGCTTTGCCGAGTGCTTGTGGGGCCAAACGTCCTGCAGCAGCCTCGGGCCCCGCTTCGGGACGGGAGATGTCCCGCTCGCGCAACAAAGCCTCGTGGCCCTGATGCGCCGCGACGGGAAGACAGTCTTCAGCGTATCCCCCGCGCAGAAGCCGTACTGCGAGGCAAAGCCCACGGTGCAGCAATGTGCGAGCCTGCTTCTGGGGCCGATCATCGCGGCGAAGGGCAGTGGAGCGTGGGGACTGAGCACCTTCTTCACCGAAGGAACTGGGCTCAGCGTGGTGCCGCTCGAGTGGGATGCCGGCTGGACCGTGGCGAGCGGCGGGTTCGCCGGCCCTCCTGCGTTTGTCGTCCAGGGCGGTGTCCGGGCGCAAACGCCGAGCCGGGTCATCTACTCGCGCGACCGGCAATTTCTGTTCTGGCGCTGGGACGCGACCGGCGAAGCGTTCGACCTGGTCGAGGTGCCCGACGCCGGGCCGCCCCAGCCGCTCGCGGGCGCTGCCGACGGCTTCTACTGGGTATCCGTTGGCGGGCCGCTTCCGACGACGAGGGTGTTCGCCGACGAGTAGGCGCTGGCTCCATGTTGCACGTATTGACAATAAATGTTCTAGTTGTCACAACGCACACATGCCAGCAACGATGACAGATGATGAATCGGCCGCTCGGCGTGCAAGGGTCCTCGTCGCCGCGCGGTGGTGCTTCCTCAACTTCGGCTTCGCGAAGACGTCCTTCGAGGACATCGCCAAGCGCGCCCGGCTCTCGCGCACGCTGCTCTACCGGATCTTCGAGAACAAGGAAGGCATCTATCGGGCGGTCTTCGTGGACTGGCTGGTCTCCCGGCACCCCGCAGCAAAGAAGGTGTCGAAAGGTCCGGGCAGTCCCTACGAGCGCCTGCTCAGCGTTTGCCGTCTGATGGTGTTCGAGCCCTGGGCCGAGATGGTGGGGGCGCCGATGGGGAGCGAGTTCCTCGAGGCCTGCGAGCGAATCGATCCCGAGAGCGAGGCGCTCCACCGCAAGGTCGCGCGGAACTGCGTGGCCACCGTCCTGGGCGACGAGGCGAGCGCCGAGGTCTTTCTCCTCGCGCTGGACGGGTTGCTCGCCGATGAGCCCGCGATTGAACTGATGGAGCAGCGAACGAAACTCCTCGCAGCCCGCTTCGCTGCTCGCGCGTCGAAGAAAGGAGCGCGGTCATGAGCGTGTCCCCTGAAGTGAAGGAGCTCGTCATCATCACCGGTGCGTCTACCGGCATCGGCGCGGCCGCGGCACGCGAACTGGCCCGGCGCGGTTTCCACGTCCTCGCGGGTGTCCGACGCGACCGGGACGCCCAGGTCGTCGTGGTCGAACCGGGCGCCGTGCGGACGGAAATGGCCGGGCGGGCGATCGCCACCGCCCATGAGGTGGCGTCGACGATGACGCCCGAGCAGAGCCAGCGCTACGGCGGACTGGTGCAAGCCATCACCGCGCAGACCGCGGCGTTCACCGACTCGGGCCTGCCCGCTGACGCCGCGGCCAGGGTGATTGCGAAGGCAGTGACCGCGCGCAAGCCGCGCACCCGTTACACCGTCGGCCGCGACGCCGCCCTGCTCACCCGCCTGGCGCGCATCCTGCCCGACCGGATCCTCGACCTTCTGTTTGCCGCCGCTCTGCGTCCCTACTTTTCCAGGCGGGTGCCGGCTGGGGCGATCAGAGGCGACGCATAAAGTTTCATGGGGGTTTTTGCCTTCAGCATAGGTACCTCACTATTATGATTAGGTGCCTATGCAGAACAAAGCCAGAAGGCTGGAACCCGAATCACTGGCAGGGTTCTGGATCAATCGCGCCTCGAGGTCGCTGGTTCGACACGCCGACGCGCGCCTGCGCCCACTCGGGTTCGCCCTGGCCTACCTCCCGGTCTTGCGGGCGCTCGCAGGCAGCCAGGCGCTGTCGCAGAAGGATCTCGCGAACCTGGCGCGAGTGGAGCCACCGACCATGGTGGAGACACTGGCCCGCATGGAACGCGATGGCTTGATTGAGCGCCAACCCAACCCAGACGACAAACGCGGGAAGCTCGTGTCGCTGACGCCGAGGTCACGGGCGCGCTTCCCGAAGGCCCGGGCGGCCCTCGCGGCGGGCGAGCGCGAGGCGATGGCGGGCCTGAGCGATGCCGAGAAGACAATGCTTCGAAGCCTGTTGCAGCGCGTCGTCAAGAACGTCGAGGGCAGCGAGCCGGTGCCATTTCTCAAGACCGCGCCCAACCAATGAGCGAGTTCCGCATCGTCCACGATTACCCTCATTCTCCCGCGAAGGTCTGGCGCGCTCTGACCGACCCGACGCTAATCCCCCTTTGGACCTCGACGGGTCAGGGCGGTAAGCTGGTGGGTTTCGCGACCGAAGTCGGAACGCGGTTCAAGTACGTGGCCAGGCCGATGCCCGGCTGGAATGGCGTCGTTGAGTGCGAGGTGCTCGAGGTGCGCGCGCCTTCTTTGCTGCGGTACTCGTGGGCCGGTGACCAGAAGGACGCGCCGACTTTCGTCACTTGCCGGGTGGAGCCGCACGCCAGCGGTACGCGCCTCACCTGGGAGCACACCGGCTTCACCGGGGTCGGAGGATTCTTGATGTCGAAGCTGCTCGCTTCGGTCCGCAGAAAGATGCTCCGCGTCGGATTTCCGTCCGTGCTCAACGACCTCGACGACGAAGGAAGGCTTCGGCCCGGAAGCACCCTCAAGCTGAGCCCCTGAAGGAGGGGCCGGTCTGAAGTGTTACCCAAGCACCCGGCCGCACATTTTGTCCCGCCGGTCGGACGGCGCTGAATGGCCGGTCGGACGGCGCTGGTCGCGGCCATCAAGAACCGTCTTCAAAACCGCCGAGTGGTCCTCTGGCGTCGCGGCTCAAATACACTCGTACCGTCCTGAGCCCTGGTGGAAACAACTGCTGCCGTTCCAGTTGCGACAAATAGCGGACGGGCGGGCATGCGCCCCGAACGGTCGATGCGCACCGTTGATGGTGATGGCGTATGCGTTCCACTTCGGCCCGATGTCCGCCCATGGGTGGGTGAGCGCGACGTCGTTCGGGTTGGGGGTGTGGATACCCCGTGCCCGCGGCGATGTCCGAGCCTGACGCCGGCAGCTGCATGTTTCAGTGACCTTGGCACTTTGACCACACCCTGATGTGGCGGGAAGGACAGGGTCACTCTCACGGCTTCGAATAAGCGCTTCGAGCGGCCGCTTCGAGGGCAACAGTCCGCACGGCGCTCAATGGCCGGTCGGACGGCGCGACTGGCCATCGCCATCAGTCAGCACCAGGTCCCAGCAGGATTCGTGCGACTTCCCATTGAATGCCTCGATCAGGTCGCGTGATAATGCGCGGGATCAGCGCCACAACGAATCCGGGAGGCGAAACTGACTCACTTCGATTCAACCCCGCGCGAAATTACGAGCTCGCTGGCGGCGGCCACTGTGACGCTGGCGATGCTCGCGCTCGGGTGCCCGGGGGCACGCTCATCGGACGGGGGGACAGGCGGAGGCCCCGGCGGCACCGGTGGCGTTCTCTGCTCGATTGCCCACGCCGATGGCGGTTGGGTTGCTGCCGGCACCAGCAACGGCCCGCTCATTCTCAGCTCATTCGATGCGGTGAACTGGCAGCGCGAAATGATTCCCGAGGATGGCGGAGGAATCTTTGATGTGGCGTTTGCGAACGGTGTCGTCGTTGCGGTTGGTTCTGGTGGGGGATCCAACTCGACGATCTACGTGCACGAATCACACGGCTGGCTTGCCCAGGCATTTCCTCAGAACCTCGAGCAGGTGATCTCAGGAAACGGTCTGTTTCTGGTCGGCGCGGGAGTCGAGCCAGGCTCGGCCGTTTCTTCCGACGGTCTCACGTGGACGAGCGCGCAAGGTCCCAGTTCGGGTCGCTTTGCATTCGATGGCGACCGCTTTGTCGCGATCAGGGGCAATTCATGGGTGACCTCGACCCATGGGTCTTCGTGGCTTGACGGTGGCGCGTCGGCGACGTCATCGCTCTACGAGCTGGCACGAGTCGGAAACCAGCTTCTAGGGTTCGGGCTGTCGGCAGTCGGGGAAGTTCAGCAGATCGTCGCGACGGCGGGCTCTGATCTCAGTGCGAGCACAGTCGCTCCAGTGACGTGGTCAGATCGCACATTCGACCTTTCGCCGAGCGGGTTGGGACGGGCGCTGTCGATCGCCAGTGGGTCGTCGCGCGTCGTCGTGGTGACTCCAACTGTGATCCACGTCACGTCTTTGCCGATCGGAGATGCCGGATGGGTCGACATCAACGTCAAGTCGCGCGGCTGGGCATTGGCTGACATTGCGTGGGGCGATGGAATATTCGTTGTCGTCGGAAGTGCCGACGCGGGCGCGCTGCTGGCGACGAGCCCTGACGGGATCCACTGGCAGGAGGTTGTCCTTCGGCAGTAGCGGCAATTGTCGGTCGCATTTGGGTGAGAGTTTGCGCGCTGCATTCTCCCCTTGAGTTTTCGAGCAGTTATCCCACTGAACCAAAAAACCGCGGTGCGTTGTCGATTTCGGCAGCACTTGTTCGACGTACAGGTAGAGCCGGGAACAAGCCCCGATCTCAACTGAAGACCAAGGAGCAGACCATGCGATTCATGATGCTGATGATCCCCAAAGGCTACGAAAGCGCCGCGCCTGGAACGATGTCGGACCCGAAAGATGTCGAGGCGATGATGAAATACAACGACTCGTTGCAGAGGGCCGGCGTGCTGCTCGCGCTCGACGGGCTGCACCCGCCGTCGACGGGCGCACGGGTGACCTTCGCAGGCGGCAAGCCGAAGGTGACCGATGGCCCGTTCACCGAGGCGAAGGAAGTGCTCGGCGGCTACTGGGTGATCCAGGTGAAGTCGAAGGAAGAGGCGATTCAGTGGGCGTCGCGCTGCCCGGCCTCCCCGGGCGACACCATCGAAGTGCGGCAGGTGCAAGAGTTACAGGACTTCCCCCCTGAGGTGCAGAAGGTGGTGAACAAATATCCCGAGCTTTCGCACCAGAAGTAGGCGGCTATGTCCCGCGCGCACACGCCGATGCCCGATCGAGCATCAGCGTGCGCTCGCGCCCATTGCGCGTGAGTGCGGCGGCTCTCTCGAACTCGGCCCGCGCTTCCTCGAATCGCCCCAGCTTCTCGAGCAGATCCCCGCGCACGCCCGGCAGCAGGTGATAGCCCTCGAGCGATCCACCTCTCACCAGCGCGTCGACCCGCGCCAGCCCCGCCTCAGGGCCGAACGCCATACCGACCGCGACCGCCCGGTTGAGCTCCACCACCGGCGACGCAGCGACCTCACCCAGCACCGCATAAAGCGCGGCGATGCGAGGCCAGTCGGTCTCTTCCGCGGTAAGAGCGCGGGCATGACACGCGGCGATCGCGGCCTGAAGCGCGTACGGCCCTTGCCCGCCGCCCAACTTCTCGGCGCGATCGAGCGCGGCGAGCCCCCGCCGGATCAACAGCGGGTCCCACCGCGCGCGGTTCTGCTCGAGCAGCAGAATCGGCTCACCCTTCGGGCCGACGCGGGCCTTCGTCCGCGACGCTTGAATCTCCATCAGCGCGACGAGCCCTTGCACCTCGGGCTCTTGTGCCACGAGCGCGGCGAGGATCCGACCCAACCGCAGCGCGTCTTCGCAGAGCCCGGGACGCATCCAGTCGTCACCGCTGGTCGCCGAGTAGCCCTCGTTGAAGACCAGGTAGATCACCTCGAGCACCGACGACAGCCGCTGGGCGAGGTCCGCGCCGCGCGGCACCTCGAACGGAACATGCGCCTCGGCCAGGGTGCGCTTGGCGCGAACGATGCGCTGCGCGACGGTCGGCTCAGGGACGAGGAACGCGCGCGCGATTTCGTCGGTGGTGAGGCCTCCGAGCAGCCGCAGCGTCAGCGCGACGCGAGCCTCGGTCGACAGCACCGGATGGCAGGAAATGAAGACCAGCCGCAGCAGGTCATCGCCCACGTCCTCGTCGATCGCAGTGTCGAGATCCGGCGGAGTGCGTTCTTTCGCTTCGAGCGCGTGCCCCAGCTCGCCTTGCGTCCGCTCGAGCCGCTTGCTGCGCCGCAGCTGATCAATCGCACGGTGCTTCGCAGTCCCCATCAGCCACGCGCCCGGGTTGTCGGGGATCCCTGATTTCGGCCACTGCTCGAGGGCCGCGACCAGCGCGTCCTGCGCGAGGTCCTCGGCGAGGCCTACGTCGCGCACGATGCGGGTCAGCCCGGCGATCAGCCGCGCGGCTTCGATTCTCCAGATCGCCTCGATGGCGCGGGGGGCGTCAGGCCGGGTCACGATTCAAATCTGACCGCCCGCCACCGTCCGCGCAACATCGCGAAGCTCAGGAAGCGAGCTTGTTTTTCGCCGCCGCCGCGCGCGGGAGTCGAACCGTAAAGGTGGTGCCGTCCTCTTCATTCGATTCGACGGAGACGCGGCCTCCGTGGGCCACGATGATTTCCTGGGCCAGGTACATCTCGAGGCCGAGCTGAGAGGCCGATGCGTCGTCCCGGGTCGGGGGCGGGGGCGCAAAAATCTGGCCGAGGTCTTCTTCCCCGATGGTCGGCCCGCTGCGATGAATCGACAACGAAACGTCGGCCGGCTCGCCTCGGGCGCTGAGGGTGAGGGGAGCCTTCGGGTCGCCACTTTGAATCGCCTTACCGAGCAGGTTCGAGATCGCCTGGCTGAGGCGGTTCACGTCCCACGACCCCTCGAGGTGGGTGCCCAGCTCGAGCTTCACTTTTGAATCGGGAAAGGTCGCACCCAGGGCGTGAATGATCGGGAGGCAAATGTCTTTGAGGTTCGTCGGCGCGCGGGTGATGGGGATGCCACTGCCCATGCGGGTGTGAATGAAATCGTGAAGGTCTCTGAGGATTTCCTGCATCCGTTCCGAGCTGCGCAAGATGCGGGTGGCAGTCTTTCCCTGGGGGCCCTCGGCCTCCACCTGGCTCAACAGCAGATGGGCCGAAGTCGTGATTGCTCCGACCGGGTCTCCCAGATCGTGGCCGAGGATTCCCAGGAACAAAGCCTTCGAGTGCCCCAGGTCATCGGTGAAGCGCTTGGTCGATTCCGCCAGGGCCTCATCGATGGCCTCGTTGAACCGATTGATTTCCTCGACGTCCACTCGCTCGGTCGCGACTGCTGCGCCCCAGAGTCGAAGGACGCTCGCCCGCAGCGCCCGAAATTCAGAAACGAACTGCACCATTGTGAATCCGGTGCCTGCGCGGATCGCTCCGTGGGCGGTGGCTTCAGCCGGGCTCGAATCGGACTGCCCCTGGGCCTTCTGGGCCTGTTCCTCTTTCGATTGGGGCGACACGAGATCTTTCTCGATCGCGATCAGAATCTCTTCGGCGTGATCTCGCAGCTCGTCACTGTTCATCGACTCGGCGGCCGGGAGCAGGGTTCGAGCGAAGGCTTCCCACTCTGAGAGGATCTGCTCCCGGTTGTCCCGGATGAACTTGGAAAGCCGCATCGGGGCTTCATCTCGCGGTTGGGTCAAAGCCTCAAGGGGACAACAGCCTCGCGGCCTGGCGGCGAAGAGCTTGGGCGACCACGAGGTGGGCCGCCCTTCGACGCCTTGCAGGCGCATCTGCGGTTTCCATACATGCACATCGGCACTGTTCATTGACCGGGCGCATGAGCATGGTGCCTCAAAAGATGTGCCTGCTCCGTCGTTCGCCCTTTCCGTGTTGTTCCAGCGCCGATCCCGGGCGCTTCGCTGTTTGACGAGGGCCGCCACACCGGTCCCGTCGACGCCTGGCTGCAAAAAGCAGCCAGGGATTCGACCCCGGAGCTCCTGGTAGGAAGGTTCGAGGCGAGCCTCGATGCCCTGTGCGTCCGGACGCTGGCGACGCTGGGTGAGGTCACGCTCTCGGCGATCACCGGCCGGGTCGTTCACAACGCGGCCCGGAAGTTCCCGCTCTTCGACTCGCTCACCGTCGCGCCCGATGGGACCATCGACTGCGCGGACCTCCGCAAACGGGTCTCGGCCCCCCAGGGAAAGCTCCACTTAGCCCAGCACAACGACCTGCTCACCGCGATGCGCAAGGTCCTCGTCGAATTCTTGACCGTGGTGGGCAATCTGACCGCCGAAATTCTCACCCCCGAACTTCATGCGGCACTCGCCAGCGCGCCCCTGCCTCAAGCCATTGAGGGCGCAGGCCAGGACAAGGCATCATGACCCACAGCGACGATGACATTCCCCGAGTCAGCACCGGAGTCGCCAACCTCGACGCAATTCTCGGCGGAGGGCTGCCGAAAGGTTCGGTGACGGTCGTCAGCGGCGCACCCGGTTCGGGCAAGACGATCCTGATTCAGCAGCTGTGCTTT
>JAYVCD010000043.1:0-14120 GCA_043750125.1 Archangiaceae bacterium | reverse complement strand
CGGAAGTAACGAGGTCACGGCGCTCTCAACCGTCAACCACGGCCCGCATTCCCGGGCACGAACTTCTGATCTGTCGTACTAGCCCACTGCTCCGAATGGGCCGTAGTGATCGCCAAAAGAGTCCGACGTTGCTGCTCGACTTACCAACGGCACTTTCTGCTGCTCATGCGTCCCAGTGCCTCGTCTTGCGTCGTTCCTTCTCCCTCGTCACTACGGCCCACTCGAAAATTCGTACCTACTTTTCCTAACGCAACGACTGGTTCGGCGACTCCACTTCCAGCTGGTTGTCGACCCGGGCCACGCCCGCCGTCGCTCGCACCAGCTCGTCGATGCGCTGCTTCTCACTCGAGGTCTTCACCGGCCCCCGCAGGGTCACGTTGGCGTCGCGGGTGATGATCTTCACGTTCTTCGCGGTGAATGACAGCCCATCGGCCCCCACCACGGCCTTGCGAATTTCCTGAGTGATCTTCAAATCGTTGCCCGAGTTGCCCTGGTCCATCGGAGTCAGGGTCTTGTCTTTGGTGTCCCGCTTGTTCACCGCGGTGTTGTCGGGCTCGGCTTTCTGCTCGGTCTTCTCTTCGGTCTTCTGTTCCGTCTTGGCATCGCGTTTCGGGTCGAGCCTGGGCGCGGGCTTTCCGTTTTGCGCGTGGAGCTCCGTCCCGTCTGCGCTCACCGGGCGAGTCGCCAGAGCGTGGCGGGTTTGCACCGAATCGGACGAAGCAGCAGCGGCACTCGGCTCACGTGCAATGTTTTCGTTCTCGACTTCCTGGCTGTGCGCGCAGGCGGCGAGAAGCCCACTTGCAGCAATGGCGATGATCGCTTTTCGGAACATGGGGCACCTTGGGTTTCGTTTGAACGTCTGCGGTCTGCAGGAGCAAATGCAGGGCCACACCTCTTCAAGGCATGACGGGCTCGCCCAGCGGTGCGCGCTGTGACTGTCCGCGACAATCGAGGCGAGATGGTACGGGTCCGACTAGAAGTGAACGAGCAGGAAGCCTTCGGGCGGCTTCGGCTTACTCGCGGCTGCATCGACCTCTCCGAATTTGTTGACCGGAAAGAGACTCACTTCCCGGGGCGCAGGCGCGGTCGCGATCTTCTTCGCTCCCTTCTTCTCGGCCTGGGACAATTCGGCCCGATCGAGCTTCTGGGCAATCTTCGTCAGCGACGGGTCGAGCTCCCGGGTCTTGAATCCGGTGAGCAGCGACGCCTTCAGCGCGGCTTCGGCTCGGTCCGGATTTTTCTTCACGTGCACCAGCGCCAGGTCGTAGTGGGCCCGGCCTCGGGTGCGCCATTCGCCCGGAGACTTCGCGCGGGCAATCGCCCGGACGAACAAGGGGCCAGCCAGCTCCATCGAGCCTTTGAGGAAGTAGGCCCACCCCAATCGCAACAGCACTTCCCCCCGTACGTCGGCTTCCTCGGACATCGGGGTCAGCAGCGGAAGGGCCTCATCCACCCGGTTCGCATCGATGTAGCGGCTGGCCAGCTGCAGGCGCATCTCGCGACTGCGTGGCTCGAGGTCGAGCGCCTTCTGGGTCAACGCAATCGCCTCGTCGTGTTTTCCCAGGCGTGCCAGGGACTTCCCCAGCTGGCCCAGCACGAAGGGATCCGCGGGGGCCATCGCGGCGTAGTCCTGCCAGGCGATCGCGGCCTTGTCGTGCTTACCCAGAGTCTCGAGCAGCTCGCCCAGGTAGCTGCGCGCGAGCAGAAAGCCGGGGCGCTTGGCGATCGCCTCACGCAGCAGCGCCTCGCCGGCGTCGTTGCTCTGGTAGCGGGTGACTTCCCAGAATCGCGCGATCCAATACAGCGGCTGGTCGAGGTCCGTGCCCTTGAGCTCGGCCAGGGTCTTCACCGCTTCGGCGTCATTGCCCAACATCGCGTACGCCAGAGCGAGGGCCGCACCCGCAGGAGCAAACTTCGGATCTGCAATCAGCGCCTCTTTGCATTGGGTGACGGCGACTTCGAGCTCGGGGCCATCGAGCGTGGCGGGGTTTTCGATTCCCATCGGCTGACGCACCACCGTCGCGTAGCAGTGGCTAAACGCCTGCATCGCGGGGGCCGACTTGGTCGACACCGCCGGAGGCGTCTTGAACCCCGAGACCCCTTCCAGCCGCAGCAGCGCGTGAGACAGCGTGGTCGCGGCCGCTTCGACGGCGATCGCGAGGTCCGTGCCCAGCTGCACTTCGACGCGGGTGAGCTTCTTCAAATCGGTCACGACGGCTTTGAGCTTGAAGCCCTTTTCGTTTCGTTCCAGCTGCCCCCACGCGATGCGTTCAGCGCCGAGCAGCTTCGCGGCGCGCTCGGAATTCCTCGGGTCCAGGGCTTCGATGTCGAGCCCTTCGCGGGCGGCCATCGCCAGGATCTGCTTCAGGTGCACTTCCGAGTACCGGTCGGTGGTTCCCAGGACGGCAGTGGTGCGCGCCTGAATCAGCAGCGCGAGCTCTTTGGCCGCAGGGTCGGCGGCCGAGGGAGGAAAGATGGCCAGCACCGGCCTCCGCTCGGCTGCGAACGCAGAAAGCGAAAACAGAACGACGAACGTGGCGGTCTTCATCAAGCCAGCTCCTTGCGCGCCCGGGGGGGACGCCGCAGGCGTTGCGGGACTGAATGGGGCACCCGTTCGATCAACCCGCGGGCCTCGAGGTCGAGCTTCACGGTCGTCAGATACCACGACAGGCTTCCTCCACCCGGCAGGCTCACGCGCGGCCGAACGCTGCCGATGGTGTCGAACAGGTCCATGAACCGCACCCCGGCCTGGGTCCGGGGAATGGCCTTCAGCAGGGCTTTGCACATCAACTGGTATTGCAGGGCATCGATGCGCTTGGACTGGGCTTTGCCCTTTCCGGTTTTGGCTGCGACGCCGCGCTTGGCAATTGGCCTCACGCGGTCAGTCTCGCCCACGGTTAGAGTGCGCCCTACAATTTTGTATGGGCTTCCCGTTCAACCTCTTCAGCATCGATTGGGCCGCGCACAAGGACGCGCTGGGCAACGATGCGACCATCGTGCCCGAATGGCTCGCCGCGCTCGCCGATGAGCTGCCGCTGATTCGTGAAGAAGGGTTCGAGCAGCTCGAAGATCATCTGGTCTCGAGGGGGCTGTTGGCTCCGATTGCGCCGCACGTCGTCGAGCCGCTGATGAAGCTCATCGAGTCTGAGCCGGCGAAGGGGCGGGCCCTGGCTGCGGTGCTGTTGGCGAACGTCGCGCTCTGTGCCCACAGCTGCCCCAGCCCGTTCGCGACCGAATTTCTCGACCGGCTCGAAGAGGAACGAAACAACTTCGAGACGATCGCCACCCGTCATGACGCGAGCACCGCCTTCGGAGCGGCCCTGCGGGGACTGCTCGCGGTGATCGTCAACCGCACCAACTCGCCCCAGTTCGTCGAGCAGTTGGCGGAAGTGGAGGCGCTGGTTCTGGAGGCGGACGGAAAGGACGAAGCCCCTCCGCCGACGCCAGGAGAAGTGAAGGCGTGGCTCGATAGGGTGAAGGAAGGGCAGGGCCACGCGTTGGGCCTGGCGCAGCGGGCGTTCAGCATCGACCCTTCGGGCGCGCTGGCGATCCTCGCCGCGGATCTGCGGGCGGGCACCACGTCGGTGCAGCGGGTGCATCGCGCGGTGCTCGAAGCGCTGTGCCGAAATGCGCTGGGACAGCCGGTGACGGTTTCGTCGGGGGCCTTCAATCGGTCCGCCCAGTCGCTGTTGCTCGACGCGGTCGAGCGCACCTGCGTGGGGGCTCCGAGGGTGGGGATGGCGCTGCTCGCATTGGTGACCGAGGCGACCCACTCGGTGCGACGAAGGGCGGTGGCGGTCCGAGTGGAGCACGCGGCGGGGAAGCCCCAGGCCGCTTGGCGATTGGCCAATTCGCTTGCCCTCGAGTGGCTGCAGCCCGCGCGGGCCGGGGGCGTGAACCAGTCGCTGGGCCGAGCTGAGATGCTGGCGCTGATGAAGCTTTTCACTTCGGATCTTGCGACCGTCAGGGTCGAGGAGATTCTTGCCGCGCCGACCCCGGAAGTCGCGCTCGCCGACGGCGACTCGATTTAGCGGGTCGGCGATGGTTCGGTGCTCGGCGGCGGGAGTGTCCCCCGGGGAAGTCCCACCTTTTCAAACGGGTCATCGGAAAGTCCGAGCCCGGACCGGGCGATCGAAGAAGGTGAGAGCCCGTTTGCATTGAACGGGTGAAAGAAGGTTCACGAAACTTGCCCCCACAACCTCTGGAAGCGCTTCGAACGGCCATTTTGCCGCCGAGGTGGTGTGGGTTACCCCCAGTGGTGAGGCTCACCGTCGAACGATGGGGGTGAATCAACACCAGTGGGGGTGAGCCACACCAGGTCGAGGAAACAGCGGGTCTCGGCGCACCGATGATCAGCGGCGGCGCTCGAAGGCGGCCGTTCGAAGCGCCTGTTCGAAGCCGTGGGAGCGACCTTGTCCTTCCCGCCACATCAGGGTGTGGTCAAAGGGCCAAGGTCACTGAAACGAACCGCCTCGCCGCCCGGACCCACGCAAGGAAGAGCTTCGGGTCCGGCAGGTCGGTGGTTCGTCCTCGGTAAAGCGCACTGAGTCCGTACTTTCTGAAAGACGCATCTGTTTCGAAAGACACTGAACCCGCCTGTTTTCCCTGCCCGCGACGCGAGGTCCGCCCGGCTCGAACCCGAGGGCCAGGATGTGAGGCGAGCTCAAAGGCTTCGGGGGGCGGGCTGTGCTGCTCGAATCGGTTGCGAGGTGGCACGGCTTTGCGGCTAGAAGAGCGATCAGAAGGAGCATCCATGTCACTGCCAGTTCTGACCACTACCTCTCCCCGTTCGAAGTCGAAGGAAGCCGAGCTTGGTTTCGGCCGGGTATTTGCCGATCACATGGTACTTGCCGAGTACTCGCCCGAGTCGGGGTGGCACGACGCGAGAATCGAGCCTTACGGGCCGCTCCCGATGGATCCCGCCGCCGGGGTTTTCCACTACGGGCAGGCGATGTTCGAGGGGATGAAGGCATTTCGCGCCGCGGATGGCGGGGTGAATCTGTTTCGTCCTGCGCACCACTGCTTGCGAATGGAACGCGGAGCGCCGCGGCTGTGCATGCCGTCGGTGGATCCGAAGTTGATGCAGGCGTGGATCACCCAGCTGGTGAAGGTGGACCAGAGTTGGGTCCCGTCGGAAGCAGGCACGGCCCTCTACATTCGTCCGACGCTGATTGCCTCGGAAGGTTACCTGGGGGTGCGACCGGCCTCGCGATACCTGTTCTTCGTCATCACCTCGCCGGTGGGCGCCTACTACGCAGGCGGAGTGAAGCCGGTGCGAATCTGGGTCGAGCGCGAGCAGACCCGGGCGGCCCACGGAGGCCTGGGTGCGGTGAAGGCCGGGGCGAACTACGCAGCCAGTCTCCTCGCGGCACAGAATGCGAAGAAGGAAGGTTACGACCAGGTGCTGTGGCTCGACGCGGCCAAGCACGAGCAGATCGAAGAGGTCGGGACGATGAACCTCTTTGCCTACCTGGGCGATGAGCTGGTCACTCCTCCGCTGTCGGACTCGATTCTCGCCGGAGTCACCCGGGACTGCGTGATCGCCCTGGCGAAAGAGGCAGGCGTCAAGGTGGTCGAGCGCCAGCTGACGGTGACCGAGCTGCAAAAGGCGCACAGCAGTGGCGCGTTGAAGGAAGTCTTCGGCAGCGGCACCGCGGCGGTGATTTCGCCCGTCGGCGAGCTGGCGTTGGGGGGCAAGGTGAAGCTGACCATCAACAAGGGCGAAGTGGGCCCGCTGGCGGGGCGGCTGTACGAAGAGATCTCGGGCATTCAGCGCGGCACCCGGCCCGACACCCATGGGTGGTTGACGAAGGTGTAGTCATCCCCGACCCCTTCGGTGTGAACCGAAGCGGTCGAGAGCAGTCGCGAGAACTTCAGGCGCGGTGAAGCTTGAGCTTCTCGTGTTGGTCGCCGGTGAAGTCCGGGGTCTTGCGCTGAATCAGGGACTTCGCGGCGTCGAACAGGAACTTGAGGCCCTTCTTTCCCGACAGGTCCCAAAGCTCGGCGTCGCGGGGCTTGAAGACCATCAGGCAGACGTTCGGGTCGTCCTTCCCGTTGCCGAAGAACAGGTTGAACGGCAGCTTCCAGGCCTCGTTGAGCAGCTTGCGGTCGGTCGAATACTCGATCGTGCCCAACATCGAGACCTGCCGGGTGAGGGACTGCGCGATCACCGTCCCGTCTTCGGGTTGCATCTCGCCGTTGACCGCCTTGTGGTCGTCCATTCGGGTGACGAAAACGAGCGAGCAGTCTTCCTCGACCCGGGCGACGAGCAACGGGCGCGCGTGAAGCCGCGGATGCTTTCCCTTCTTGTCGTAGGTCGCCACCATCATGGTGTTGAATTCCTTCAACGCCGTTCGCAGATGGGCGCGAGATCCTTCGGGTGCGAGTTCCTGCTCCTGGGTTTCGTTCTGGGTGTTGGGCATAGGGGCAGATGTTTCAAGGGTTGTGCCGGTTTCGCGGCGCTGCGCACGGGTTGCATCGGGAACAGACTGGCTGTGGCTTTTTGGTTTCATTGGGTCAATTGGTCTCAGACGGGGATTCGTTCGACACCGGGCCGACCCCAGTGGCGGTGCTTGCCGATTTCCAGCACCAGGGTCTTGAGCGCGGCCGGCGACGAATCGCCGATCAACACTCCGTGCGCGCTGCTGGAAACAACGAAGCGAATCGGAGAAGCCTTCAGCACCTCGACCCCTGAGCCGTAGAACGCGAGGGTCTTGTGGTGCTTGAAGGCCTGGGCGACGAAGTGCAGCGCTCGGCCGTCGTCGGCCAGCGCATCGCCCGCTGCCTTCCCGCCGGCCACCACCACCGCGTCATAGACGAGCGACGGGGTGCTCTCGAGCGTGCGCATCGCCTCGAAGGCGGGGCCCTTGCCGGGCTTGACCGTCCCCAAGCGCGGCGCGACCGTCTCGACCCGCGCTCCGGCCGCCTCGAGCTCACGGGTAATCGACGCCACCTGCGCCGCATCGACGCCGTCGGCCACGAGGATCGCCACCTTGCGTCCTTTGATTCCACCCGGGTTGCTTCGCACCATGCTGAGCGCGACCGAATCGTCCGGCAGGCCCCGGCCTTTCTTGTTGATCCCGTCGTCGTCTTCTTGCGCGAGCTCGGTGGCGCGGTTGGGAGGCACGATGTTGTTTTCGGGGTCGGAGGCGCTCGGAGGCATCACCGCGCTCTTGAGCACCGGCAGCCCCAGCCCATCGGCGACCTTCTTCGCCAGGTCGATGTCGATTTGCGCCAGCAGGCTGAGCATTCGCTTGCGGATGTCGACGGTCTGGACCTTCGAGAGCTCGAACGTGAGCGCGGCTGCGATGTGCTGTTGCTCGATCGGGCTCTGGCTGTGCAGAAACAGCCGCGGCTGCGAGAGGTGGTCGGCAAAGCTTCCGCTGCGGGCGCGGACCTTGTGGGCATCGATCTTCTCCGCGTGGCTGACGAACCCTTTGAGCTTCTCGGGCGAATGCATCGGACAGCCGCGGGCGAGCGTGTTGGGCTCGTAGGCCACCCGGCCCACGTCGATCGTCTGGCGGCCCAGGCCATCGCGCTGGTTGTTGTGCACCGGGGCCAGGGGCCGGTTGACCGGCAGCTCGTGGAAGTTGGGTCCGCCCAGGCGAATGAGCTGGGTGTCGGTGTACGAAAACAGCCGCCCCTGCAGCAGGGGGTCATTGGTGAAGTCGATGCCATCGACGACGTGGCCGGGGTGGAAGGCGGCCTGCTCGATTTCGGAAAAGAAGTTGTCGGGGTTCCGGTTGAGCACCAGCGTGCCGACGCGAAGCACCGGCACCATCTCTTCGGGGACGAGCTTGGTCGCGTCGAGCAGGTCGAACGGGAACTTGTGCTCATCGGCCTCGGGAATGAGCTGCACTCCCAGTTCCCACTCTGGGAAGTCGCCGCTGTCGATCGCTTCCCAGAGATCTCGGCGATGAAAGTCCGCGTCCTTCCCGGCCAGCGTCGACGCCTCGTCCCACGTCAGCGCGTGCGAGCCGAGCTTCGGCTTCCAGTGGAACTTGACGAAGGTCGAGACGCCGGCGGCATTGACGAACCGGAAGGTGTGAACGCCGAAGCCTTCCATCATGCGCAGGCTGCGGGGAATGGCCCGGTCGCTCATCACCCACATGATCATGTGCAGCGACTCGGGCATCAGCGAGATGAAGTCCCAGAACGTGTCGTGGGCCGACGCGGCCTGCGGCATCTCGTGGTGCGGCTCGGGCTTCACTGCGTGAATGAGGTCCGGGAACTTCATCGCGTCTTGAATGAAGAAGACGGGGATGTTGTTGCCGACGAGGTCGTAGTTTCCCTGCTGGGTATAGAACTTCACCGCGAAGCCGCGCGCGTCGCGCACCGTGTCGGCCGAGCCCCGGCTGCCGGCGACAGTGGAGAAGCGCACCAGCACCGGGGTGCGCAGCCCGACCTGGTTCAAGAAGCTCGCCCGGGTGTAGCGGGAAAGTTCCTTGGTGCACTCGAAGTAGCCAAACGCGCCTTCGCCGCGGGCGTGAACGATGCGCTCTGGAATTCGTTCGTGATCGAAGTGGGTGATCTTCTCGCGAAGAATGAAGTCTTCCATCAGCGTCGGGCCGCGGGGCCCCGCCTTGAGCGAGTTGTGGTTGTCGGAAATCCGGGCGCCCTGGTTGGTGGTCAGCAGCGCGTCGGCAGAGTTTGCGCGGAAGTGTTCGAGCGCTTCGAGTTTTGCGTTGCTGATCCCGGGCGTCTTGGTTTTTTTGGTCATTGGGGCCCGGCGTGCGCACCTTTCATGCCAGACCCATCAATGCGCTTCGGGGGGCGCTGGAATCAGGGTTGCCGCATGAGAGCTTTCTACCGGGGTGGCAATTCGCGGCACTCGTGGCGGAGCGCCGCAATTTGACGCAACCCGCCAAAATCGCTCACGGTTTGAGGCAGCTTGGCCCGCCTGTTGCTCTCCCTTCCGGCATGATCGCAATCACGAGGGAACGGGCTACGGGGCGGGTGATTTTGACCACCCACGGCGAGCTGAACGACGCGGCCGTGACCGCGTTGCTGGAAGCACTTGCGCTGACCGATGACGACACGCCGATTGTGATTGACCTGGCGGACGCCGGCGAATTGAAGACGAGCAAGGACATCGGCCTGCTGAGCGCGCTGGCATTTCGGTCCGGCGAGGTCGCCTTCAAGGGCGCCCATCGTCACCACCGCCGGTTGGTGAGCGCCGCCCGGTCTGGCTAAAAGTGAATCAAGCCTTCCGCGTTCCACTGACCAGCGCATCGATGCTCTTCTTCGCATCGCCAAACAGCATGCGGGTGTTCTCGAGAAAAAAGAGCGGATTTTCGACGCCGGCATAACCGGCAGCCATTCCGCGCTTGAGCACCACGACCGCCTTCGACTTCCAGACCTCGAGCACCGGCATTCCGTAGATCGGGCTCTGAGCATCGGTGAGCGCTCCCGGGTTGACGATGTCATTGGCGCCGATCACCAGCACCACGTCGGTCTTGGGGAAGTCGGCATTGATGTGCTCCATCTCGAGCACGATGTCGTAGGGCACCCCGGCTTCCGCCAGCAGCACGTTCATGTGGCCCGGAAGGCGGCCCGCGACGGGGTGAATCGCAAAGCGAACTGAAATCCCCTGGTCCCGAAGATTTTTCGTCAGCTCGTACACCGCGTTCTGCGCCCTCGCGACCGCCATTCCGTACCCGGGGACGATGACCACGCTCTGCGCGTTCATCAGCAGCTCGGCGGTCTCGTCGCCCTTCAGCTCGCGCACTTCTCCTGCGGCTGCCGCACCGGCCACGGCCGCGCCTCCGTCGGCGGTGCCGAAGCCCCCGAAGACGACGTTCAAGATCGACCGGTTCATCGCCCGGCACATGATGATGCTCAAGATGGTGCCCGAAGATCCGACCAGTGCCCCGGTGACGATCAGCAGATCGTTGGCGAGCATGAAGCCCGCCGCGGCCGCGGCCCAGCCCGAATAGCTGTTGAGCAGCGAGACGACGACCGGCATGTCGGCGCCGCCGATCGCCATCACCAGGTGGATCCCCAGAATCGCGGCCAGCCCGGTCATCACCAGCAGGTACGGAAGGCCGCTGGTGCCCGTGGCCTGCAGAAACGGGTAGGCGAGCGCGAGCATCGAGAGGGCAATTCCCGCGTTGAGCAGGTGACGGCCGGGCAGCAGCAGCGGCTTGCCCGACAGGGTGCCGCGCAGCTTGGCCCAGGCGACGATCGAGCCGGTGAGCGTGACGGCTCCGACCGCGATCCCGACCCAGACTTCGGCGATGTGAACGATGCGGGTGGCCGCGTCGGTGTGAACGCCTCCGCGCGGCGCCAGGTAGCTGCTGATGCCCACCATCACCGCCGCCAGCCCGACGAAGCTGTGCAGAATCGCCACCAGCTCGGGCATGCCCGTCATCTCGACCCGGCGCGCGAGCACGGCTCCGATCGAGCCTCCAATCAACACCGCCCCGGCGAGCATCGACAGGCCCTGCTCGCGCCCTTGCAAGCCACCCGAGAGCCAGGCGACTGCGGCGACTGCGACCGCCAGCCCCATTCCAACCATTCCGTACAGATTTCCGCGCTGCGCGCTTTCCTGCTTCGACAGCCCGGCCAACGATCGGATGAAGAGCACGCCGGCGGCGAGGTAGGCGATGGTCATCATCCCGTCGAGCTGGGTCACGGGTGCCCCTTCGGCGCGGGGGTCGGGCTCTCGCGGTGAAACATCTTCAGCATTCGCTGGGTGACGAGGAACCCGCCTGCGACGTTGATCGACGCAACCAGCACCGCCAGCGCTCCGAGGACCGAAGCGGTGTCGAGCGTGGTGCCGATCTGCAGCATTCCTCCGACGACGATGATTCCCGAGATCGCGTTGGTGACGCTCATCAGGGGGGTGTGAAGCGCGGGGCTCACGCTCCAGATGACCTGCCAGCCGACGAAGCAGGCGAGGATGAACACGGTCGAGTGTTGAAGAAAGTCGCGCGGCGCAAAGCGGCCGACGGTGAAGAGGACGGCGATTACGAACATTCCGCCCAGCGTCGTGCCCCAGGCCTTGCGGGTGGGCGTCATGATCTGCTGCTGCTTCGGCTTGGCGTCCACGGGCGGCGGCTTGATGTCGCGTTGGGCCGAAGGCTCTTTGGGCGCAGGCGCAGCCAGCAGTTGCCCGGCGTGGGTCAGCAGCGCGGGGCGGACCACGTCGCTTCCCAGGTCGACCTTGAATTCTTTGCCCACGCCCATCTCGAGCAGCAGGTGCACCAGGTTGGTCGCGAAGAACTTGCTCGCGGTGCCGGCCATGCGGCTGGTCAGGTCGGTGTAGCCGATGATCTTGATCCCGTTGAACTCGACGACTTCTCCCGGCTTGCACAGCTCGCAGTTGCCGCCCTGCTCGGCGGCCATGTCGACAATCACGCTGCCCGGCTTGAAGGCCAGGACCACGTCGCGCGGAAGAAGGGTGGGGGCGCGGGCGCCCGGGACGAGCGCGGTCGTCACCACCACGTCGACCTCTGCGGCCTGGGCCTTGAACAGCGCCATCTCGGCTTCGATGAACTGGGGGCTCATCACCTTCGCGTAGCCGCCGCCGCCCTCGCCGCTCTCTTTGACTTCGAGGGTGAGGAACTTCGCGCCCAGACTTTCGACCTGCTCGCGTGCGGCCGCGCGGGTATCGAACGCGCGCACGTCGGCTCCCATCGCCTTGGCGGCTGCGGCGGCCGCCAGTCCGGCCACGCCCGCGCCGATGATCAGCACCTTCGCCGGCCGGGTGGTGCCCGCGGCAGTGACCTGCGCTCCGAACGGGCTGCCATACGCCGCTGCCGCTTCGACGACCGCGCGATGGCCGGCGAGGTTGGCCATCGACGACAGCACGTCCATCTTCTGGGCTCGGCTGATGCGGGGAATCTTTTCCAGCGCCAGGGCCGAGACTCCGCGCGCCTTCAGCGCTTCGAGCAGGCCCGGGTGTCGCTCGGGTTGCAGCAGGCACGCGAGGAACGCGCCTTCTTTGAGCTGGGAAGCTTCATCGAGGGCGGGGGCCCGGACTTTGAGCACGATTTCGCACTCGCCCAGCGCCTCGCCTTTGCTCCCGAGGGTCGCTCCGGCATTGAGGTAGGCGGCATCGGGGTAGCCCGCGCTGACGCCGGCGCCACGCTCGATGACGACGGTCACGCCGGGGCCGACGAGCTTCTTGACTGATTCTGGGGTGGCGGCGACCCGGCGTTCTCCGGGTGCTGTCTCTCGAGGAACTCCGATTCGAATGGCTGCCTCCGCGGCGGGTGCTGCTCATAACTCCGGCTGCAGCTTCTGGTGAGGAAAGTTCGCGTTGGGCTAAGGACCCGCGCATGACCCGCCTTCCCAAAGTCTTTGCCCAGCTGGCCAGCCCGTCTTCGCTGTTGTCCCTGTGGAACGTGTTGAAGGCGATTCCCGGAGGAGGAATCATGATGGGGCGGCTGATCGGCCGAATGGCGCCCTACACCGGGACCATCAAGCCCGAGATCGTGCAGCTCGAGGTCGGCTACTCGAAAGTGCAGATGCGAGACCGAAAGAAGGTGCGCAACCACCTGAACAGCGTGCACGCGATCGCGCTGATGAACCTGGGCGAGGCCACCACCGGCACCGCGATGCTGGTGTCGCTCACCGACGGAGCGAGGGGCATCCCCACCCACCTCTCGATGGACTACGTCAAGAAGGCGCGGGGAACCATCACCGCCGAGTGCAGCTGCGCGGTGCCCAGCTCTTCTGAACGCAAGGAGTACGAGGTCACCGCGGTGTTGAAAGACGAGTCCGGCGAGATCGTCGCGAAGTGCAACGCGAAGTGGCTCGTCGGGCCGGGAACGCTTTAGGGCGTCGCGACGGGCGGGTCGGCAGGCACCGGCATCGCCGCTGCTTCGGGCGCCGGCGCGCGCTTCTTCGCCTCTTCTTCAGCCAGGGCCTTGAGCTTGGCCAGCCCCTTGTCGAAGTCCTTTCCAACCAGTGCGTCCATGTTCATGAACACGCCTGCGGCCTTGCTCATGAAGTTGTTCTTTCCTTCCATCTTCCAGATGACCTCGGTGCTCGGGCCGGGGACGAGGTTCAAGGTGGTGGTGTTGGTGGCCTCGAACGGCTTGAGGAACTCGAGCTTGATCGACACCATGTAGTTCGGTTTGCTCTCGACGATCGTCATCTTGCCTTCGCCCACCTGGTCGTTGCCCTTCCACGAGTAGCTGGCCCCCGGACCTGCGGGGGGACCTTCGAAGGCGGTCGTCATCTTCGGGTCGAGCCCGTCCCAGGGGGACCACAACTTCCAGGAATGAAAGTCATTCACCAAAGGGAAGATCACATCGGGCGACGCGGCGATTGTCGCTTTGCGGGTGATCACGAACTCGGCCGGGCGGGTCGCGACGAAGGCGACGAAACCCAGAATCAGCACGGCAACCACTGCGAGAATTTTTTTGACCATGACGGTTCCCCTTTTTTAGTTGGCGCAGCCCACGCGCGTTGCACTGAATGCCACTTCGTCGAACCAGACATCGAAGCTGGGCGCGGTGGCGGTATCGGACTGATAGAGAATCATTCCAACCGAAAACTTCGAGTAGGTCGGAGCCGTCCACGGAGGGCTGTTCGTCGACAGCACCTGGATCTGCGTCATTTCGGTGCCATTGAGGAAGAAATGGAGCTCACCGTTGCCTCGGTATTCCCACTCGAGACACGACCAGGTGTTGGTGGGCATCTTGCTTTTGTTGGAAGTGAAAATTCCGTATTCGTTCGGAGGGCTCATGTAGTTCGGCTCGATGTCTCCATTGTGATCGATGCCCAACCGCACTTCGGTATTCCCACCGCTGGCGGCGAAGAGCCCGGTGTGAACCGTGGGAATCGGAGCCGTGGCGTAGACGAACGCCCGCCCGAAGAACGAATTGTTCGCTGCTGGAAATGGTCGAGCGGTGGTGAGCAAAGCGCGACTGCCCGCCGAGCTCTTCACATTCACATGCAGCGACTTGGCTCCTCGGGCCGCCCGCGTCGGGTCCAACACCGCGGTTCCCATGCTCAAGTCCAATGTCCATCGGGCAGGGTCGATCGCCGCGCCTTCGAAGTCTTCGCAGAAGGTGAATCCCGGGCAGCCGCACTTGCTCGGCCCTGGAATTCCTCCGTCGGTGGCGCACGCTTGAGCGCCTCCGCCGGCGCCGCCCGCGCCGCCCGCGCCG
>JAYVCD010000042.1:0-32856 GCA_043750125.1 Archangiaceae bacterium | reverse complement strand
GTTGTTCGAAGGACTCCAGAAGGGGTGGCTGAAGATTCCGGTCCCGACGCGGTTCGCGACTCGAGCAGGCTCTGCGCTGCGGCCGCATCTTTGAGCGCGAACCGCGTCGGGGCCGGAATCTTCAGCCACCCCTTCTGGAGTCCTTCGAACAACGCCGCCGCGCAGGTCTGCAGTTCCTGCCGGGTGTGAACGTAGGCATGCAGGGAAGGGCGGGTGACGAACAAAGACCGTTCGCCTCCCAGCCGACCGACTTCCAACATCGGAGCCTTCCCCGACGATTGACCGAAGCAGACCAGCATTCCCCGCGGCTTGAGGCACGCCAGCGAGCCATCGAAAGTCTCTGCGCCCACCGAGTCGTAGACCACGTTGACCCCGACCCCCTGGGTGAACGCCTTCACTTCGGTCACGAAGTTTCGCTGGGTCGTCACCACCACCGCTTCACAGCCATTGGCCTTGGCGACCGCTGCTTTTTGAGATGAAGACACCGCGCCGATCACCCGGCCGCCCAGGGCGCGCGCCCACTGACAGGCCAGGGTCCCGACCCCGCCCGCTGCCGCGTGGAAGAGCACGGTGTCGCCCTTCTTCACCGCGAACGTCCGTCGCACCAGGTACTCGGCGGTCATTCCTTTGAGCAGCACCGCCGCGGCCGTTTGGTCAGTGACCCAGTCGGGCAGCTTGACCAGTCGGTCGGCGAGGACGTTTCGTTCCTCGCACCAGGCCCCGGGAATCGAGGCGTACGCCACCCGGTCACCCACCTTCACCGAGGTCACTTCAGGGCCGAGCGCGAGGACGCGACCGGCTCCTTCCGAGCCCAATACCATCGGCAAAGGTTGGGGGTAGAGCCCGGTGCGGTTGTAGGTGTCGACGAAGTTCACGCCGACGTAGGTGTGGCGGATCCGAACTTCGCCAACACCCGGAGACGAAACATCGACGGGCTCGAACACCAGGACAGAAGGGCCACCGGTGCGGTGAAAACGAATCGCGTGGGTCATGAGCCCACGACTCTAGCGACGGCCCTTGCCCCCCTTCCAGCCTTTCGCTTCGGCGTGAAAGCGGGCGAGGAACACCGCCAGCTGGGCGCGCTTCTGCGGATTCAAGTCCTTCGACAACCCGGTGAACATTTCCTTGTCCAGTGCGGCCATCTGCTGGCGGCCATCGAACAGCTTCAGCACGGCTGAATCGACCTGGGCCGCTGCGCTCGCGTCTCCCTCGGCAGCGGCGTTGAGGATCCGCAGCGACTCGCCCATTCCTTCTCGCACCGGACGCCGCTTTTCCTCGTACCCCTTGAGCTTGTCAGACAGCTTCAGGGCATCCGACTCATTGAGCCCCAGGGCATCGGCGATGCCGACCACCAGCAGCATGTGAATCTTCTTCGTCATCTCGGCCTTGCGCTCGCCGTGGTCCCCGCGCTCATCCCACTTCGCTGGGGGGGCCGCTTGAATCGGAGCCACGGGAGCAGCAGCAAACGACACCGCGGACACAGCCAGCACAGCAGCCAACAGCACCTTTTTCATAGGACATCTCCTTCTTCATTCAGCGTGGGCCAGGACACTTCGAAACTCGATTCATCGTCGGCAGCAGGGGGAGCGGAGTCTTCCAACATCACCAACACCTCGGGTTGCTGGCGCATCGGCGAGCTCGGCTGGGGGACGGGAGCGCTGAGCTTCCACATCACTCCCGAGGCGACGAGCGCGCCCAGCGAGGCGGCGACTGCCAACCCGACGAAGCTTCGGGTCGTGGTGCGAACGCGTTGGTGCCGAAGCCACTGGCTCTGAACGGTGGTGGCGAAAGTGACCTGCTTCGCGCGCTCTTCGGAGCTCAGCGGGGGTTGGGCCGCGGCCGACAACACCGCGGCGCTGTTGCGGCAGCGCGCACAGCCCGCCAGGTGCGCCTGCGCCGCCGCGTCTTGCGCTTCATCGGGCAACAACAGTTCCAGCTCGTCGCAGGTCATGGGTTTTCCTCGAGCGCATCGGGCGCCATTTTTTGAATCTCGTCTCGCAGTCGCTTCACTGCGTAATGAAAGTGCGTCTTCGCGTTGCCTTCGGTGATTCCAAGCGTCAGCGCGATTTCCGCAAACGGGAGGCCGCCGTCGACGCGCAAAGTCAGGACTTCGCGTTGGCGGCGGGGAAGCTCGAGCACCGCCTTGCGGGTCAGCGCCTGAAGCTGCAGCTTCACCAGTTGCTCGAGCGCGGGGGCGGACTGGGTCGGTGGTTGCGAGTCGATCGCCTCGACGGGGACGGGCCGCCACCGCGAAGCGTCGCGGACGTGGTTCTTGGCGAGGTTCACCGCGATGCGCAGCAGCCAGGCCCGGAATGGAATCTCGATCGCTCCTTTTTGCAGCCGGGGGAACGATCGCCGCGCGGCCTCGAAGGCTTGCAAAAAAGCCCGCTGCGACAAGTCGAGGGCGTCGTCCGAAGTGCGGGTGTACCGGCGAAGCAACCGGAAGACGACCGGCTGGTGCCGCGACACCAGCTCGCCAAAGGCCTTCGAGTCTCCGGTGAGGAAGTCCTGACAGAGGGCTGAGTCGCTTCTGGGTCCCACCGGAACCAACCGGAGCGCAGGCTTGAAACTCTCAGAAGACACGCTCACATCCTTTCAGACACTGGGCGCCCTCGAAGGTCAAAGCGTGGAGCTTCACCAGTGGCAGCGATAAGTAGTAAGGCAGGCGCGGCTGATTTTCCGGCCACCGCAACGGGGGCAGATCCCGATGATCAATCCAGGTGCAGGTCCCAGAATCTCGAGCTTTCCGCCCCCTTCGGCCCACCTCAACCGGGGCGTCCCGACGGCGATGATCCACTTCCTCGTCCACCCCGAGATGCCCGAGGTTCAAAGCTGCGCGCAGGATCGCGGCTGGTTGCAGCGGGGCTTCCGGGTGCTCTTTGTCCCGTGGATCGAGCTGCACTACACCACCGACAAGTGGGTGACTTCCCGGGTGCTGAAGTCGACCGATGTTCCGTGCCCGGTGATCAACGGTTGGTTCTACCTGCCCCACGTTCGCACCGGCCAGTTGGTCGAGTTTGCGGTGCATGCCGGGATCAGCTGCCGGGCGCCCGAGGACCAGTCGGGCTCGAGAGATCAAGGCTCGATCTGGTTCAACAACAACGGGGTCAATTACACCCAGATTGCACGCTGATCAGTCGGGCCAGTGAACTACCAGGCCGTCGAGACCGACGACCCAGATGTCGTCCTCGGCGCTCGCGGTGATGTCGGTGAACACCCCTCCGGTCGGATGCACGTAGAGCACTTCCCAGCTGGCGCCGTTGTACCGCAGCACCCTTCCGTCGACCGTCGCCGCGTAGACCCGACCGGGGCCGAACGCGCGCACCGCGCTCAAGCCTCGGTCCGCCGACGGCAACGCATGCCAGGCTCCCTGGGTCCGCTCGAGCAGCGCACCCCGCGCGCCCACCGCGTAGGCCAGCGAATCGTCGACGGCCCAGACCGCGGTCAGGGCCTGATCCTCCAAGGCAAGGCCCGGAAGCCTTTCGTCGACGAATGGCCCGCCGTCGGTGCTCATTCGCCAGATTTTGGGACGCTGGTCCGCGCTGCCCACCGCGAACAATGAAGCGGGCGAGGCGCCCTGGACGTCATTGACGCTCGCCCCATCGGTGAAGCCAGGTCGCTGGCTGAGGCTGCCCGGCTGGCCTTCAATCAGGTTGCCGTCCCGGGTCGCGGCGTAGAGGCGGGTGCCGAAGCCCTGAATTCCGACCACCGTCCCGTTGACGTTCTGCGGGCTGTCGCACCCACCGGCCGAAGCGCTGTGTTGGGTGATGACGCCCTCGCCTCCGAAGTACGCCACTCCGGTCAGCGGGTTGGCCCAGGAGGACACCAACTTGTTCGCGCAGCTCGCGCTCACGTCGGCGAAGTCCCCGCTGCCCGGGCGCAGGTAGACCCGCTGTTTCGCGGCGAGCCAGATGTCGCCCCGGCCGTGCTGGGTTGCGGTCCGCCAGTCGTCCCCGTTTCCTCCGGTGTCGCGGCGCACCTTCCAGCCCGCGTCGGGCAGACAGCTGGCGTTGTCGACCACTCCATCGCAGTCGTCGTCCAGCCCGTTGCACAGCTCCGCCGCGAGGGGATGAGCAGCGGGGTCCTCGTCCCTGCAGTCGCCGCTTCGCCCGACCCGGTTTCCGGCGTCATCGGGGCAGATGGCCTCACCCGCGCCGATCTTCCCGTAGCTGTCATGGTCGAGATCGGGCCAGCTGAAGCAGCCGCCATCGTCGGGGCCGCGCTCGCAGTCGAAGAGGCAGTCGGCCACCTCGAGGGCGTCGACCAACTTCGAGACTCCGCGGGCGGTCGACACCTCGAGCGTGTACTTGCCCAGCATCAGCCTGGACGAAACCTGGGCGTGCACTTCACTGGCGCTGACCCGCTGGGGCAGCAGCAGCTCGACGGTCTGGGGGCCGATCAGCCGCACGTGCAAATCGAGGGTGAAGGTCGACAGCGAGGGCCGGTCGAGATCTGCGCTGATCGCGTACTCGAGACCTTCGGCGCGAATCACGATCGGCGTAGCTACCGACGCGCTCACCCGTGCGGGCGTGACCGAGCTCAAGCGGGGCCCGGTCGGTGGGGTCGAACAGCCGGCCAACCAGACCGCAGAGAAGAGGAGGAAGGACTTCATCGGGGGGATGATTCGAAGGCTATACGGGCCGCAGGAAGCCGGCCACGGAGGTGGACGTACGTCGATGTCCGCAGGACCCCCGGGGCGGCCCCCGACCGCAGGGAAGGATCGGGAATGACTTCATTGGGGTTTGCTCTGAGGGCTATATGGGCTGCCAATGCCGACCCAACGCGTGGACCCGAAACAAGCCAGTGCTCTGCTCCAACAGGGTTGGACCTACGTCGATGTCCGCACCGAACAGGAATTCGAAGCCGGGCACCCGGGGGGGTCGGTCAACGTTCCGCTCAGCAGCCCGGACTTCCTCGCGGTGATGAAGGCGAATTTTCCCCACGACGCGAAGCTCGTCATCGGTTGCCTGCTCGGAGGCCGCAGCGCCCGCGCCTGCCAGGTCCTCGAGGCCGAGGGTTACTCGCAGCTCGTGGACCAGACCGCCGGCTGGGGTGGACAGCGCGATGGCACCGGCCGAGTGGTGATGGTCGGTTGGGCAGACTCGAATTTTCCTGTTGGTGGCGGCAAGCGATTCGCCGACGTTCGGAGCAAATGACACCCATGAACACTCTCAAAGGCAAAACCCTCTTCATCTCTGGCGCCAGTCGCGGCATTGGGCTTGCGATTGCGCTGCGGGCCGCTCGCGACGGCGCGAACATCGTCATCGTTGCCAAGACTGCCGAGCCGCACCCCAAGCTGCCCGGCACCATCTTCACCGCTGCGAAAGAAATCGAGGCCGCCGGCGGCAGGGCCTTGCCGATCATGTGTGACATCCGCTTCGAGGAACAGGTCGTCGATGCGGTCAATCAGGGGGTCGCGAAGTTCGGCGGGATCGACGTCTGCATCAACAACGCGTCGGCGATCAGCCTCACCGGCACGCTGGAAACGTCGATGAAGAAGTACGACTTGATGAACGGAATCAACGCGCGCGGCACTTTTCTGTGCAGCCAGGCCACGCTGCCCCACCTGCTCAAGGCGAAGAACCCCCACATCCTCAACATCTCGCCGCCGCTGAACATGAAGCCCCATTGGTTCGCCGGCCACACTGCCTACACGATGGCCAAGTACGGAATGTCGATGTGCGTGCTCGGAATGGCCGAGGAATTCAAAGCCCAGGGCGTGGGAGTCAACGCGCTGTGGCCCCGCACCGTAATCGCCACTTCGGCGGTGATGAATCTGCTCGGGGGGCAGACGGTGATCGCCGCCTCGCGCAAGCCAGAGATTGTCGCCGACGCGGCCCACGTCATCCTCACCAAAGACGGCAAGAGCTTCAGCGGGAACTTCTGCATCGACGACGAGGTGCTGCTGCAGAACGGAGTCAGCATCTCTGAGCTGGCCAGGTACCTGATGACCCCGGGCACCGATCCGTTGCCCGACTACTTCCTCGACTGAAAAACGGGCCCAGCAACGGATCGCCAGGGCCTTCGGAGGCAACCAACCTCTCGAAGATGTCCGCGCTCGCCGCCACGCTCTTGACCATGGATGCCGACTTCGCTCCTGTCGACCCATTGCGGGCTCTGGCCCTCGCCGCGCGCGATGGAGAAAGCGTAGCTTTTACGCAGCTCTACGAGCGGACTCGGTCGCTGGCCTGGGGAGTTCTGTACAAGGTGGTCGGGCCGTCGAGCGAGCTCGAAGACCTGCTGCAGGAGTCCTACCTGCAGCTGATGAAGGCCCTGAAGAGCTACCGGGGCGACTCGAAGGTGACTACTTTTCTACACCGGGTGTGCGTCAACGTCGGGCTGATGCACCTGCGAACCCGGCGCCGCCGGCCGGAAGATCCGACCGAAGATTTGCCGGCGGTCGAAGCGGGAACGCAGAGCAACCCGGAGCACGCGGCCAAGGTTAAACAAGCAGCAGCGATGATGGAGAAGGCGTTGACCGCGTTGTCCCCCGAGAAAGCAGCGGTGTTCACGTACCACGAGATTCTGGGCCTCAAGCCCGAAGAGATTTCCGAGCTGGAAGGCATTCCGGTCAACACCGTGCGCTCGCGGCTCAACCGCGCTCGCATCGACTTCACCGAGGCCGTGGCTCGGCTGGGCGGGGGGGCGGCATGAGCGCGCACCTCAACCGCGACAGCCTTTGGGAGCTCGCGACCGCCGCGAATCTGCCCCGCGAGGTCCAGGCCCACCTGTCGACCTGCGGCGACTGCCAGGTTCAGCTCGCGAACGTCAAGCAGGCCCAGGCGCTGCTGCAGCTGCGCGCGTCGGTGCCTCCTCCGCTCGACCCCATCGCCGCCCGGCGCATCGGAGCCGTCCTCAAAGAGGCCGCCGAGCTGCAGATGCAGGCCCGGGGCCGGTGGCCGTTCGCCTTCAACTTCGGCTGGGCCCTGGCCGGGCTCGCTGCGGCGGTGCTGGCGGTGTTGCTCTGGACCCAGGCGCAGACCCAGCCACAGCCGATGCCCGTCGCCCGACAGGAAGTCCCTGCCCCTCCGACCGCTGCGCCGCAGGTGGCTCAAGCCCCGCCGCTGGCGCTGCCCGAGCCCCTGGCCCGACCGAAGCTGCTCGCGAAGGTCACCGGGGCGAAGAAGGCCCGAAGTCAGGACGGGAAGCTGCTCAAGATGCAGACGCTGGCGGAAGGGGACCAGGTCTCGACCGCGCCCGGTGGGGCGCTGTGGCTTGCGCTTCCCGATGGAAGCCGCGCCGGGTTGACCGGCAGCACCGAGTTGCAGATCGACACGCTGGAAGACTCGGCGCTGAGCTTCACGTTGAAGAAAGGGGACGTGATGATGGTGGCGCGCCACCTTCCCGCGCGGGCGATGACGGTGAAGGCGGGGGAAATCGAAGTGCGCGACATCGGCACCCGCTTCCTCGTCTCGCGCGATCTGAATCGGGTGTTGGTCGCGGTGGAAGAAGGCGTGGTGGAAATCAATGCTCCGGGAAGCCGGATGACGCTCAAGGCCGGCCGCAGCGTCGAGTGGCGCGAAGGTCAGCTGCGCGAGCAGGCCTGGACGCCCGCCCCGCCGGTGGGTGCCAGGCCCGCGCTGGCGAGCCCGCCGACTCCGGCGATCGAAGCGTTCATCGCTCCGACGGTGCAGAACCCCGACGACGAATGGGCCGCTCCGCCCAACCTGCCCAGGACGGGAGTGGTCGCCCCCCCGGGTCCTCTGCAAAATCCCAGCGCGCCGCCCAACGCGGGAGGCGGGGTCGAGGACGAGCCGCCGGTCTACGAAGCGCCTGCCCCGGCAGAAGATGAAGCGGCCTCGGTGTTGTCGTTGGCCGGGCTCGAGCAGCGGCTGAGGAAGTTCACCCGCGCGATTCAGGCGCCTTTTGCCGCGGTGGGTTCCACGATTCGCGAAGGCCGCTCGCGCGACATTGGAAAGCTCGCCGACGAAGGCAACTGCGACGAAGCGCTCAAGCGGGCCGACAATTGGCTGGGGGACAAGCCGTCGGTGGCGACCGAGGAGCCCCGATGGCGCCGCGCCGTGCTCGTCAACCAGATGCGCTGCTTCACCCGACTGCACCGCACCGAAGACGCCCGCCGGATCAAGTCTCAGCTGGAATAGCGCTCGCTCGTGGTCGGCCTGCCCCTGTGTCTTTCGATGCTGCTGGCCGCGCCCGCTCGGGTCGAGCTGATCTTCGGAGGGGACGTCATTCCTCACGCTCCGGTGAAGGCCACGGCCCAGACTCACACCCGGCCGGACCCGAGCGCGCCGGGCCAGAGCTTGAACCACCAGGGGTGGGACCATGTATTCGGTCCGCTGGCTCAGACCTTCGCGGGCGTCGACCTGGCGATCGTCAATCTCGAGACGCCGATCAGCGGCAACCCCCGGGCGTTGACCGGCAACATGTTGTTCGATGCCCCGTCGGCGCTGCTCGATGGGCTCGTCTCTTCGGGGGTGGACATCGCCACGTTCGCCAACAACCACGGGCTCGATCAGCACCGCGAAGGAATCGTGGCCACCCGGCTGGCGCTGGAAAAAGCCGGGCTGCTCTCGGCCGGGGCGGACGTGAATGAAGAGAAGGCGTGGGCCCCGTTGGTCGTCGAGCGAAACGGAATCAAGATTGGCTTCTTCGCCTTCACCCGGTTCCTCAACGGGTTTCACAACTCGGCCGATTCCGCCGCGCCGCACGTGCCGCTGGTTCACTACGACGATGACGTAACCAGCGGGGGCTGCAACGAGGCTCAGTTGCTGGTTCGGGTGCGCGCGGCGGCAGCGCAGTGCGATGCGTTGATTGTCCTTCCCCACTGGGGCGAGGAATACCGACCCGAGCCGCGCCCCGAGGACCGCACGCTGGCCTGGAAGCTGGTCGAGGCCGGTGCGCTGGCGATCGTCGGCCACCACCCCCACGTGCTGCAGCCGATTCAGACCGTCGAGCGGGCCGATGGCTCTGAAGCGGTGGTGGCCTTCTCGCTCGGAAATCTGGTCAGCAATCAGGACAGCTCGGATGCGCAAAGCCCCAAGCGCGACGGCTTGCTGCTCAAGCTGGTCCTCGAGCGGACGGGGCCAGAGGCGAAAGTGACGATGAGTCAACTGGCAGCGCTGCCGCTGTGGACCGAAAATGTTTTCCAGCGCGGCTCTCGCAACGTGCAGCCCACGGTGATCGACGAGGAGCTCGGGGCGATGCGCGAACGGCTGCGGGCGATCGAAGGGCGCGATGACAAGGTCAGCGCCAGTCAGAGAAAGGTGCTGACCCGACGACTGGCCGAAGGGGTCCAACGTCGCGCGCGCATTCTGCGAGTGGTCCCCCTGTCACTTCAGCGCCCGTCGGACTTCGCCGCCTTCGACACGTCGCGTCTACAAGGGCAGTATCCGCCGCCTTGAAGCCGGAAGACCTGCATGTCCTCGGAGGAAGGTTTCGGGTGCTCAGCCACCTGGGGGGCGGCGGCATGGCCGAGGTGTACCTGGCCGAGCAGGTCTCGCTGGGCCGGAAGGTCGCGCTCAAAGTCCTGAAGCGAGATTTGGGCAAGCGCCCCGAGATGGCCGAGAGGTTTCGCCGCGAGGCGCGAATCCTCTGCACGGTGGACCACCCGTCGGTGGTGCGGGTCATCGATTTCGAGTCGGCGCCCGAGGCCACGATTCTGGTGCTCGAGCTGGCCGAGGGCGAAACGCTCGAAAAGGTGATGAAGCCCGGCCCGATGTCTCCCGAGCGCGCGATTCCGATTCTCGCGCAGATTGCCGACGGCCTCGGTGCGATTCACGAGAAGGGCATCGTCCACCGGGACATCAAGCCGCAGAACGTGGTGCTCACCCCGACACCCCGCGGAGACCAGGCGCGGCTGCTCGACTTCGGCATCGCCCGGCTGATGGAAATTCCCGATGTCCTCGAAGGCGCGCCACCCTTGGGCGGGGTCGACAACCCGTTCATCAGCCAGCCGGGACAGGTGGTGGGCACGCCCGCGTACGTCGCTCCTGAGCAGGCGGTGGCCGGCACGCTGGACACCCGCACCGATGTCTACTCGTTCGGAGTGCTCGCCTACCGAATGCTCTCGGGCCAATTTCCCTTTCCCGGCCCGGGCTCTCAGGACTTCTTGAAGCAGCACCTGCTCTCGCCCCCCCGGCCGCTGGCCGAGGTGATGCCGAGCCTCAAACTGCACCCGGCCCTGGTGCTGCTGGTGATGGATTGTCTGGAAAAGAAGCCGGACGCGCGGCCGAAGAACGGCCACGCGCTGCTCGAGCGGCTGATGCCGCAGATGCCCGTCAGCCCCTTCGAGTCTTCGGTCACCACTCCCAGCCGCAGAATCTTCAACGCGACCTCGGCCAAGGCGCTGGCTGCGGTGACCAGCACTTCCCCCGGAGGGCCCGACAAGCCTTCGAAGTGGGCCGAGGTTCAGCAGCGCACTTCGCTGCTCGGAGAAGCGGGCCTCACCCAGGCCCGGCGCGCGCTGGTCGTCGCTGGGAAAGTCGATCGCGAGTGGTGGCGAAGCTTGATGTGGACCGCGGTGATTGTGATCACGCTGTCCGCGGCGTGGGCGATGTTGCCGGCCACTCCCGCTCAACGCGCGGCGATGATGATCGAGAACGGCAGCGCCGAGCAGGCGATCGAGCTGCTCGATCAACGGGAGCTCGAGGCCCCGGCAGAAGTTCCCGAGCTCACCGCGCTCAAGGCCGCTGCGCTGCATCGGCTCGATCGCCACATCGAAGAACGCGCGCTGTTGCGCGAGCGCACCTACCAGGCTTTGCACGCCGCGCATCCGTTGCTGCTCGAGGCGCTTGCGGAAGACTTCGCCAGCTCGGAGTCCGATGCCGAGCTGCGGGCGATGATGGAAGTCGTGCCGACCCAGACGCTGACGACGCAGTTCGAGGGCTTCGCCATTGGCAAACGCTCTCGCAAACAGTGGGGCGCGCTGCGCTACCTCGACTTCGCGGGCCTTCACCAGAAGCTGGATCGGGTCGACCTGTATTCGCGGGCCCTGGCCGACAAGGATTGCGAGGTGCGCGCCAAGGCGGCCGTTCGTCTCTCGGAGTTTGGAGATCGCGACGCGGTCGCGGCGCTGCGAGAGCTCTCCGAGTTGCCGAAGGAAGAGAGATCCAACGGGCAGTACAACTGCGGCCAGGACGAAGCGGCCGAAGCGATTCGGCAGCTCAAGCGCGAGAAGAAGTAGCGCCCAGCGGCAGGCCGGGGGTCTATAGGTGCTGTCATGAGTGAGAAAACGTACAAAGTGCACGGCTGTGGACTCACCGCGCGATCGATCAAAGCCAAGTCCCCCGAGGACGCGGCGCGGGCTTTCCAGTTCGACGTCAACGCCGAGAAGTACCGCGGCAAGTTCGTTCAAGAAGGCGAGATCGTGATCAACGACGGGCACGGAAAGCCGCACCGCTTCACCTGGGACCTCAAGCCGGTCGAGGTGGTCGCGAAGTAGTCGGGCGACTTGGCCTCGGGCGGGCGTTCCGGGGTAGAGGCCCGGGTCGATGCTCCGCTCGACTTCCCTCGCTCTGGTTCTCCTTGCCGCCTGCAGCGCGCCTCAGGGTGTCGCCGATGGCGGCTACGACGCGCCCGCCCCTTTCGACGCGGGCAGCTTCGTCGACGCGGGCTTCGATGGCGGCTCGCTCGATGCCGGCTACACGGTGGTGCGGGTGCATTACCCGGCGGGCGCGAAGACCGTCTCGATGCGCGGCTCGGCGTTGCCGTTCAATTGGACGACGGGCAAGCCGATGACGCTGGGCACCGACGACACGTGGACACTGGCGACTCCGGTCGGAACCGGGACGCTGGAATTCAAGCCGCTCTTGGATGACGCCACCTGGAGCCACGGGCCGAACTACACGGTGCAGCCGGGCACGACCGTCGACGTCTACCCCCACTTTTTCACCACCGTCGGCCAATGGTCGAAGCGGTGGGTGTTCACCTCGGTGCTGCTCAACAACACCCGCGGTGTCTGGGTCTACCTCCCGCCGACCTACCTCGAGAACGCGCGCGCGCGATTTCCGGTCGTCTACATGCACGATGGCCAGAACCTGTTCGACCCCGCGGCCGCGTTTGGGGGCAACCCCTGGTTCGCGCAGAACGCGATCGACGCCGCCGCCGAGAGCGGTTCATTTCGCGAAGCGATCATCGTCGGCCCCGAATCCACCGCCGACCGGATCGGCGAGTACACCCCGACCGCGGACCCCGCCTACGGAGGAGGCAAAGGGCTGCTCTACCTGCGCATGCTCGTCGAAGAGCTCAAGCCCAAGGCGGACGCCGAGCTGCGCACGCTTCCAGATCGGGAACACACCGCGATCATCGGCTCGTCGCTGGGCGGGCTCATCTCCTCGTACGCCGGGACGGTGAAGGCGACCACGTTCGGAATGGTCGGGGCGATGTCTCCTTCGACGTGGTGGGACAACAAGGTCCTGCTGGGGCTGGTGGCCGGGACAGCGGCGAGCCCGCGCCCGCTGCGGGTGTACGTCGACAGCGGTGACTCGGGGACCTCGAACGATGACCAGCCGAACACCGCCCTGCTCGCGCAGTCCTACCGGACGCTGGGCTACATCGAGCCGACGACGCTGAAGTACGTGGTGCAGGCAGGCGCGACCCATACCGAAATCTACTGGGCCCAGCGGCTGCCCGAGGCGCTGAAGTTCCTGCTCGGGCCTCGGCAATAGGTGGAACCACTTGCGTCTTTACAATGAATAAAGCGTGCATGTATATGCGCGCACAATGCAGGTGGTGAAAGCAGGGATCGTGGGCGCTTCGGGCTACGCAGGGGTCGAGCTGGCCCGCCTGCTCGCGCGCCACGGCCAGGTGTCGCTCCAGTTTTTGACCAGCGATCGCTGGGTGGGCGAAGCGGTCTCGTCGCGGCTCGGCATCGATTGTGGGCTCAGCTTCGTTCCGGCCGACCAGGCCCTCGCGCTCTCGAAGGACTGCGACGTGGTCTTCCTCGCCACGCCAGCGCACAGCGCGCTGCAGCTGGCGCCGCGGCTGCTCGAAATGGGCACCAGGGTCATCGACCTGTCGGGAGCGTTTCGGCTGAAGGACGCGACGCTCTACCCGGGCTTCTACGGCCTGACCCACGACGCGCCGGGCTGGCTGGCCAAGGCGGTGTACGGGTTGCCCGAGCTGTTTCGTGAAGCGATTCCGGGCGCGCAGCTGATCGCCAACCCCGGCTGCTACCCGACGGCGGTCGCGCTGGCGCTCGCTCCGCTGCTGCGGGACCACCTGGTCGACCCCACGTCGCTGGTGGTGAGCGCGGCGTCGGGGGTCTCGGGGGCGGGCCGCAAGGCGAGCGAGGACTACGCGTTCATGGAAATCGACGCCGACTTCCGGGCCTACAAGACGCTGAAGCATCAGCACACGCCTGAGATTGCCCAGACGCTGACCCAGGTCGGTGCGGTCGCCGCGTCGCTGGTCTTCACTCCTCACCTGCTGCCGGTCAAACGGGGAATTCTCGCCACCGCCGTCGCGACCTTGAAGCGCGGAGTGACTTCCGCCCAGGTGGCCGACGCCTACGCAGCGGCGTACGGCCGCGAGCCGCTGGTGAAGCTGGTCGAAGACGCCGATGCGGTGCGGCTGTCTTCGGTGGTGGGGACTCCCCACACCTCGGTGGGCGTCACGGTCGACGGAAACCACGCGGTGGCGATCAGCGCGATCGACAACCTGCTCAAGGGCGCGGCCAGCCAGGCGGTTCAAAACTTCAACCTGTTGTTCGCAATGCGCGAGACGCAAGGAGTCTTCGGATGAGCATCGCCAAAGGTTTTCAGTTCGCCGGGCTTCACGCCGGGATCAAGCCCAACAAGAAAGACCTGGCCCTGGTCTACAGCCCGACGCCCTGCACCGCGGCGGCGGCGTTGACGGCGAATACGGCGAAGGCGGCTCCGGTGATCGACGCGGCATCGCGGGTGCCGGCGATCGGGATCCATGCGGTGTTGATCAACAGCGGCAACGCCAATGCGCTCACCGGCCCTTCGGGAATCGAAGACGTCCACACCGTTCACGAAGCACTGGCTGCGGCGCTCAGCCTCACCGGGGGCGCGGCGGCGGTGTTGTCCGCTTCGACCGGGATCATCGGAGTGCGGCTGCCCAAAGAGAAGATCATCGGCGCGCTGCCCCGGCTGGTCGCGGCGCTGACCGCGGCTCCGGAAGCGGCGGCGGAAGCGATTCTCACCACCGACACCCGAATGAAGGTCGCCTCGCGCACCATTTCTCTCAACCGCAAACAGGTGACGCTGTCGGCGATCTGCAAAGGCTCGGGAATGATCGCCCCCCAGATGGCGACGATGATTGCGGTGGTCACCACCGACGCCGCCATCTCGGCCCCGATGCTTCAGCGCGCGCTGACCGCTTCGATGGACGGGAGCTTCAACAACCTGACCGTCGACAACGACATGTCGACCAACGACGCGGTGTTTGCGCTCGCCAACGGGCTGGCCGGCAACACCCCCATCGCCGACCCGGGCAGCGACTACGAAAAGTTCCGCCTCGCGCTCTATTCGCTGTGCCAGGAGCTCGCGCGCGAGATCGCCGCCGACGGCGAAGGTGCGACCAAGCTGCTCGAAGTGAAGGTCACCGGAGCGCCGGACCTGAAGATGGCCACCGACTTCGCCAAGGCGATCGCCGGTTCCTCACTGGTGAAGGCCGCGATCTTCGGCGCGGACCCGAACTGGGGTCGGGTGCTCGCCACGGTCGGCGCGCGCGCGGGCTCTCAAGGCTGGGCCCTGGATCCCCACGGCTCGAAGGTCACCATTCAAGGCATCTGCGTCTATGACCAGAAGCCGACCCTCGACTCGGCGGCCCGACTCAAGGCGCGAATGCGCGAGCCCGAGGTGAAAGTGACGGTCGAGCTGCGCGCGGGCGAGGCCGAGTCGACCGCGTGGGGCTGCGACCTGAGCTACGACTACGTGAAGATCAACGCCGACTACACCAGCCTGCTCAAGCCCGCGACCGACGGCTCGGTCACCCGCGACGACCGCCTCACCAACTACAGCCCGAGCTTCAAGGTCACGCTGCTGACCCAGGCGCTCTCGTACATCTCGAAGTTCGCGGGCAAGCGCTGCGTGCTGAAGCTGGGGAAGGCCGCGCTGTCGAAGGACTCGCTGCGCCAGGCGTTTTGCGAAGACGTGAACCTGCAAGTCGGTGGGAATGGTGCCGATCGTCGTCCACGGCGAAGCGCCGGGCGCGACGGGCGACGCGAAGCTGCGCGAGGTGCTGGTGACCGGAAGCACCAACCTCGAGCTGGTGACGTTGCTCAACCGAAACGGAAGCGCGGCGATTGGCGTCTCGGGGCAGGACGGCGGCCTGCTGCGGGCGAAGAAGGGCGTGTCGACCAAGGGTGAGTTCTGCGTCGGCGAGCTGCTGAAGGTGAACGCCGAAATGCTCGAGATGTTTTTGGCGAAGGGGTACGTGCCGGTCATCGCTCCGGTGGGAATCACCGAGCAGGGTGAGAGCGTGCCGCTCGACGCGGACCAGGTCGCGGCGATGGTGGCCAAAGAGCTCAACGCCTCGAAGCTGGTGTTGCTGACCGGCGCTACGGGGCTGATGGTGGAAGACGAGCTGGTGCAGCAGATGCCGACCTCGCTGCTCGAGACCCACCTCAAGGCCGGCGCTTTCGAGGGAAACCTGCTCGCCAAGGCGAAGGCCGCGCTGTGGGCGGCGAGCTCGGGGGTCGAGCGGGTGCATGTCATCGACGCCCGCACTCCGCACAGCGTCATCGCCGAGCTCTTCACCGATCAGGGCGTCGGCACCCTGGTGACCGTCGGATGAGTGCGCTGCATCAGCGCCGCGACACGATTCGCCGGCTGATTCGCTCGCAAGTGGTGGGGACCCAGGAAGAGCTGGGCAAGCTGCTGGGGAAAGCCGGCATCGAGGTGACGCAGGCCACGCTCAGCCGCGATCTCGGGGCTCTGATGGCGCGCCGGATTCAGCTGCCGGAAGGCGGGACGGCGTACGAGCTCGACGACGCTCCCGTCAGCGGAGGGCTCGAAGGGCTGCGCGCCGTGCACGCGCTGGTCACCACCGTCGATGAGAGCGACGCGATGGTGGTGCTGCGCACCCGTCCCGGAGCCGCCTCGGTGGTCGCGGGAGCAATCGACGCCGGCCGCCCCCAGGGGGTGCTTGGGACTCTGGCTGGCGACGACACCATCTTCATCGTGCCCGCCAAGGGCATTCGTCCGTCGCGGGTCGCCAATCACTTCAGAACCATCTGGAAGAAGGGGAAAGGATGAGCTCGATCGTTGCCAAGACAGATGCCGCCGGTGGAGCGACTCTTCATCCCCAGGTGCTCGCCTTCTCGAGCTCGCTGGCGCTGGACCGCGCGCTGCTCAAAGAGGACTTGATCGGCAGCCTGGCGCACATCGCGATGCTCGCGCGCCAGAAGCTGGTCCCCGACGCCGACGCGCGCGCCATTCACCAGGGGCTGGTCGGCCTCTGGGACGACGCGCTCAAAGGCACGCTGGTGCTGCCGGACGAAGAGGACGTCCACATGGCGGTCGAGGCCGAGCTGCAGCGGCGCATCGGCGCTGCGTCCCAGGTGCTGCACACCGCGCGATCGCGAAATGATCAAGTCGCCACCGACCTGCGGCTGTGGACGCGCGAGCAATGCGTCCGGACCTTGCAGTCGTTGTCGGGCCTGGTCGAAGAGCTGCTCCAATACGCTCAGGCGAGCCGCGAGGTGGTGTTGCCCGCGTACACCCACCGTCAACGCGCGCAGCCGATCAGCCTGGCCTACTGGTGGGCCTCGTGGGCCGCGGGCTTGCTGCGCGATGGGGAAGCATTCGGCTTCGTGCTCGACCAGTCAGACACCCTCGCGCTCGGGGTGGGCGCGATCTCGGGCACCTCGATGAACACCGACCGCGAATCGATGCGGCAGGCGCTTGGCTTCTCGCGCATGACGGACAACGGGCTCGACACCGTGGGCGATCGCGATTTTGCGCTCGACTTCCTCTACGCCTCGACCCGCCTGCTGGTGCGACTGGGCCGGCTGTCGACCGACTTGATCGACTTTTCCTCGAAGGAATTCGGCTTCGTCACCCTCGGCGGTCAGATCGCCTGCGGCAGCTCGATGATGCCCCACAAACGAAACCCCGACGTCTTCGAGCTGCTGCGCGGCAGAAGCGGGTCGGCGATCGGCGCGCTCACCGGCCTGCTCGCGACGGTGAAGGGTCTGCCCGGCGGGTACAACCGGGATCTTCAGGAAGACCGCGGCCCCCTGCTCGAGATGGGGACCCGCGTCGATGGGTGCTTGAGCGTGCTGCGGCTGGCCTTGAAGAACGTGAAGTTCGAGCCCGACGTCTGTCGCGCTGCTCTCGAAGACGGCAGCACCCAGGCCACCGACCTGGCCGAGGCGCTGGTGAAGAAGGGGATCGCGTTTCGCGACGCCTACCAGGCGGTCGGTCGGCTGGTGCGGGCCTCGCGCGAGCAAGGCGTGCCGCTGGCGAAGATGACGCTGGAAGCCGCCGCGCAGGTCGACCCGCGCATCGATGCCGCGGTGCTGACCGTGCTTGAGCCCCGAGCCGCCGCGGCCCGAAAGAATTCGGAAGGGGGCACCGGCGATCAGGCAGTCTCGAAGCAGCTGAGTGATTTGAACCAACGGCTCGCTTCGATGTCCGCGCGTGCGCAGGCCGTTCCTCGACTCGATGGGTTGTTCATGAAGCTGAAGGAGAACTGGAAATGAAACGCGACTTCCTCACCCTGTCGGACCTGTCGAAGGACGAGCACAACGCCTTGATGCGGCGAACCAAGGTGCTCAAAGAGGCGCGCGCCCAGCGGCGGGTGGTGCAGACGCTTCAGGGGCGCACCCTGGTGTTGATCTTCGAGAAGGCTTCCACCCGGACCCGCCTGTCATTCGAAGCCGCGATGGCCCAGCTCGGAGGCCACTGCATCACCTTGCCCACCGCCGACAGCCAGATGAACCGCGGCGAGCCTCTGGAAGACACTGCCCGCGTCACCTCGCGCTATTCGGACTGCATCATGATGCGCACCTTCGCCGATCAGCGGCTGCGGCAGTTCGCCAGCGCCGCGACAGTGCCGGTCATCAACGGGCTCACCGACGGCGGTCACCCGGTACAGCTGTTGGCCGACCTGTTCACGATTGAAGAGCGGCTGGGCTCGTTCGCCTCGAAGACGATCGCCTTCGTCGGCGACACCGCCAGCAACATGGGCCGTTCGTACTGCGAAGCGGCGAAGCTGTTCGGCTTCACCCTGAAGCTCGCCTCGCCCGAGGGCTACCGACCCGCCGCGGACGTGATGAACGCCAACGTGCAGGTGGTCGATTCGCCGCAGCGCGCAGTCGCTGGGGCCGACGTGGTGGTGACCGACGTCTGGACGAGCATGGGACAAGAGTCCGAGAAGGACGCGCGGCTCAAAGCGTTCAAGGGGTACTGCGTCGATGCTGCCTTGATGAAGCTCGCCGCGAAGCACGCGATCGTTCTTCACTGTCTTCCGGCGCATCGGGGCGAAGAGATCTCGGCCGAGGTAATCGACGGGCCGCAGTCCGCCGCGTGGGACGAGGCCGAGAACCGCTTGCACGTGCAGAAGGCGTTGCTCGAGACGCTGGTGCTCGAGAGCGAGAAGGCTTCCGGACTGGGCGAAAAGCAATTCGACCCCCAGCTGGGAATCGACAACCGCGCCTGAGCTCCCGGGCCATTTGAACTACAGTTCGCCGGATGAAAACCCTCGCACTCGCGCTTACATTGGTCCTCGCCGCTCCCGGCCTGGCTCAGATTCACATCGACATTCCCTTGCCGCGCATCGTCTTTCCTGCGCCTCCGCCGCTGGTGGTGATTCAGCCCGGAGTGCAGGTGGTCGAGGACAGTGACGACGAGGTCTTCTTCGTCGACAACTGGTACTGGAACCGCCGCGACGGCCACTGGTTTCGCAACCAGACTCACAATGGAAGCTGGGTGGTCGTCGAGGAACGCTACGTTCCCCGCACGATTGTCACCTACGCCCCGGGGCAGTACCGAAGGTGGCACGGGCGCAGGGAAACGGTGGTCATCAACCCGCCCGGCCCCGGACGCATCAAGATCAAGGGCGAGAAGCGCGAAGAGCGTGAGGAGCACGAGGAGCACGAGCACGAGCACGAGCACAAACACGAGCACAAGCACAAAGACTGAAGTCTCCAGGGGGTGACGGGGGGGGCCCTTGTCGGCTGCATCGACCGGGGTGTCGGGGTAGACCTCCCGTCATGCGCTGGCTCCTTCCGCTGTGCCTGTCGTCGGTCGCGTTCGCCCAGCCCTTGATTCTCGAAGGCGAGCTGCCGACCACCGGTCCGGACTTCGTGATGATTTCCTTCGACGTCCCAGCGGGGACGACAGAAATCGAAGTCCGGCACCCGGTGCTGCAGCCGAACAACATCCTCGATTACGGGCTGCATGATCCGGAACGGTTTCGCGGCTGGGGCGGCGGAAACAAAGAGCCGATCGTGATCGCCTTGAACGCCGCTTCGCGCAGCTACCTGGCCGGCGCGCTGCCCGCGGGGAAGTGGAGCGTGGTGATCGGCAAGGCCAAAGTCTTGACCTCGCCCGCGACGTACCGACTGGAAATCGACCTCCGCACCACCCCGACCCTTCTGGCCCAACCCGAGCGGAAGGACTACGTCCCCGTCGCCGCCCTGAAAACGCAGGCCCGTTGGTACGCGGGCGATTTCCACGTTCATTCCAAAGAGAGCGGAGACGCTCAACCTTCGCTGGACCAGATCTCGACCTTTGCCCGGGGGCGCGGCCTCGATTTCGTCGAGCTGTCCGACCACAACACCGTCGCGCAGCTCGACTTCATCGCCGACGCGCAAAGCCGATCACCCGAGCTGCTCTTCATTCCCGGAGTCGAGTTCACCACCTACGCCGGGCACGCGAACGGAATCGGGGCGACGAAGTACGTCGACCATCGGCTGGGTCTCGACGGCCGGACCTTCGATGGTGCGGTCAAGGGCTTCGCCGACCAGGGCGCGGTGTTGTCGATCAACCACCCGATGCTTGATTTGGGCAACGTGTGCATCGGCTGCGCGTGGAAGCAGAAGATTCCCAAGGACACCCTGGCCGCGGTGGAAATCGGTACCGGCGGGTGGAATGTGACCGGTCTGCTGTTTACCCGCGAGGCGATCTCTTTCTGGAATCGCCTGCTCGGGCAGGGCCTGCACCTGGCGCCCATCGGGGGCAGCGATGACCATTCGGCAGGCAAGGCGATGGACGCGCTGGCGAGCCCGATCGGCAACCCGACCACGATGGTCTTCGCGTCCGAGCTGTCGGCGGCCGGAATCATCGAAGGGGTCCGCCAGGGCCGAACGGTGGTGAAGCTGCAGGGGCCGGCGGACCCGATGGTCGAGCTGTCGGCCGCGACCGCCCGCATCGGCGACACCCTGCGTCTGGCCGCCGCCACGCTGGCAGTGACGGTGACCGGGGGGCAGGGGCAGCAGCTGCAGGTGCTGCGGAACGGAACAGTGGTGCAGACGCTGGACGTAAACGCAGATCCTTTCGTTGCGACCCAGGCGTTGACCGCCCCGGCCGACGGCAGCGCAGAACGATGGCGGGCCGAGGTCTGGGTCGAGGGGCAGGTGCGAACCGTCAGCGGCCACATCTGGATTTCCAAACCGGCCGAGCCGCCGGTGAAGAAAGGGTGCAGCGCGACCGGGCTGGGTCCGCTGCTGATCGGCGCTCTGTGGGTGCTCAGGCGGGCAAAGCGACCGACTTGAAGTAGACAGCAGGCTGATGCGCTCTCGCACCCTGTCCCATCTTCCCGGTCGCTGTCCCCGCTGCTGGATTCGGCACGAGTTCTGTCTGTGCGCGGACATTCCGACCGTTCCGACCCGCACCCGGGTGGTGATTGTTCGGCACGCGCGGGAAGCCGACAAGTCGACCGGCACCGCTCGCATCGCCGGCCTGGCCCTGCCCAACAGCGCGATGATCGACTTCGGCGAGGAATCCGCCCCGGTCGACGAAGAGGTCAAGCCGTTCGTCCCCGGCGCCTGGCTGCTGTTCCCCGCGGACTTCGATGCTCCCCCGGCCCCCGAAGTGCTTCCCCAGTGCCTGATCGTCATCGATGGGACGTGGCGCCAGACCCGGCGAATGTTGAAGAAGCTGCCCGCGCTGGCGAACGTGCCGCGCCTGGGGCTGCCGACCAAACAGGCCGCTCCGCTGCGCCTTCGCGAATCGACCTCGCCGGACAACCGGTCGACCCTCGAGGCGATCGCCGATGCGCTCACCCTGCTCGAAGGGCCGGGGGTGGGGCAGCCGCTGCACCTGCTGCATAGCCTGATGGTCGAGCGGGTCTTCCGTGCGCGCGGAATCTGGGAGCTGCGACGCCCGGCAGCTGCTCCGTAACCGATTCGTCGAAGCCCCCCTTCAGGGCCGCCGCTGTCCAAGAACAGGCGGGTTGGGCCTCGGGTGCTACCTTGCGGTTCCTTGAGTGACGACAACGTGGAGACCCCGATTGATCAGACGATGATCACCGGCGCGCTGCGTCGGCCGCCGAGCCTGCTGCCGTGGATTCTGTTCGGGGTCACCGCCGGACTTCTGGCGGCGCTTGGGGTGGTGACCCTTCGGCTCGTCTCGGCCCAAAATCACCGCGCCGACGAGCAGAGCCTGGCGCGCGCCAACGAGACCGCCCGGGCGCAGAAAGCCGAGCTCGCGCTCACCGAGATGAAGGCGAAGCTCGAGCCGCTCGAGCAGCAGGTGCAGGCGCTGGCGGTCGAGCGTGACGAGCTGTCGGGCCGGGTCCGAGCCTTGTCGCTCGAGGTGGCGAAGGCGGCCGCCGGGGCGAAGAGCGTTCCCGCCGCTCCAACCAAACCGCCGGCGAAGAAAGTCGTGAAGAAAAAATCGGTGCCCCCCAGGAAGCGGCGCTGAAGACCGCGGGGCGATCGGCTGCGGGAGTGGGTAAAGGACTCTCATGTTTCGTCTGACCCAGGCTTCGGCGCTCTGCTACCGCATCTACGATGTGGGTGAAGAGATCAACCTCGAGCGCGCCCGCGTCCTCGTTCACACCGCCACTTCCCGACTGCGGCTTTCGCGGGAAGGAAGCGACTACATTCAGCTGGCAAACCCTCCGCTCGCGTACGAGGTCGGCCCGCGCCCGCTGAAGCTCAAGAATGGCCTCTGCGAAGCCCAGGTGGGCGTTCGCCTGTTCGACCACGGCGCACTCTCGGTCATCATCCGGCTGACGATTCCCCCCGGGACCACCCTCGAAGAGTTGGTGCCGTTCTCAGACGACGTCTCGGACAACCCCGAGATCGACGTGCTGGCGCACGAAGTGATGACGTCGATTCGAAAGACGATCGCCCCGGCGATCGAAGACGCGCACCTGTGGGAAGAGCGTGAGAGCTACACCGTCTTCCGGGTGCGGGAAGTCGAGGGCAACCCCACCGCCAAAGAGCTGAGCGAAGCACCCGAGCTGCCGCGGTTGATTCTGGGCGAGGCGCTGGAAACCCGACTGTCCCAGGCCGAGCGCGACGACGTGATGTCTCACGCTTTCAGCTACACCGAGCAGGACCTGGTGGTGATCGATTGGAACTGCGCGTTCCTCTACGAGCCGCCGCACCTGGCCTCCAACGACGTGGCCGACCTGCTGGAAATCGCCAACGCCCAGTTGCTCGAGTTCCGGTACTACGACGTGGTGCTCGATAAGGAACTCACCCGCGTCTACGACGCGATCGGCCAGCAGAAAGGAGCCGGAACGCTGTTTCGCTCTCCCTACAAGAAGCTGCTGCGCGAGGTGATGTTGACGTTGATCGAGATGTCCGAGTTCATCGAACGGGTCGACAACTCGCTGGTCATCGTGGCCGATGTCTACCTCGGCCGGGTGTACGAGGGGGCCGTCAGCCAGCTGCGAATTCCCCAGTGGCAGGTGCAGGTGTCCCGAAAGCAGAAGCTGCTCTCGCAGACCTACGCCCTGCTCAAGGGCGAAGTGGACACCGGCCGGGCGCTGACGCTCGAGGTGATGGTGGTGATTTTGATCTTGCTCGAGATCCTGGTGGCCTTCTCCGGGCTGCTGCCGCGCTGAAGACGAGGTTCGCATCGGGTTCTTGTCCGGCGGCCCGCTGGGGCTAGACTCCCCCCGTCCTCCATGTCCGATGTCTCGCAACGCTTCGGCGACATCCTCGTCACGATGGGCTTCGTCACCCGATCTCAGGTGCAGGAAGCTCTCGCGCTGCAGCACCTCACCGGCCACCGGGTGGGCGAGGCGTTGCTTTCCCTGGGGTACATCACCCGAATTCAGCTTCAGCGGGCGCTCTCGCAGGCGCTGGCGGCGGGCAATCGGGTCTCGCTCGATCGTCCTCCCCTGGGCGAGATTCTGGTCGGCCTCAAGTACATCGAAGAGCCGGTGCTGAAATCCGCTCTGGCCGCGCAGCGCGAAGACGGTCGCAAGCTCGGGGACCTGCTGGTCGAGCAGGGCCTGGTCTCGAACCAGCAGATTTACGAGGCGCTGGGACTGCAGCGGCGAATGGAAGCCCAGCCCACCGATGTCGAACAGGCCCAGCTGCTTCAGCGCGAGGGCTCGAACGGGGTCAAGGTGATGGTGGTCGACGACAGCATGCTGGCCTGCAACCTGGTCGAGCAGGGGCTGACGATGCTCGGCTACGAGGTTCAGTCGTGGCAGGACCCGATTCTTGCCCTCGAGGCGGTCGGCACCTTCAGCCCGAGCATCGTGCTCACCGACCTCGAGATGCCGGGCCTCGACGGCGTCGAGCTGTGCCGCCGGCTGAAGCAGGGCCCTTCGCGCTCGGTGCCGGTGATGATCCTCACCGCCAACGACGAAGACGTGCAGCGGGTCGGCGGCTTGCGGGCCGGCGCGGACGATTACGTCCACAAGGGCGTGTCGATGGAAGAGCTGGCGGCGCGGATGGAAAACATCTTGAAGCGCACCAACGAGACCGACCGGATTCGCCGGCTGTTCGCCCGGTACACCTCGGACGCGGTGGTCGAAGAGATTCTCAAGTCGGGCGAGGTCGTCCTCTCGGGCGAGAAGCGCGACGTAACCGTGCTGTTCGCCGACATCCGGAACTTCACCTCGATCGCCGAGACCTACCCTCCGGACCAGGTCATGGGCCTGCTCAACGGGGTGCTCGGCCGGCTCACCGATGCGGTGCTCGCCAACGGCGGCACGCTCGACAAGTTCCTGGGGGACGGAGTGATGGCGGTCTTCGGCGCTCCGGTCGCGCATGACGATGACGCCGAACGCGCGGTCCGGGCGGCGCTGCAGATGATGGAATCGGTGCGCGAGCAGAACAACAGCGGCGAGCACGTCACCCCGCTCGAGCTCGGCATTGGAATCAACACCGGCCTGGTCGTCGCCGGCAGCGTGGGCAGCGCTCGCCGCACCGAGTACACCTGCATCGGGGACGCGGTGAACGTCGCTGCGCGGCTGTGCAGCCTGGCCGGCGGAGGAGAAATTCTCGTCGGCGCCTCGACCGCCGAGCGCGCCGCCAAAGCCGGGTGGACCAGCGAGTTGTTGCCCCCCGTCAAACTCAAGGGCAAAGCCCAACCGGTGCCGCTTTACCGGGTTACGACGTCCAGGAGCGCCGACCTCTCATGAAAGAAATGTCTTCCGGGTACTCAGAAGCACAACTGGTCACCAACCGCGCGGCGGTGCTGCTGTACGGCGCCTCGCAGGCCGACCGGCAGCAGTGGGCGCAAGAGGCCGCTGCGGCCTTCGCCGAAGAAGGGCCGCTGACCGAGCTGACCGAGCCCGAAGAGAAGGTCGTCACCGCGGCGTTCAGCAAGAACAAGGGCGTCATCTACGTCCCCGACGCGGGAAAGCTGCCGTGGGATTCGCAGCGCGAGCTCGCCCGCCAGCTGCGCGAGAAGGAAGAGCGGCCCAAGTGGGTGGTGGGCCTTGCGATGTCGCCCGAAGGCGCGGTGGGCAAGGGCCTGCTGCGAGATGATCTGGCGTATGCGCTGGCCCGTTCGCGCGTCGACCTCAATGACCTGGCGGTGAAGCAGTCGGTCAAGAAGCGCCGTGCGAAAGCAGGAAAGAAGCGATAGATAAAAAGCATGTCCGACGCCCTCGCCGACCGCCGCAAAGAGCTGGAAGAGACGTTCTTCGCCAAGCAGAACCAGAAGCTGGTCGACCAGCTCAAGGCGCAGGCCCAACAAGCGCTCGATAAAGCAGGGATTCAGGAGCTGACCGGGATCCAGAACGAGGCGGTCCTCGAGAAGCTGATTTCGCTCAAGCTGAACCGCGAGACCATCCACGCGCTTTCGCTCTTCCCGCTGGTCCAGGTTGCCTGGGCGGACGGCGCGGTCGATGCGAAGGAACAGGCGGCAGTGCTCGCGGCCGCTCAGGCCTCGGGAATCAACCAGGGCAGCAGCGCCCACACCCTGTTGGAAAGTTGGCTCAAGCTCAAGCCGCCCGCCGCGTTCGAGCTCGCCTGGTCCAACTACGTCACTGCGCTGGTCGAAGGGATGAAGCCTGAAGAGAAGACCCTGCTGAAGAGCGAGCTGTTGGGGAAGGCGCGCTCGGTGGCCGAGGCCTCGGGCGGAATTCTCGGCATGGGCAATAAGATTTCGAAGCCAGAAGCCGACGCGCTCAAGAAGCTCGAAGCCGCCTTCAACTAACCGTCGCCAGGCGGTAGTCTCCCCGGCCACGTGCCTGCCCAGCCAGTTCAGGATCTCAACGGGGTGATGTTGGGGGAATACCGGGTGGGCACCCTGATGGGCGTCGGTGGGATGGGCGCGGTGTACGAAGGCATTCACCCCGTCATCGGCAAACGGGTGGCGGTGAAGGTCTTGTTGCCGCAGTTGTCGGCCGACGTCGAATTGGTGAAGCGGTTCGTCGCCGAGGCGCGCTCGGTGAACGAGATTCGGCACCGGAACATCGTCGACATTTTCGCGTTCGGGCAGCTGCCCGACGGCTCGCATTATTTCCTGATGGAGTACCTCGAAGGCGAGCCCTTCGACGCGATCATCCGCACCCGCGGCCCGCTTCCGGTGCACGAGGCGTTGTACTGGTGCGAGGAAGTGCTCGAGGCGCTCGGGGCCGCCCACGACTTCGGAATCATTCACCGCGACGTGAAGCCTTCGAACGTCTTCATGGTGCAGCCGCGCGCCGGCCGCCGCTACATCAAGCTGCTCGACTTCGGGATTGCCAAGCTGGCCAGCGGCAAGGCGGGGATGCAGACCCAGGCGTCGGCGGTCATCGGCACCCCGGTCTACATGTCGCCCGAGCAGGCCCGCGGCCGCACCATCGGGCCGACCACCGACCTCTACGCGATGGGCTGCATGCTGTTCGAGCTGGTCACCGGTCGGGTCCTCTTTCCTGCTGAAAATCAAAACCAGGTGATGTTCATGCACGCCGAGGACGCTCCGCCGCTGGCGAAGAGCCTCAACCCGCTGGTGCCTGAGGCGCTCGACGAGCTGCTGCAGAAGCTGCTGAAGAAAGACCCGGCCCAACGACCTCAGACCGCCGAAGAAGTGCGCCTGATGTGCGAGGCGGTGCGCCGACAAATCAGCAGCGACATCTCGTTCACCCAGCTGGCCAACCGCCCGGTCACCGGCGAAGCCTTCCAGCCGATGGCCGCCCGCACTCCGCAGCCTTCTCCTTCGCAGGCGATGGACGCCGCGCTGCTGCGAAACCGCGCCACTCCCTCTCCGACCTTCCCCTCTGCCCCGGTGGCCGTGGGCGAGGAAGCGTTTTCACCGACGATGGTGCGCTCGGGGGACCTGCCCAAAGCTTCCGCCCGACTGCCCTGGGTGATGGGCGCGGTGACGGTGCTCGCGCTCGGGTTCGCGGGGTTCAAGGCGTTTGTTCCGCCTTCCGCCGCGCCGGTGCTGGTGGCTCCTCCTCCGGTTCTCGATGTGCCCGCGGTGATCGCCGCGCCGACGAGGCAGGGTGGGCCGCAGGCGCCGGTCGAACCCGTGCGGGTCGAGCTGCCGCCGGTGGCCAAAGAGCCCGACGCCAAACGTCCCGTCTCCAATTCCGACAGCCTCGAAAAGCGCCTCGGCGCTCTGGAGCATCGGCTGAAAAAGAAGGAGGCACTCACCGGCGACGTCGACGGAGTGCTGCGCCAGTTCCTGCGGCAGGCGCGCCTGGACGCCCGGGCCGCCGACACCGAGGCGAAGCGACGCGCGGTGTCGCGCAACCTCGACGACATCAAGGCTCAGCTCGACGGAAGCTGAAGTCGCGAACGAAGGCGAGTCTCGGACTACGATGCGCGCCCGATGACCGGCTTCGTGCTGCTGTGCCTGCTGTCCCAGTCGCCGTCGTCCCCCATCGCCGTCGTCGTCTCGAGCAAGCGTCCGGGCGCCGACCTGTACGCGAGCGGCATCTCCTCGCGGGTTCACGCCGCCTTGATTCGCGAAGGCGTCCCCGCGGCCGACACTCTCGACGATGCGGCCACCGGGAAACGGGTCAAAGCAGCGGGCTTTTCCGATGCGCGCAATTGCCAGGGCGGAGCCAGCTGCCTCACCCGGCTCGCCACGCTGCTGTCCCCGCACGCGGTGGTGGTGGGGGTCGACGTGGGGAAAATCGGCAGTCAGCTCGCGGTCCGGCTCGAGGCGGTGTCGGCGCAGACCGGAAAGTCATTGCTGGTCACCGACGTGTCCTCTGCGGCCGAAGGGTGGGGCGACAAGGTCGCGGTGCCGATCGCGCTCTTCGCTCGGCGGGTGGTCGAAGAGTTGGCCCGCCTTGCGCCGCCCCCCGCGCCTGTGGCGATTGCGCCGCGCCCCGTGCCCGAGCCCGCGAAGGACGTTCCCCTCGCTGCGCGTTTGGTTCCTGCTGTGCAGCAGCGGCCGCCGGCCGAGGTCAAACGCTCGACGACACCGGCCGCGGTGAAGTGGACCCTGGGCGGTGGCGCCGTGGCCGCCGGTGGCGTTTCGGTTGCGTTCCTCGCGGTGGGGCTCAACGCGCGCGCGCAGTTCAATGGGAAGTCGACGATGGTCGACGGAATGAATGCCACCCTCTACACCGCAGCGGAAGCCGACCGGCTGGCGAGCCGCAGCAACTCGCAGCTGACGCTGAGCCTGGTCAGCGGAATCGTCGCCGCCGCGCTGTTCGTCGCGGCCACCTATTTCTTCGTCACGGAGTAACGATGCGCGGGTTTTTCCGGCTGGCGTTGGCGCTGGGCGTGGTCTTCGCGGCAGGGTGCAACTGCTCGGATCCTTCGACCCTCGGACTCACTTCATGCACCGACGCGGGCGATTGCCTGTCGGGAAAGCCGCTGTGCTGTGAAGGGTTTTGCCGGGCGGAATGCAGGACGGTCGACGGCGGCGCAGGCGGGGGAGGAGGCGGATCCGGAGGAGGAACCGGCGGCGCGAGCGGGTGTGTTCCCGCCTGTGCGCTGGGCCAAAGCTGCGTCGCCGGCAACTGCGAATGCGATGCGCTCTCGTGTCCCAGTGGCTGTTGTTCGGGCGCGGCCTGCACCTCTCGGACGTTGGGCTCGTGTGCCCCCGCGGGAATGGCCTGCGTGGCGTGCGACACCGCGAAGGCCGATCGCTGCTCGAGCGTCGGCGAGTGCCGCTGTGGGGGAACCGCGGCGTGCATTTCCGGCCAGCGGTGCGTCAATGGGGGGTGCGTTTGTGACCAGACGTCCTGTCTGACCGGGTGCTGCGTCGGGACGACCTGCACTGAGTTCGCCCCCGCCTCGTGCGGAGCAACCGGAGCCAACTGCGCGATGTGTGGCGCCCTGCAAGCCGACAACTGCTCGGACACCGGAACCTGTCGATGCGGCAAGTCGGCCGCGTGCCCCGCAGGTCAGCAATGTGGCGGCACCGGTTGCACTTGCACTGCGGCCTCTTGCCCGGCGGGCTGCTGCTCCGGAAACCTCTGCATTTCCCAGACTGCGTCCACCTGCGGCGCCAATGGGTCGACGTGCACCAATTGTCCGTCGGCCCTCTCGGACGGCTGCTCGGCTCAGGGTCAGTGCGGGTGTGGCAACAAGGCGGCGTGCACGGCCGAGCAGCGGTGTGTCGGGGGCGTGTGCGTCTGCGATGCCACCTCGTGTCTCACCGGGTGCTGCGCCGGCGATGTCTGCACCCCGCAGGCCCTTTCAAGTTGCGGTCCCATCGGGGGGGCGTGCGCCAATTGTTCGAGCGCGAAGGCAGACAGCTGCTCTGCGTCTGGAGCCTGTCGCTGCGGCCTGGGCCCGGCGTGTGCCCCGGCTCAGACGTGCACCGGAGGCTCTTGCATCGGAGGGGCCTGCGACGCCGCCAATTGTCCCAGCGGCTGCTGCGATAACAATCAGGTCTGTCTGAACGCCTCGCCCACCGCCTGTGGCGCCCTGGGCTCGGCGTGCACCAACTGCGATGCCTTCCGGGCCAACGTCTGCTCGGTCACCGGCGCCTGTCAGTGCGGCAATCAGCCCACCTGCGGGGTCGGTCAGCAGTGTCAGGGGAACACTTGCGTCTGCAACCCAACGTCGTGTCCGGGAGGGTGCTGCTCGGGAGCCCTCTGTACCGCGAGGTCTGTTTCCTCCTGTGGAGCTCCGGGGATGGCGTGCGCGGCCTGCCCCCCCACCGCTGACCGCTGCTCGAATGGGGCCTGCGCGTGTGGCACCACCGGGGCCCTGTGCGCACCGGGGCAGCGCTGCGTCGCGGGCTCGTGCCAGTGCGACAGCACGTCCTGTCTTTCGGGCTGCTGCAGCGGCGATGTCTGTTTGCCCCCCACGTACCCGACCTGCGGCAGCGCTCCGGGAGGCGCCTGCTCCAAATGCAATGGGTCGACCGCGGACCAATGCACCGCGGGCCAGTGCACCTGTGGAACAGCCGCGGCCTGTGCTCCCGGCCAGAACTGTGTCGGGGGCGCCTGTGTCTGCAACGGCAGCTCGTGCCCGGGCGGTTGCTGTTCGGATGGCGGGGTCTGCACCACTCCACCCGGGGTCTCTGCCTGCGGCCTGGGAGGCGACAGCTGCACCTCGTGCGACCCCGTCTTCTCCAACGACTGCAGCAGCGGGAAGTGCAAGTGCGGCACGGACGTCCCGTGCGCGGTGGGCCAGCGCTGTCTGGGCAACAGCTGCGTCTGCGATGGGACTTCGTGCAGCGGCGGCTGTTGCACGTCCAGCCACGACTGCGTCTCGCCTCCTTCGATGACCAGTTGCGGCCTCAATGGAAACAGCTGCACGGCGTGCAACCCGATGACCGCCAACGCGTGCGCGGGCGGAGCCTGTCGGTGCGGAGCTCAGCCCGCGTGTCCGGCGGGGCAGGTCTGCAGCGCAGCCGGCTTTTGCTTCTCGAGCGGGGCGGGGGGAGGTGGTGGGGGAGGCGGCCCGGGTGGGGGTGGAGGTTTCGGAGGCTCGTCGGGCGCCGGAGGGGGTGGACTTCCGACGGACGTGGATTCCGGAGTCTGACGGACATTCGAGAGTTCCCTACAGCTCCCGCCGCAAGCGGTTCCCCGTCGCAGCGCGCTGACCGCCGACGGGCGCCTTGCCAAGAGTCAAAAGCTGAGGTTTCGCAGCCCGCACACGAGCGAAACCTCAGGTGGGCAATGGCGCTCGGTTGGGTTACGAACCGCGTCGAAAATGTCCGACGAAACCATCGAAAAGCCGCCTGCTCCGCCGCCCCCGCCAGGTCCCCCTTCTGCCGGTCGGCCCGCGGGGAATTTGATTCCCGTCACGCTCGAAGACGAGATGCGCCAGAGCTATCTGGACTACTCGATGAGCGTCATCGTCGGGCGTGCGCTGCCGGACGTGCGTGACGGCCTCAAGCCGGTGCACCGCCGGGTGTTGTTCGCGATGCACGACCTGTCGAACACCTACAACCGCGCCTACAAAAAATCGGCCCGCGTCGTCGGCGACGTCATCGGCAAGTATCACCCTCACGGCGACGCCTCGGTCTACGACGCGATCGTCCGCATGGCCCAGCCCTGGTCGCTGCGCTACCTGCTGGTCGACGGGCAGGGAAACTTCGGCTCGGTCGACGGCGATTCGCCCGCAGCGATGCGTTACACCGAAGTGCGAATGGAGCGTCTGACCGACGAGATGCTCGCGGATCTCGACAAGGACACCGTCGACTTCGGGCCGAACTACGACGGGACGCTGCTCGAGCCGCTGGTGATGCCCGCGCGCTTCCCCAACCTGCTGGTCAACGGCAGCGACGGGATCGCGGTCGGAATGGCGACGAAGATTCCTCCCCACAACATGGGCGAGGTGGTCGACGCGACGCTGCACCTGCTCGACAACAGCAAGGCGACCATTCTCGAGTTGATGACGTTCGTGCCCGGGCCGGACTTCCCTACGTCGGGGTTCATCAGCGGCCGGCAGGGAATTCTCAACGCCTACACCACCGGGCGCGGGCTGATCTCGCTGCGCGCGCGGGTCGAAATCGAGACCGAGAAAAAGAACGACCGCGAGAAGATCGTCATCACCGAAATTCCGTACCAGGTGAACAAGTCCCGGCTGATCGAACGGATCGCCGAGCTGGTCACCGACAAGAAAATCGAAGGCATCAGCGACGTGCGCGACGAGAGCGATCGCGACGGAATGCGCATCGTCATCGACCTGAAGCGCGACGCGATGACCCAGGTGGTGCTCAACAACCTGTTCGCCAACACCCCGATGCAGACGACGTACGGCATTCAGTTGCTGGCGATCGACCAGGGCCAGCCGCGGACGATGACGCTCAAGGAAATCCTCGAGAAGTTCATCTTGCACCGTCGCGAGGTCGTCACCCGCCGCAGCCGGTTCGAGCTGAAGAAGGCCAAAGACCGGCTCCACATCGTCGAAGGGTTGCTGGTCGCCCAGTCGTTCATCGACCAGGTCATCGCGGTGATCAAAGCCTCGAAGGACACCGATGAAGCGCGGTGGGGCCTGATGAACATTCTCGCGCCCACGCTTTGGGAACACCCAAGCTACGCGCAGCTGCCGAAGATTGACGTCCCGGCCGTGAAGCGCCACATGGACGAGCTGGTCGCGCGCGCGCAGAAGGAAGTCGCCACCTACACCCGGGTCTCGCACGACTATGCGTCGGGCGGGTTCTCCGAGCTGCAGGCCAACAACATCCTCGAGATGCGCCTGGCCCGGTTGACGGGAATGCAGCGCGAAGAGCTGTTCAAGGAAATGGTCGAGCTGTTGATCGACATCGCGCGGCTCGAAGACATCTTGCAGAACGACTCGAGCCTGCTCAACGTCATCCGCACCGAGCTCAAAGACATTCGCGAGCGCTTCTCGGACAAGCGGCGGACGGAAATCATCGGCGATGTCGATGAGCTGTCGACCGAAGACTTGATCGCCGAAGAGGCGATGGTGGTGACGCTGTCGCACGCCGGCTACGTCAAGCGCAGCGCGATCACCGAGTACCGCGCCCAGCGCCGCGGCGGACGGGGGAAGACCGGAGCGACCACGAAGGAAGACGACTTCGTCTCGGATCTCTTCGTCGCTTCGACCCACGCCTACCTGATGCCGATTTCCAGCCGCGGCAAGCTGTACTGGCTCAAGGTCCACGAGATTCCTGCCGCCAGCCGGACCGCGCGCGGCAAGCCGATCATCAACCTCGTCCAGTTCGCCGAGGGCGAGAGCCTGGCCCAGGTGCTCGTCACCAAGGACTTCCCCGAAAACAAGTTCGTCCTCTTCGTCACCCGCAAGGGGATCGTCAAGCGCACCGACCTGAGCGCGTTCAGCAACGTGCGCCAGAGCGGGTTGATCGCGCTGGGCATCGAAGACGGCGATGTGCTGGTCGGGGTGAAGATTACCGACGGGACCAAGGACGTTCTGCTCTCGACCGCGCAGGGAATGAGCATTCGGTTTGCCGAAGAAGAGGTCCGCTCGATGGGGCGCGCGGCCTACGGGGTCAAAGGCATCACCCTCGACCCGGACGACGCAGTGGTCGGCGCCGAGGTGGTGGACAAGGGTGCAACGATTCTTACCGTCACCGAGAATGGGTACGGCAAGCGCACCGAAGAGACCGAGTACCGGGTCCAGGGCCGCGGCGGAAAGGGAATCATCGACATCAAGACCACCGAGCGAAACGGTCGGGTGGTCGG
>JAYVCD010000041.1:0-4657 GCA_043750125.1 Archangiaceae bacterium | reverse complement strand
GTCTCGGCGTAGAGCCACCGCGCCGCATCGGGCCGCCCGTCGAGCAGCGGGCCCAGGCTTCGACCATCGCTTTCCGGCAGCGGCGGCACATTCGCCATTTGAAGAAGGGTCGGACCCAGGTCCACCAACCGCACCAACTGTGAGACGCGCTCGACCTTCCGGGCGTGAGGCGGCTTCACCAGCAGCACGATTCGATTCTCTTCTTCGCGCAACCTCGCGCCATGCACCGGAGTGGCCCCGGCCAATGCCTCGAAGTCGGGGTGGAAGCTCTCTCCATGATCCGAAAAGACGATGATCGTCGCTTCGTCGTAGAGGCCGGCATCCTTCAGCGCCTGCAGCAGCATTCCCACCTGCGCATCGGCTTGCGCGAGCAGCTCGTCGTACAGCGCCTCGGAGTCCGCGCGGGTCCACGAAGTCGCGGCCAGGTGATCGCCTTCGGCAATCGGGGTGAACTGCATCCGCAGCTTGCGATCGAGCGCAGCGTCGGGCCTGACGAACTTCCGGTAGAACGGCAAGACCGGGTCGCCGGGAAAGTGTGCCGCCGTGGCGTGCCAGGCGAACAAGGTCGGCCCGGCCCGCGCGTCTTCCACCAGCCGGCGGGCCAGCCTTCGGGCGTAACCCATTGGGTCGTGAATCCCGGCCAGGGCGCGGTTGTCGACGAACTCGGGGATCCAGATCGAGCCCAGCGCGTTGTCGGCCACGACTCCCAGCGCACGAAAGCGCATCTTCTCGAGCGCAAAGTTGATCGCACCCTTCGGAGGCTGAACGCGATCGCTGAAGCCCGACGCCGCACCCTGGAAGTTGAAGCGGGAACAATCGGTCGACCAGTGGGTATGCACCCCCGCTTTTTCCAGCGCGGCGGTGAACGTCGGAAGCTCGGTCCATCGCGAGGGAGCCGTCAGAGGGTAACGCACTCCCGTCGCGGGCGGCCAGCGCGCGGTCAGCAGGCTCCTCCACGCGGGCTCGGTTTGCGCCAGCGGGGTGAAGGCCCGATCAAAGACCGTCGCGTCTTTTGCAAACGCATCCAGATGGTCCGCGACCCCTCCTTTGCCTCCGTACGCGACCAGGCGATCCGGGCGAAACGCGTCGACGCCAATCAACACATACAGCGGAGCCCGGGGGCCCCGGCCGCGCATGAAACTAAAGGCGATCACCCCCAGCGCGACGACTGCGCAGACCGCCACCAGCCGAAACCAGCGAACCTTCGAGGCGCGCGCGGCAGGCTGCCTGAGCCACCCCACCCCATGGGCCAACCCCCACCCCCCCCCAAAGAGCCACGCGTGCCACGGCTCGCCGTGCGCCACCAACACCGAAAGAATGGGCCGAAACCAATTCAAATCATCGAAGAGCGCGGGCCGCTCGATCGCCCGCAGCACCATCAAGCCTGCCGCCAGCGCGATCCACTCGAGGGCAAACACCACTGCCCACCGGGGCCGGCTGCTGCCCTTCCCGAGGACGGCTGCGGTGAGGACCAGCCCGCCCAGGCCGAGGGCCGCGCCGCCGAGCAGATACGCGACCACGACCCGCACCAGCAACAACGGCAGCTGCGGCCGCACCGCTGCAATGATCGCGGCGAAGGGACCCTCGGTCGCGATGTTGAGACCAATCGCGCCCTGCGCCATCACCCGCGCGCCCTCGATTACAAAGACGATCAGGCCCAGCACCGCTCCGGCCCCAAGGCCGCCCAGCAACCGCTTCACTAGCGGCGCGACGCCAACTGCATTGCCAGGCGCTGAATCGCCAACTCGGCCGCCTTGCATTCGCGATCAGACCGGTCGAGCGCCTCTTCCTTCACCCTCAGCCGCTCGCGCAGTGAGCTCAGTTCTTTTTCCCGCTGATCCAGCTGGCTCTGCAGATCGCCCATCTGCATCAGCAACCCCTGAACCTGCACAATCAACCGCGGGCTGTCAGGGGTCGCGATTCCTGTCGCCGCCCCCCCCTGAAACCAAGGAGCGCTCGGGCTCGTCAGTGCACCCGGAATCGGGGTCATCGGCCACGCCGGTGGCTTGTACGCCGGAGTCGTAATCGTCGACGCCACCGGCCCATCTATCTTGTTGACCCGCGCCTTGATGTCTCGCAGCGAGACTGGTTGGGTGATCGCCGTTGGATCTTTGGGGAGCAGCGCCTTGCGCACTTCGTCGTCGGCCTGGACTGCCGGCGCAGGACTATCGACGGCTCCCAGGTCGGTCAGCAGCATCATCAGATCTGCCGCGTTTGCTTTCGACAAGGCGTCGAACTTGATTCGCATCCCCGGCAGCGTTCCCTTCTTCGCCGCGGTCCGCGCGGCCATCGCCCAGACCACCCGCCCACTGAGCCTGAGCACCTTGGTCCAGCCGGGCCGGGCCAGGTTCACCGCGACCGGCATTCCCACCGGCAACGCTTCGGCCGTCTCGATGAAAATTCCGCCCGCGGAAATGTTCTGGATGACGCAAGGGCTCGACTGGTCGGCCACATTGAGGTGGGCGGACACATTCTTCGCGTGAACGCGAGGGTAACGACGCTTGTCCTTCGAGCTCATCTGGGCGCTGACGGCACTTATCATCACTTTGGGAGTGTGGGGCGTGCGGCGAGGGTCCAATCGCCACCGAGCCCGTGCCCCTGGCGCAAGGTGAGATATTCGCGCTGAATCGCCCGGGGGTACCCACGGAACGAATCGAGCTCTTTTAGCTTCAGCTGAACCCGGAGCTTGTTGGGCCCCATGTTGTAGGCCATCAATGCGAGGTCCAGCGTTCCGAACTGGTTGTGCAGTGAACGCAGGTACCGCACGCCCAGCCGGACGCAGACCGTCGGGTCCTTGGCGATCTCTTCCCGCGAGAGGCGAATGCCTTCTTTCTGGGCCAGAAAGTACAGCGTCGCCGGCTGAATCTGCATCAAGCCCCGGGCGCCCATCGCAGAGACGGCCTCTTCTTGAAATTCAGACTCCACTTCGATCAACGCGAGGATCAACAGCGGGTCGTAACCGGCCCGGTGCGCTTCTTCCGCGATCGCAATCGCCAGTTGCTTGCGAAGCACCAGGCCCACTCCAGGAGCGCGCCGCCCCAGCACTCCATCAATCGCCTCGAAGTCGTCGGGCAGCACCTGGCTCAAGCCCAGCGGCTCGAACTGCCTCGACTCGGGAGCCACCGCCACCGGCGCCCAGACCCAGCTCACGGCGCTGAACGCAGCCAGAGCCAGCATCGCGCCGAACGCCTTCATTTGCTCAGCGCCTCAATGCGGCGGTGAAGCTCATCGAGGCGGGCATTGAGCGCCTGGAGCTCTGAATGGCGGGGCACCTTGACCTTCACCAGCGCGCGCTTCACCGCTTCCTCGACGTTTTTTTCAGCATCCGACCAGAAGCGCTCGACCACTTCGCTCACCGGCCGTTTGTCTTTGTTCGAGGTCGAGTCCATTGAAAGTCCCACTCCTAACCACATCGGGGGCCTCGATCAGAAGCCCCCTCTTCAATCATCTGATTTCATTCAATTAATGGTTGCGACCGCCTTCTTTTTCGAGAGGGTGTCCAACTTCTTCGCCAGCTTCGTCAGCTCGCGGTTGATCTCTTTGACCTGCGCCACACTCGCCGCCCCCACCGCTTCGACCAACTTCCCCTGCAGCCCGTCGAGCCGCTTGCGAACCCCCGACCCCACCTCGGTCGCCTGGCTCTTCAGCGCCTTCAGCGGGCGCCCCGACTTCAGCTGAATGATCACCGCTTCGATTTCCTTTCGTTGTTGCTTGCCTCGTGCCGCCAGCTCCTTCTCGAACTTGATGAACTGCTTTCGCGCGTCTACGAGGTGAGCCACCACAAACTCTTGAATGCCCTGGGACTTGTTCTGCGCCTTGGTTGCCATGTTTGCGTCTCCGTCAAAGGGTGGGCCCAGGTAATAACGCGTCGCGTTGGATGACGCAAGGCGTCAGCAGGTGTGCGCTCCAAGGACAAGTGGAGTGCGCGTGCCGCTTCCCTTCCGCCCGCTCTCAGCCGTTAAGCCCTGAAGTTACGGGGCCTAACGTCGGCCCACATCTTGGAATAGGGGCGTTCAAGCCAGCCGGCCTTTCGGCAAGCTTGACGCGCTTCACGGGTCTCCCCTTTCCCGTGAAGCGCGTTCTTTTTTTCGGAAGCTCCAAACGCAGAAAGAGCCGGCCCTCTATTTTCAGAGAACCGGCCCTCTCAAAGTCTACAGCTGTGGAGTTTCGCTACGCCGCCGATTCGGGCCGCGGTGAGCTGCTGGTGACGGGAGCCAATGCGGCCGCGTCTCCGTGGGTGGCAGCGAGCGCGTCTTCCATGTTCTGGATCTCATCGGCCGGACTCTCGACCGCGATGTCCAGGTGCTTGTAGTTCGGCAACCCCGTACCCGCTGGGATGAGCCGACCCATGATGACGTTCTCTTTGAGGCCGCGCAGGTAATCGACCTTGCCCGAGATCGCCGCCTCGGTGAGCACCTTGGTGGTCTCCTGGAACGAGGAGGCCGAGATGAACGACTCGGTCGACAGCGACGCCTTGGTGATGCCGAGCAGCAACGGCTCGCCGACTGCCGGCCGCTTGCTCGCGTTCATCGCCTTCTCGTTCTCTTCCTCGAAGAGCCACTTCTCGACCTGCTCGTCGACCAGGAACTCGGTGTCGCCCACATCCGAGACACGGATCCGGCGCAGCATCTGCCGAACGATGACCTCGATGTGCTTG
>JAYVCD010000040.1:0-18753 GCA_043750125.1 Archangiaceae bacterium | reverse complement strand
AACCCAGGTTGGCCTCGACCACGCTGCTGGCCGACAGCTCGAGCGCATTGTCCGGCCGATCGTTGGGCTCCTTCTCGATCAGCTGCAACGGGCCCGCGTCGATTGGGCCAGCATCCCCGGAATTCGCTTTGTCGCAGGTGCAGCCAGCGACGACGAAAGCGAGCAACCCTGCAGCGGTCAGGCTTCTCATGACCGGCGTACATGCCACGATCGTTGAACCTGGCAAGGAGGGAAATCTTCCTTGCCGCGGCGCATGGGGGCATCATCGGTTGATGAAACTCGTTCCTGGGGCACTGGCCTTGCTGGTGGCGCTGCCCGCCGCCGCAGGCCCAATCGGCTACGCGCAGGCCACTGGCTATTACAAAAAGGATTCTCGGCCGACTCTGTACCAACCGTTGAACCTGCTCGACGGCCGCGACGCCACCGCCTGGTGCAGCCCGACCAGTGATCCGCTCGGCGAGCTGCTCAGCTTCGGCTTCAAAGGCCCGACCCGCATCGACGAGCTCAAGGTCACCACCGGAAACAACTTCGACGAGAGCACCTACCAGGCGTTTTCCCGGGCGAAGAAGCTGTCGATCAAGGGCTCAAAAGGAGTTCAGGTCTTCACCATCGGCGATCAGCGGGGCCCGCAGACCATCACCTTCAACCCTCCGCTCGAAGGCACCCGCTTCACCATCGAGGTGCTCGATCACTACTCGGCTGACGATCTCGACCAGCCCGTCTGCATCACCGACGTGGTCTTCGTCAGCGAAGGCAAGCCGCTAAACGGCAGCTGGCTCACGACCAAGCTGAAGTACGACAAGAACCACGCGCCTCTGCTCGGCAGCTGGTTCGCAGGCTTCGAGGGCACTCCCGACCGGTTCCTCGCCTTCAATTTCGATGGCACGTTTCGCTACAGCTACGAGCCGTACGACACGACCCGCGCGAAGGAAAAGGTGATCGAGGGGACGTACGAAGCCTCGCCCACCCGCCTGACGCTCGAAATCACGGGGACGAAGGGAAAGGTTTCGCTCAAGTACAGCCGCGACGAGAACAAGAAGGGGGGCAAGGGCGGCTACACCCTGGCGCTCGAAGGAGAAGTTCCGGAAGACCTGAAGGGCATCTTCAGGTCGGTTCCGTAGGCTTAGATCGCCTTCTTCTTCTTGGTGTTGGAGAACAACTTGAAGAAGGCCACGATTTCCTGCTGGGCCTGCTTGAAGTCTTTGGTGTCTTTGAACTCGGACTCGAGGAAGACCCCGCCACAGGACTCGCAGGTGTCGTAGCCCAGGGGGTGGTTGCGCTCGCCGCCTTCCACCCGGACCAGATCGACGAGGCAGTCGCGGCACTGGCCGCTGTCCGCCTCAGGATTTACTTTTCCGCCCAGGCTCTCGAGCCCCACGGAATTATTGTGAAGCAATACGCGGTTCAAATCGGAGACGTCCATCCACAGTCCACCGCATTCTCCGCACTTACGAAGTGGATGGTCGTCTCCTACGAGCTCAACCATCTCGACGTCGCAGCTCGGGCAATCCATGGTTTTCTTTCCTGCTCCTGTTAGGGGTGAATCGAAATGCTACGGCTGCGGGAAAGTGAACTGCAACCTCCCATTTGCTCTCTCTAGCTAATGCGTCAGGCCTTGACTCGCCGAATGTTCGCTCCAAGTCCACGCAGTTTTTCTTCCAGCCGCTCGTAGCCGCGGTCCAGATGGTAGACGCGGCTGACCGTGGTCTTGCCTTCGGCCTTGAGGCCCGCGAGCACCAGGCAGGCCGAGGCGCGCAAATCTGTCGCCATCACCGGAGCTCCACTGAGGCTCTCGCGCCCCCGCACCACCGCTTTGGATCCCTGGACCTGAATGTCGGCGCCCAGGCGGGCGAGCTCGGCGACGTGCATGAAGCGGTTCTCGAAGATGTTCTCGGTGATGACCGAGGTGCCGTTGGCGGTGGATAAAAGCGCCATCAGCTGGGCCTGCATGTCGGTGGGAAAGCCGGGGTGCTCCTGGGTCTTGATGTCGACCGCGTCCACCCGCGAAGGGCCGACGCAGCGAATCCCTTCCGACTCACAAGTCACCTTGCAGCCGGCCTCTCGCAGCCGGGCGATCACCTGTTCCAGGTGCTCAGGCACCGCCTCTCTTACCAACACGTCACCGCCGGTGATCGCCGCGGCCACCAGCAGCGTTCCGGCCTCGATTCGGTCTGGAATGATCGCGTGGTCGACGGGCTTGAGGGTGTCGACCCCGTCGATGGTGATGATGTCGCTGCCGGCCCCGGTGACCTGGGCGCCCATCTTGTTGAGCACCCGCGCCAGCTCTTCGACCTCGGGCTCGCGGGCTGCATTTTCGATCACCGTCCGGCCCCGGGCCAACGTGGCCGCCATCATCACGTTCTCGGTCCCGGTGACGGTGATCAGGTCAAAGGTGATGGTGCCGCCTTTGAGCCGTTTGGCCCGCGCCTCGACGTACCCTTCGGTCAGCTCGATCTCGGCCCCCAGCGCCTGCAGGCCCTTGAGGTGCTGGTCGATCGGACGGGCGCCGATCGCGCAGCCGCCCGGCATCGACACCCGAGCCCGGCCCCAGCGCGCCACCAGCGGCCCGAGCACCAGCACCGATGCGCGCATCGTCTTCACCAGGTCGTAGGGCGCCTCGGGAATCACGTTGGGCCCGACGGCGACCTCGCAGACGTAGTGCTGATCGCCGGTCAGCCGCTCGGCCTCGCAGCCCATCATGCGCAGGACCTTGAGCATCGTGGCTACGTCGGCCAGGCCCGGGACATTGCGGTAGGTGTGACGGCCCTCGGCGAGCAGGGACGAGGCCAGAATGGGCAGCGCGGCGTTCTTGGCGCCCGAGGCGAAGGTCGAGCCCTTCAGGGGCCCGCTGCCGGTGATTTGAATCTCATCCATGAGAGGCAGACTCCTGCGCAAAAGCGAGGCGATCGAGCCGCGAGAGATCCTTGTCCACCCGCACCGCGTGGTACCCCGACCGCGTCAAGACCTGCCTCACCGCTTCACCTTGTTCATCTCCAATCTCCAGTGCAAGCCAGCCCCCAGGCTTCAGCGCCGCGTGGGCTCCCTCGGCAATGGCCCGGGCGAAAGCGAGGCCGTCGGTTCCCCCATCGAGCGCCTGGGTCGGTTCCTGGCGCACTTCTTTTTGCAGGCCCGGAAGGTCCGCGCGCTTGATGTAGGGAGGGTTGCTCACCACCAGATCGAAGCGCACTCCGGCGGGAAGCGCGGCGAACAAATCGCCCTGAAGTACGGACACCCGGCTTGCGACCTGGTGCTTTTCTGCGTTCGCCGCGGCGACTTCGCAGGCGCCCTTCGATAGGTCGGTCACCCACACCGAGGCCTGGGGCCGTTCGGCGGCGATCGTGATTCCGATGCACCCGGACCCGGTGCATAGGTCCAGGACCCGCGACGGAGCATCCTTCGGCAGCAGCTGCAGCACGCCTTCGACCAGCAGTTCGGTTTCGGGCCGGGGGATGAGGACCCGGGGATCCACGCTGAAGCGGCGGTTGTAGAAGTCCTTGAAGCCGGTCAGGTACTGGGTCGGCTCGAACTGCATTCGCCGCTGGATCAACGCTTTGAATTCCGAGAGCTCGTCTTTCTGCAGCGGTCGGTCGAGCTCCATGAACAGCTTGATCCGATCGACCTTCAGCGTGTGGGCAAGAAGAATTTCGGCCGTCAACCGCGGCGCATCGATGTCTGCCTTCTCGAAGCGCCCGGTGGTCCAGCCGAGGACCTTGCGAATCGTCCAGGTCTCTTCGGTCAATTCGGCTTGCCCTGCTCGGCTTTGAGCGCCTCGGCCTGAAAGTAGGTGCGGCACGCGTGGATCACGTCGTCCAGATCGCCGCCCATCACCGCGGGCAGGTTGTGGCGGGTCAGCCCGATGCGGTGATCGGTCAGACGATCTTGAGGAAAATTGTAGGTGCGAATCTTCTCGCTGCGATCGCCGGTGCCGACGTGGCCCTTGCGCAGCGTGTCGCGCTCCCCGCGGATTCTTTCCTGCTCGGCTTCGTACAGGCGAGCCCGCAGCACGCGCATCGCCATCACCCGGTTCTTCAGCTGGCTCTTTTCCTGCTGGCACTTGACGACGATGCCGCTGGGCTTGTGGGTCAGCACGACGGCCGAGTTGGTGGTGTTGACGCTCTGGCCGCCCGCTCCGGTCGATCGCATCACCGCCATCTCGATGTCGGCGGGGTTGACCTGAATGTCGACTTCTTCGGCCTCGGGCATCACCGCGACCGTAATCGTCGAGGTGTGAATGCGGCCCTGGGTTTCGGTGGCCGGGACCCGCTGCACCCGGTGAACGCCCGACTCGTACTTCATCGACGAGTAGACCGCCTTGCCGGCCAGGGTGAGGGTCGCGTCTTTCACTCCGCCCTGGTTCCCGGCCGATAGGTCGAGCACGTCGGCTGTCCACCCCTTTCGCGCCGCGTAGCGCAGGTACATGCCCATCACTTCTTCGGCGAAGAGCGCCGCCTCGTCTCCTCCGGCGCCGCCCCGGATTTCGACGATCACGTTCTTCTCGTCGTTCGGATCCTTGGGGATCAGCAGCACCTTGAGCTCTTCTTCGAGCTGGCTCTTCTTCGCGCGAAGCACGGGCAGCTCGTCCTTCGCCATCTGGCGCAGGTCGGGGTCGTTGCCGTTGAGCAGCTCTTCGTTGCCCTTGAGCTCCTCTCCGATTTTCTTCCACACCCGGTACGCCTCGACGAGCTTTTCGATCGCTGAACGTTCGCGTGCGACCTTCTGGTAGCGCGCCGAATCGGCGTACACCGTGGGGTTGCTCATTTCTGCGGTCAGTCGATCGAACCTGCGCTCGACTTCTTCCAGCTTGTCGATCACGACCGGGGCGTGTATTCGACGAGGGTCCACCTAGCAAGGAACCAACACAATGGCCCGCGCCGTAAAGAGCAACCGCAGCAAGAAGAAGCTGAAGAACCGAGCCAAGGTGAAGCACTCCGTCCTCAAGCGCCGCCGCGTGCGTGCGCGCAAGGCGAAGGGCAAGTACTGAGCTTCGCCGCTGTCGCCGCACCGAGGAAGAGGTTGAACAGCCCGCGACGAGTCGCCCCCGGGCTCACGGACCTGCGTCTGAAGACAGCCTGCGTCCCGCCAGTTGGGGCACGGTGGCCTTGAAGCTTCTGGATATTTCCGCGAGGTGATCGAGCACCGCTTCGGCGGCGTCGCCCTCGGCAGGGTAGGGCTGAAGGGGGACTTCGGGGAACTTGTCCGAGAAAGCGGGAATCACGGTCGTCTTGCGAACGCCCCGCGCATCGAGATCCATTCGGACCATCGCGGTGCGCTTGTCTTTCGGGTCCCAATTTCCGCCGAAGACGAAGTTGCCGAGCGAGTAGAGAATGGGTCGGCCCTGGTAGAGCTCGATTCCCTGCAGCACGTGGGGGTGACTGCCGACCACCGCTGCCGCCCCGGTGTCGATCGCCGCGTGGGCCAGATCCACCTGGTACGGCTCGGGCAACGAACGCCCTTCGCGGCCCCAGTGAAAGAACGGAATGACCAGGTCGGCCTGGCTGCGCGCGGCCTTCACATCTTCGATGACCCAGCCGCGCAGCGTCGCGAGGTCCCAGTGGTGGCCGGCGACGCCCGGGGTCGATTCGGTGGCGATCACTTCTTCCGGCTCGATGTTCCTATCGCCGAGAAAGAAATAGCCGAGGAAGGCGATCTTCACCCCCTTCACCGTCACGATCGCCGGGGCCCGCGCGGCGGCAAGCGTCGGTCCCGCGCCGAAGTGCACGATCCGCGCGGCGGTCAGTGTCTGCAAAGTGTCGGTCAGCCCTCCCGGCCCGTAGTCCAGCAGGTGGTTGTTCGCGAGGCTCACCACGTCGACGCTGCCCGACTGCAGCGCAGCGACCAGCTCTGGGCGGGCGCGGAAATTGAAATTCTTGGGGATCTTCTCGCCCTGGGCGGTGAACGGGCACTCGAGGTTTACGACGAAAACGTCGGCCTTTTCCGCCAGCCCCACCACCTTCGCAAAGCCCCAGGCGACCATCTCGTCCTGGCTCTTTCCCTTCTTCACCTGCTGATCGACGTATTCCTCGTAGTGAAAGCCGAGCGTCACGTCGCCCGCGAAGAGAATCGAGACCACCGGGGCAGCAACCAGAAGCGACCACATGAAAAGGACTCTATCCGCCCAATCTGCTAATTCGCACCGTTGCCCTTGAAGGAGTGACCGAGAAGAAATGGCGCGGGAAAAAGACAGCATCGCAGCATCCGACGAGCACAACTCGCGCGGAATCGAGCTGGCCGATCGCGGCTGGCTCGACGAGGCGGTCAAAGAATTCAAGAAGGCGATCGATCTCGACCCCAACTCGGCCCATGCGCACGACAACCTCGCGACCGTCTACGCCGAGAAGAAGCTGTACCGGGAAGCGCTCGCCGAATACCTGACCGCGCTCAAGCTCGAGCCCGACAGCGCGACCGCCCACTACAACCTCGCCTGCTTCCTCTCGACCCACGGCACCGAGTTCGCGATCGCCGAATACAAGGAAGCGATCGAACTCGACCCCGAGTACCCCGATGCCCACCTGAACCTGGGTCTCACCTGGGCCGACGTGGGGCGGGTGGACGAGGCGGTCAAAGAGCTCGGCACTGCGATCGAGCTCGACCCGGCCGACGCCTTCCCCCGCCACGAGCTGGCCGCGCTGCAGATGGACGAAGGCGACTACCGGTCGGCGATTGCCCAGCTGAAGGAAGTCGTTCGCCTCGAGCCCGACAACTTCGAAGCCAACCTCGATCTGGGCATCTGCTACGCGCAGAAGGGCTTCTACGCCGAAGCCGAGCGGGCCTACGAAAATGCGAAGGCGCTGAGCCCCGACGATCTGCTGCTCACCTACAACGTGGGCGCGCTCTACGCGCTCTGGGGCCGCCCCCGCGAGGCCCTGGATCAACTCAAGCGCGCGGTGGTGATCGACAAGGCCAAGGTCCAGGGCTGGCTTGCCGCCGACCCGATGTTCGATTCGCTGAAAGCAGACCCAGAGTTCGACGCGCTTTTCTAGGCGCTCCTCCACGTGCAATTCGCCGCCCTAGGTCTCGCGCTGGTCCTCGTGTTGCTCAACGCCTTCTTCGTGGCGGTCGAGTTCTCGTTGGTGAAGGTGCGCCCGACCCAGCTCGAGGCGCTGGTGGAACAGGGCCGCCCGGGCGCGACCCACGCGTTGGTGATGCGCAATCGCCTCGATGCTTGGCTGTCCGCCTGCCAGGTGGGAATCACCCTCGCGTCGCTCGCGCTCGGCTGGGTGGGCGAGCCCGCTTTTGGTCGCCTGATCGAAGGGGGCCTGGACAAGCTGAGCCCCGACACCGAAGGCGCGCACGCGATCGCGAAGACCATCTCGCTGGTGCTGACGTTCGGGATCATCACGTTTCTGCACATCGTGGTGGGCGAGCAGGTGCCAAAGACGATCGCGATTCGGAACGCCGAACGGACGGCCGTCGCCCTCGCCTGGCCGATGCGGGTCTTCTATTTCGTCGCCTTCCCGGTGATCTGGGTCCTCAACTTCGGAACCCGCATGGCGCTGCGCCTGCTCGGGCTGAAGCAGGGGGCCGAAGAGAAAGAGGTGCTGCATGAAGACGAGCTGCGGCTGATCTTCGCCAACTCGGCCCAGGCCGGAGCGATCGACAGCTCACGCGCCCAGCTGCTCGAGCGCGCGCTGTCGATGATGGAAAAGACCGCCCGCCAGGTGCTCGTCCCGCGCACCCAGATGAAGTACCTCGATCTCGAGGCCTCGCTCGAAGACAACCTCCAGGCCGCCCGCAGCGCAGGGCACACCTGGCTGCCGGTCGTTCGCGGCGGGCTCGATCAGATCGAAGGGTTGCTCAACGTCAAAGACCTGCTGTTTCTTCTCACCCGGGGCGAGCTCAAGTCGTTGAGCCAGGTGCAGCGGCCGGTGCTCTTCGTGCCCGAAAACGTCACGCTCGATCAGCTGCTCAACGAGTTTCGTCGAAGGCACAAGCAGGTGGCGATCGTCGTCGACGAGCACGGAGGCACTTCAGGCATGGTGACCATCTCGGACGTGGTCGCCGAGCTGGTGGGAAACATTGCCCGGTTGGGGCGGAAGGTCGAACCGGTGCGAACACTGCCCGGCGGTCGACTCGAGCTTCCGGGCACCGTTCAGCTCGACGATCTCGAAGACACCCTCGAGGTCGAGTTCGACGTGGACAAGTCGGAAATCACGACCATCGCCGGCTACCTGATGGCGAAGCTTGGCCGGGTTCCGGTGGTCGGCGATGTCTGGGTTCTCGAGGACTACCGGATCAGCGTGGCCAAGATGGACGGCCCGCGGGTGATGATGGTGCGCATCGAACCCAAGCTCAGCCCGGCGGCGCTGCAGCCCTCGATGACTCCTCCCAACCCCCGCCCGAGCAGCTGACGGCTCACTGCGGAATGTCGACCCCGGCGCGCCGCAGCACCTCGAGCGCGTTGGTGGTTTGGACCACCCCGTCGCGAAGCACGTAGTCGAACGTCATCTCTCCGTCTTTCTCGAGATCGCGGAAGTGGACGTTGCGGACCTTGACTCCGGGGTAGTTGGCCAGCTCGGTCAGCGACAGATCATGGGTGGTCAGTGCGCCCGAGGCGCCCGTCGACAGCAGCATGCGCATCAGCTCGCGCGAGGCAATCTGGCGCTCGCGGGTGTTGGTGCCCATCAACAGCTCATCGAGCAGGAACAAGGTGTGGCCCGGGTGGGCCTTCGCCGCGTCGAGCACCGCCTTGATTCGCTGCACTTCGGCGTAGAAGTACGAGACTCCGCGCTCGAGCGAGTCGTTGACCCGCATGCTGGTCAACACCTGGCTCACGCTGACCTTAAGAGCTCGGGCGCAGACCGGCATCCCCGCCAGTGCGAGGATCGTGTTCAACCCCATCGCCCGCATCAGGGTCGTCTTCCCCGACATGTTCGAGCCGGTGATCACCACCGCCGTTCCTGGCCCTTCGAGCACCACGTCGTTGAGGACGGGGTGATCGAGCAGCGGGTGGCCCAGCGCTTTGGCCTCGAAGTGCACCGGCCCCTCGTCGACCTCGGGCCACGCGCAGCCCGGGTTTTCGTAGGCCCAGGTGGCCATCGAGGACAGTGCTTCGAGCTGCGAGAGCGAGTCGAACCACCCCCGAACCCCGGTGCCCAACTCGCTGCGCCACCGCTCGATTCGAAAGAGGAAGTGTAGATCCCACAGCAGCAGGGCGTTGACGAGCCAGTGCACTTCTTTGGCCGAGCGCAGCGACGCAAAGCCGTGCAGCCGTTCAAACCGCTTCAGCCGCTGCGAGACCGCGGGGCCTCCGGTCGAGAGACCCGCCTTGAGCTGACGGAGCAGGGGGTCGGAAAAAGGCTGGGCGTCGATCGCTTCGAAGGTGTGCTCGAACTGAACGAACCCCTGCTCACCCATCGCCAGCTGTGCGTACATCGCGGCGAGCTTCGGAGACGTCACCACCACGATCGCAATCTGCAGCCCGAGCCCGACGTAGGGAACCCAGTCGAGCAGCACCCGCGCCTGCACCCCGACCCACAGGCCAAACGTCACCAGCGGCAAGACATGGGCGAGCGCGAAGGCCCACTTCAGCGAAGAAATCGACGACCCGTTTTCCACCCAGCGAATGAACTTCGAGGGGTCGGCTTTCTGCGCCACCACCTGTCGGGTCTCGCTGACCAGGCGCTGTCGAAAATCGATCAGCCCGGCCAGCTCTTTGAGCGCGGCCTGCCGCGAGATGATCTCTTTCGCGCTCTTCGTAGGCTCTGCCAACCAGCCCGCGAGCAACTTCTCGCCGGCCTGGGTGCTCGTCTCGTCCAGCCGTTGAAACAACGAGCCATGGCCAAAGACGTCGAGATCGCCCACGTAGAGGTGACCCTCGACCCGGTATTTCTCACCTTGCGAGGGGAAGTCGCGCCACTTGCCGGCCAGCCGGGCCAGCCCGCGCTCATTGAGCAGCAGCAGGGTCTTCACCGTTCGCTCTTCGCGAATCACTTTCGCGTGGCGCACCGCGAGGGCGGCGTAGATTCCCATCGTCCCGAGCGCGGACAAGAAACCCCACCCCGGCAGAAATCCGAAGATCGTCGCCAGTGCCAGGCCGGCCGCTGCGAGGAAAGTCGCCAGGCGCAGGTTGGCGAGTCGACCCCCCCGGGCGTCGAGCTGGGCGAGCCGTTCTTTCGCCGAAGCGACGCGCTCGAGGTAGGTCGTTTCGGCTGAGCTCAAGGAAGGCGACGTTTGACAACGGCCCGCCGATCGAATCAACACAAAGAAGCCGTTGCCTCTGCGACTTGCCCCCACCCGGTCTGACTCGGCACCATGCCGCGACTTTTTACCTTTTGAGGTTTTCATGCCCCGAGCTTCGTCCCGCGCGCTGTTGGTGTTCGCCACTGCAGCCCTCGCCATTTCCGGGTGCCGCTGCAACCCCCCGCCGGTCAGCGTTCGAAAGGGCGAAATCTCGATCGTGGCGATCATCGACGGCGCGCCGGTGACGACCACGTCCGCGGCCACCTACGATTTCGGCCAGATCCCGATGGGGAAGAAGGTCACCACCAAGCTGGTGATCAAGAACACCGGAGGTGGCGCGCTCTTCCTTGACAAGCTCGAGAAGGTCAGCGGCGACGCGGTGAAGATCGGTGAGGCCGGCGACCCGATTCCGGTGTTCATTTCTGCATTCAAGACCCAGGAAATCGGCTCGGGCGAAGCGGTGGAATTCGATCTCTCGTTCGATTCTCCGACTGAAGAGAAGACGACCGCTCCTCACGAGTCGAAGCTGATCCTCCGCGCCAGCAACACCGAAGTGGGCAAAGAGACCTCTGAGATTACGGTCAAGGGAATCAGTGTCTCGGGCGAATGCGAGCTGCCTTCCCCCCTCGACTTCGGAGCCGTCTCGCGCGGCGATTCCTTCCCCCTGTCGGTGAAGATGAAGAACACCCGACCGATCGACGCCCTGTCCTTCGTCGGGGAAATCACCAGCAACTCGGGGGACGACAAGGCGTTCACCTTCTCGCCTGACTCGCCCAAGGGCGAAGTGACGCTGAAGCCCAATCAGGAAAAGACGGTCACGATCAACTTCTCTCCCACCGAAATCAAAAGCTACGTCGCGAGCGTGACCATGCGCCGGCTCGATGGCTGCCCGGACAAGGTCGTGAAGCTGATCGGCTCGGGGGTCGACAGCGTGTTGACCTGGGGTCCCGCCTGTACGCTTCCTACCGATTGCGCCAGCGGCGCCGGCTGCGTGGCGGGGGTCTGCAGTGGCGAGCCGATCAACTTCGGGTACGTCACTCCGGGCCTGCTCGTCGGCAAGGACCTGACCTTCAGCAACCTGGGACTCAAAGAGGTGATCTTGACCAACGTGTTGCCTTCGACCGGCGACTTCAAGGTCCTCACCCCGGCTCCGATCATGGTTCCGCCGGCCACCCGCGATGCCGCGATGGGGCTTGCGCCCGGGCTGGTCAAGGCGTCGTTGACCTTCAAGCCGACTTTGCTTGGGCCCCGCAATGGCCGGCTCGACTTTGCGACCAACCTCATCAAGCAGCCCAGTGGCATCGCTGCCCTCAAAGGGTACGGCGGAGGGCCGGACATCGACGTGAAGCCCTCGACGCTGAACTTCGGTCGGGTCGCATTCTTCGCCGGCGCCAACCCGGCCGCGTACGTCAATCGGAAGATGACGATTCAGAACGTCGGCACCAAGCCGACCCCCGCGGACCCCAAGGCAAACCTGTTGCTGGGCGCCGGGGGCACGGGCGTCGTCTATTGGGACGTTCGGGTGAAGGCGGGCGTGGTCGGAAACACCGCCCAGCTGAGCGAGCTGTGCGTGGGCGAAATCATCAATGGCGCCTGCACCAACCGACCCTCGGCTGCTTCCTACGACCCCACGTTCGGCATCGAGGCCAACGGAATCAAGGCGCTGCTCGATGTTCCGGTGCGCGTCACTCCAGTCGATGCGATGGCCGGTGGGCTGAAGGAATGGGAAGTCGTGATCCACACCAATGATCCCGACGAGCCCGACTTCGTCGTCACGATTCACGCCGAGTCCGTCGTCCTTCCTCCCTGCGACTACGAAGTCACGCCGCTGACCTTGAACTTCGGGCTGGTCACGCCTCCCGACTACAAAGACCTCTCGTTCAACATCAAGAACAAGGGGCAGAACGCCGGCGACCTCTGTCTGATTTCGAACCTCGACATCAAGGCCGGCAGCGACGTGATCTTCTCGTTGCCCGCGGGCCCGTTGGTCGACAAGGAACTCCAGCCGGGAGCCACCCTCACCGTCGCCGCCCGCGCCTGGCCGCAAGGCGTCGTCCCGGTTTCCGTCACCAACGTGACCGGAACGGTGACCTTCAGCATCAGCAACCCCACCAAGCCTGAAGGAAACATCTCGCTGAATGCAGCGATCGCCGCCAGCTGCCTCACCATCTCGCCCCACGATCTGAACTTCGGCACCGTCCAGAAGGACTGCAGCAGCGCGACCCGCACCTTCACCATCTACAACACGTGCCAGACGCCCGTGAAGGTCGAGAGCTTCTCGATGGTTTCTCCGGCAGGCGAGAAGGCCGGCTCGACCAATTGTCCCGGCACCACCGACTGCCCGGAATTCATCGCGGTGAACACTGCCGGAATTGCTCCGACGACGTCGATCTTGCCGGGTGCGACTCCGGTCACCTTCAGCATGAAGTACCACCCGATCAACTACGGCCCGGACACCGGCGCCTTCCTGCTCAAGGTCACTCAGAACGCTCAGGTCGTCGACTACATCGTGACCCTCACCGGCAACGGCGACACGATGGGTCTGAACACCGACACCTTCAAGCAGGACACCAAGCCGAAGGCCGACATTCTGCTGGTGATCGACAACAGCTGCTCGATGTCCGACAAGCAGATGTCGCTGTCCGTCAACTTCGGAGGCTTCATCAAGTACGCGATCTCAGCCCAGGTCGACTACCAGATTGGCGTGACCACCACCGACATGGGCGTCGAAGGCGGTCGGATCGTCGGTGACGCGAGCAACCCGAAGGTGCTCAGGCCGACCACTCCGGACGTTGAGAATAAGTTCAAGCAGAAGGTGAACCTGGGAATCAACGGCAGTGGCACCGAAGAGAACCTCGGGCCCGCCGTCGCCGGCCTGACCGCGCCGATCATCACCGCCGAAAATGCCGGTCTGCTTCGAACCGATGCGGTGCTGGCGGTGGTCGTCATCACCGATGCCGACGACCAATCGGTGCAGCCGGTGTCCTTCTACGTCAACCAGTTGCTGAACATCAAAGGCAGCCAGCGCGCCAGCCAGTTCAGCTTCAACGCCGTCGGCCCGTACCTGCCTTCGCCTCCGTCTGGATGCAGCTACGACGGCGCCGGCGGAGCGCCCCGCATGCTGGCCGCGGTCACGGCGACTGCGGGCGTGAAGGAAGAAATCTGCACCCCCGATTGGAGCAAAGCGCTCGAGCAGATTGGCAAGAACGCGTTTGGCTACCGGACCAACTTCTTCCTCACCGCATCTGCGGACCTCACCGCGGGAAAGACGATCGTCGTGAAAATCGACGGCATTCAGCTGGACCCGGTCGACATTCGCGGGGCCCAGGTGTGGACCTTCGACTCGACGAACAACTCGGTGAACTTCGAGCCGCTCTTCGTGCCTGAGCCGGGCAAGACGCTCACGATCACGTACTTCGTCGCCTGTATCCCCTGATCACCAGAGGCATTTACAGGCTGTAGGCATTTCAAACCGTTGACATCAGGGCCGGATCATCGCCAGCAACTGTGAAGGCCCTGGGTTCGACAAACCCTTCAGTGTAGGAAGCAGTAAGGCGGGGTGGGTGCTTGACCGGAAGTGTCCGGTTGGGCACATTGCCGCGTTTTTTAAAGCCCGCCGGCCGACGGGTTTTTCGAAGGTCAAGGAACACCATGTTCAAGCCGTCTGTGATGCGCACTGCGTTGTTGCTGGCGTCTATTTCATTGGCCGTCAGCGGCTGCAATTGTGGGCGCAAAGCACCTCCCGCTGTTCGCGGTGAGATCGCGATCGTCTACCTCGAAGGGACGATGAGCAAGACGGGCACCTCGGCCACCTACGACTTTGGTCAGGTTCCGATGGAAAAGAAGACCACCCTCAAACTGACCATCAAGAACAACGGTCGCGGATCTCTGTTCCTCGACAAGCTCGAGAAGGACAGTGGCGACGCGGTCGTGATTGCCGGGGTGGGTGACCTGAAACCTGTCTTCCTCGTCGACTTCGAAGGTCGCGAGCTGAAGTCAGCCGATGTCGCCGAATACACGGTCACCTTTGATTCCCCGCGCGATGACACCCGCCCGGTGGTCCCGCACGAGACCAAGCTCATTCTGCGCGCGAGCAACACCGAAGTAGGGGCGAACACCGGGTCGGTGACCCTCAAGGGGACCTCGGTTTCGGGCGAATGCGAGCTGCCCGGAATCCTGGACTTCGGCGCCGTCTCGAAGGGCGACACCTTCGACATCGCCACTCAAATCAAGAACACCCGCCCGATCGACGCCGTCGCGTTCATCGGCGATGTCACCAGCAACTCAGGCGACCACCAGGCCTTCACCTTCACTCCCGATTCGCCCAAGGGCGACGTGAGTCTCAAGCCCGGTCAACAGAAGACGGTCACGATCACCTTCGCCCCCACCGAGGTCAAAGAGTACCTGGCCAGCGTCAACATGCGCCGCCTCGATGGTTGCCCGGACAAGGTCGTGAAATTGATCGGCGCGGGCGTCGACTCTGTTCTGGCGTGGGGTCCCGCCTGCACCGTCGACCAGGACTGCTCGAGTACTGCGATCAAGTGCGTGGCTGGAGTCTGCGCGGGTGACCCGACCAACTTCGGGTACGTCACCCCGGGCCTGCTCGTCGGCAAGGACCTGACTTTCAGCAACATGGGCCTGAAGGAAGTCGCACTGGCTGGAGTTACCCCCTCGACTGGGGACTTCAAGGTGCTGACCCCGGCGCCGATCATGGTTCCCGCCGCCAAGCGCGACGCGAGCTCAATTCTGACTCCGGGCCTCACCAAAGTGGGTCTGACGTTCAAGCCGACCCTGCTGGGGCCCCGCAATGGCCGGCTCGATTTCACCACCAACCTCTCGAAGCAGCCCAGCGGAATCGCTGCGCTCAAGGGCTACGGCGGAGGGCCGGACATCGACGTGAAGCCCCCGAGCCTGAACTTTGGCCGGGTCGCCTATTTCGCGGGCGCGGCCAGCTACGCGAACCGGAAAATGACGATTCAGAACGTCGGCACCCGGCCCACGCCTCCCGATGCGAAGGCCAACCTTCACCTCGGCGCGATGGGCACTGGCACCGTCTACTGGGAAGTGCGGGTCAAGGCCGGAGTGGTGGGCAACACCGCGACCGTCGGCGAGCTGTGCGTCGGCGAAGTTCTCGCCAACGGGACGTGCAGCAACCTGCCCACCGCGGGCTCGTATGACCCGATCGCGGGGCTCGAGGCCTCGGGCACCAAAGCGCTGCTCGATGTCCCGGTGCGCGTCACCCCTGCGACGCTGGGCGCCAAAGATTGGGAAGTCGTCATTTCTTCCGACGACCCGGACGAGGCCACCTTCGTCGTCGCGATTCACGCCGAAGCGATCGTGCTTCCTCCGTGCGATTACGAAGTCACGCCGCTGAACTTGAACTTCGGCCTGGTCACGCCTCCCGACTACAAGGACCTCTCGTTCACCATTCGGAACAAGGGCCAGAACGCGACCGACCTGTGCCTGATTTCGAACCTCGACCTCAAGGCGCCGACCAACGTCATCTTCTCGCTGCCCGCGGGCCCGCTGTTCGACAAGGAGCTTCAACCCGGGGCCAGTCTCACCGTTCCGGTTCGCGCCTGGCCGCAGGGCACCGTGCCTCCGACTGTCACCAACGTGACGGGCCAGGTCTCCTTCAGCATCAGCAACCCGATCAAGCCCGAAGGACTTGTCTCGTTGAACGCGACGGTCGCCGCCAGCTGCTTGACCATCTCGCCCGACGACTTGAACTTCGGCACCGTGCAGAAGGACTGCAGCAGCGCGACCCGGACCTTCACCATCTACAACACGTGCCAGTCGGCGGTGAAAATCGAGAGCTTCTCGATGGTGTCACCCGCGGGCGAGAAGGCCGGTGAGCCGCACTGCCCCGGAACGAGTGCGTGCCCGGAGTTCATCGCGGTCAATACGGCGGGCATCGCTCCGATGACCAACATCAACGCCGGAGTGACCCCGGTGACCTTCAGCATGAAGTACCACCCGATCAACTACGGCACCGACAACGGCGCGTTCCTGATCAAGGTCACCCAGAACGGAAACATCGTCGACTACATCATCACGCTGACCGGCAATGGCGACACGATGGGGCTGAACGCAGACACCTTCAAGCAGGACAGCAAGCCGAAGGCAGACATCTTGATCGTGATCGACAACTCGGGGTCGATGTTCGACAAGCAGATGGCGCTGTCGGTCAACTTCGGAAGCTTCATCAAGTACGCGACCACCGCCCAGGTCGACTACCAGATCGGCGTCACCTCGACCGACTCGGGCGACAACGGAAAGATCTTTGGAGACGCTTCGAACCCCAAGGTGCTCAAGCCCACCACTCCCGACGTGGAGAACAAATTCAAGGCCAAGGTGAACCTCGGAACCAATGGCAGTGGGACTGAAATGTCGCTGCTGCCTGCGACGATGGCGCTGACGGCTCCGGTGATCACCAACGAGAATGCCGGGCTGCTGCGCTCGGACGCCGTGCTGGCCGTGGTGACCGTCTCGGACGCCGACGACCAATCTCCGCTCCCGGTCAGCTTTTACGTCAATCAACTGCTGAACATCAAAGGCGCGCAGCAGGCGACCCAGTTCAGCTTCAACGCGGTCGGACCTTTTCTGGCTTCTCCTCCTACCGGCTGCACGTACGACGGCTCATCGGGCCCCCGCTCACTGGCCGCCGTGACCGCCACCGCGGGCGTGAAAGAAGAGATCTGCACTCCCGATTGGAGCAAGGCGCTCGAGCAGATTGGCAAGCGTGCCTTCGGGTACCGCACCAACTTCTTCCTCACCTCGACCCCGGACCTCACCGCGGGCAAGACCGTGATCGTGAAGATCGACGGGGTTCAGTTGGACCCGGTCGACAGCCGCGGCGCCCAGGTCTGGACCTACGACTCGACCGGCAACTCGGTGAACTTCGAGCCCCTCTTCGTTCCTGAGCCCGGCAAGACGCTCACGATCACCTATTTCGTCGCCTGCATCCCGTAGCCAGCGTCACCGCTCGGAAACCCAAAAACATGAAGCCTTCGATCTCAAAGCTGTTTGCTGTCTGTGTATTTTTTGCCGCGAGCCTCGCGTCCGCTCAGATCTACACGGTCCAAAGTCAGGCCCTGGCGTACACCCCGATGACCGGAGGCACGCCGGTCCCGCTGGTTGCTCGAAGCAGCTTCACCGTCGACGACGAAGGGTTCGCCAACGTCCCGTTGGGGTTCACCTTTCCGTATTACGGGCAGAACTACACCTCGGTGCACATCGATACGAACGGCTTTCTGATGTTCGGCTCGGCCACCACCTGCGACGTGGGCTACGTCTGTTACGTTGGCGGAGCGATTCCCAGCATCACCAGGACTCCCCACAACGTGATCGCGCCGTGGTGGCGAGATCTCGAAGGCACGCCCACGGGGGGCGTGGTTGGTGAGCTCAATTACAAGACGTCGGCCGGGCAGATGGAAATCGAATACAAAAACTGGGCCTGCTACGGCGGAGACTGCTCGTTCAGCTTCAAGGTGATTTTGACCGCCTCGGGTTTGTTCCAGATTCACTACGGGACCTACACCAGCACTTCGACCTTCAGCATGGCGAGCGCCGGTTGGGAGAATGCGACGGGCTCGTTGGGTGGCAACCACATCGGCTGCTCGGGAACGGGCGCCAACTGCGGCAGCACCAACTGGCCGACCAACACGCTGTACACCATCGGTCAGCCGGTTCAGCCCGACATTGCGGTTGCGACGGTGAACATCGCCAACCTGGTGGTGGCCGGCGACGGGAACATCAGCTTCACCGTCTCGCCGACCTTCCAGAACTACGGGCAGAACCCCGCAAGCCCGGCGTTCGGCTGGAAGACGTACCTGTCGCTCGACAGGAATCTGGGCGCAGGCGACATCCTCGTTCACACCGCAGCGCCCTCGATCACGTTGACGGGCGCAGGCACGGCCGGAGCGACGGTGACGGCAACTGGCTCGGCCACGACCACGGTCGCGCCCCCTCCCGGCCAGTACTACGTGATTGTCGACGCGGACAACACCAACACGGTGGTCGAGGCTTCCGAGAACAACAACGTCGGCAGCACCAGCAACTACTTCGTCAACGGGCTCGATCTCGTGGCCACCGGAGTCTCGGGCCCGGCGAACAGCGGCCCCGGCAACCCGGTGGTCGTCAACGCGAAGTGGTTCAACCAGGGCACGTCCAGCGCCGGCACCGTGGCGTATCGGGTGCTGCTGTCGACGGACAACATCGCGGGCACGACCGACTTCGTCCTCTACTCGGGAACCAAGGCGATCAGCGGCGGCCAGACGGTCGATGAAAACCTGTCGTTCAACGTCCCGGGCAACGTTCCGGTCGGCGACTTTTTCTACATCCTCCAGATCGACCCCGCGAACGCAATGATCGAGGCGAACGAGACCAACAACACCTTCGTCTCGATCGGGAAGGTCACGATGAAGCAGGCGGACCTCGTCAACACCGCCACGGATTTCATCGACCCGATCACCGCGGCTCCGACGCGCATCGGCTACTTCAACCAGGCGGCGCGGGTGTCGGTGAAGATCGACAACGTCGGCGGCGCGAACGGCAACAACTTCAAGGTCGGCG
>JAYVCD010000039.1:0-35903 GCA_043750125.1 Archangiaceae bacterium | reverse complement strand
CGTCTCGTCCACCTTCGACGAGCCCGCCACCCGCCACGTGCAGGTCGCCGAGATGGTGATCGACAAGGCCAAGCGCCTCGTCGAGCAGAAGCACCACGTGGTCATTCTGCTCGACTCGATTACCCGACTGGCGCGCGCCTACAACTCGGTCGTGCCTCCTTCCGGAAAAATCCTTTCGGGCGGCGTCGACGCCAATGCGCTTCACAAGCCGAAGCGGTTCTTCGGAGCGGCGCGCAACATCGAAGAGGGCGGCTCGCTGACCATCATCGGCACCGCGCTGATCGACACCGGAAGCCGAATGGACGAGGTGATCTTCGAAGAGTTCAAGGGCACGGGGAATGCCGAAATCGTGCTCGACCGGAAGCTGTTCGAAAAGCGCATTTTCCCCTGCCTCGACATCAACAAGTCGGGCACCCGGAAAGAAGAGCTGCTGCTCACTCCGGCGGATCTCGTTCGCACCACGGCGCTGCGGCAGGTGCTGCATCCGTTCACGCCCATCGATGCGATGGAGTTCGTGCTCAAACACATTCGTCCGACCAAATCGAATCAGGAGTTCCTCGGCGGCATGAACCGCTGATTCGCCCGCACCTCCCGCCGCTGCGGGTGGGAAGGTTTTAAAGCGCCTAAACGAGATCCGCAGCCTTCGAGGTCTGGCGAACCACGGACTTGCGCGGCTGACCTTCGAGCGACAAAGCCTGGTCCGCCGCCATCAACCCCCCGAGGGCTTCGAGCTCTTCGGCGTTCAAGAGCTTCTTCACCGTTGGGAAGAGCTTCTCTTCTTCTTCCTGATGGTGATGTTCGGCTTGTTCCTTCAGGACCTGCACCTTCGGCGCGAAGTGCTCGTCGGACGTTCTCAACACCAGCACGTCGGCCAGAATCCGCTTCAGCGACAGGTGCTCTTCGAGCGACTCGAGCAGGATGTCTTCGGTGCGTTTGGCTTTCACCGCTGGGTAGAAGAGCGTCTCTTCGGAAACCACGTGGGCCATCAGCTCGTCGGCCACACTCTCGAACAGCGCGCGCTGCTTCGACGGCTCGGCCTGAAGAACCGCTTCGAGGGCTTTTTCCATCTGGCGGTGCTGCTGGGTCAGTAATTGAATTGCGTTCATCCCCGCAGACTAACGATCCCCGCCTGACCTTTGAATGCAGAAATCGACGCATCTGCTGCCGCTGGGCAGTAGTCGTCCATGGGCTCCGCGGAGGGACGCGAAAAGGCGATCTGTGGGCCCTCGCGATAGGCTCGGCGCCCTTGTCTACCCATCCGCCCGTGGGGAGGTTGATTCTGCTGATGATTGCGATCAGCCCAGCCGGGGCGGGCGCAGCGGCTCTCGCGACCGGCACCTACGTGGGCAACGGGCAGAGCAACCGGGTGTTTTCCGGTCTGGGCTTCAGCCCCAGCTGGGTGACCATCAAGTCAAGCTCTCCTGTTCCCGCGGTGACCCGAACGACAACGATGCCCCTTGGGTACTCGAAGGGAATGCTCAGCAGCACCGCGATCGCGCTCAATCAGCTTCAATCGCTGGACGGCGATGGGTTCACGGTGGGGACCAGCACCGGAGTCAACGCAGCAGGGGTTACTTATTGGTGGGTGGCTGCGAAGGCAGTGGCGGGTCAGCTGGTCGTGGGGAAATACCTCGGCACCGCCGCCGACAACCAGCTGGTTTCGAGCGTGGGGTTTCAGCCCGATTTCGTGATCGTCCTTCCCGAAACCAGCATTCCGGGGGTCTGGCGAATTTCGGCAATGCCGGGCGATGCATCCACGTTCTTCAACAGCGCCGCCCTCTTCACCGACGCGATTCAGGCAATGAGGGCGACCGGCTTCGAGGTGGGTCTCTCGGGTTCGGTCAATGGGGCTGGCGCTCCCTTTCACTACATTGCTGGCCGCAACCAACCGCAGTCGATTGCGGTCGGAACGTACACCGGGCTGGGGACCAATAACCGCGACATCCTCGGGCTCGGATTCGCTCCCGAATACGTCCTCTTGAAGGGAGACAATCATCGCGCCCTCTCTCACCCCCTCTCGTTGGGAGCGATGACCAACTTGTCGCTGATGTTCGACGACGACACGACCATGGTGGGCGCCATTGCGGCACTGCTCCCGAATGGATTCAGGGTTGGCTCTTCGCCCAATGCCAATGAGGGCGGCACGGCTTATTGGTGGATCGCGCTCGGGCCTGGCCTCGATGGCGGGCCAGACGACGCCGGCGTGGACGCGGGAGCCCAGTCAGACGGGGGTGCTTCGGACGGCGGTGAGCTTCCGAGCGATGGGGGCCCTGAGATGGACGGCGGTGATTCAGACGGCGGTGATTCAGACGGGGGCAGCTCAGACGGGGGTGCGCGGCTCAAAGCCCGTTCACTGGCCGTCGGCTGCAGCTGCGCCAGCACCCGCCTCGATTCCACGTCCTGGCTCGCCGCGCTCGCGCTGTGCCTCGTCGCCCGGTCGCATCGGCGCGGAGCTCAATCGCGGCAGCGTTCGCGGCAGTCTGCGTCGGGTGGTACACGGCGTCGCCGATGAGAAAACTCATTCTGCCCGCCGCGCTCTTCGCCACCCTGGCCTTCGCCGGTGATTGGCAGGAAATCCAGGACTCCGACGGGGTCAAGGTCTACAGCCGCGAGTTGCCGGAGCACGCGATCAAGTCGGTGAAGGGCAGCGGGATCATCGATGCGCCAGTGGCCACCGTCGCGCTGGTGTTGCTCGACGATGCGCGCGCGCCCGAATGGGTGGACAGTCTGGCTGAGGCGAGGGTGGTTCGGATGATCAGCCCCACGGAGTACATCGAGTACAACCATGTCTCGATGCCGCTGGTCGTTAGCGACCGCGAGTTCGTCACCCGGGTCACGATGCGACTCGATCGCCCAACCCGAACGGTGACGATGCGTTCGGTCCCCGATGACGATCCCAGCGTGAAGAAGAATTCGAAGTACGTCCGTGGCGAGCTCAGTGCGCTCTACGTGCTGGAGTCGATCGACGGCGGCAAGCGCACCCGCCTCACCGTCGAAGTCGACGCAGACCCCAAAGGCTCGCTGCCCGCCTGGGTCGTGAACTTCTTCCAGAAAGACTGGTCGCGGGACACGATTCGGGAAATTCGCAAGCAGGCGAAGAAGACGGACCTCAAGGTCCCCGCCGAGTTCGTCGAGTTCGTCGGCCCGCTTAATTTTTGACAAGAGCGCTGCCGAGAAGCCGGCCCCTCGACTGCCCTCGGGATAAACGGGCTGGGGCCTCACCGGGGTGACTTCCGGCACATGCCGACCGTTCGCGAGTTCGCAACATTGGGTCACCGACACCCTTTGCCCGTGCCCCTCTCGCTTGCCGATGCTCCGCTGCGGCCCGCCGCGATGCCCACCGTGCAGGGGCTGCGACGGGGGTCGACCTTCGAGCTGTTTGTATTCTGAGCCGCAGTAGAGTCCTGGGCATGGCCGAGCTCCCTGCGTTCCTGCGCGAGATCTCCACTCTGATTCGCGCCCGGTACCCCTTGCTCTACCTGGTCAGCTGGGAAGAGCAGCGCGTCGATGCGCTGATGGATTCCGTCGCGAAGAACATGCGCAGGGACCTGCTGGAATGGACGGCCACCCGCGGGCTGCGGGCCCTGGCCGGCGCGTTCAAGGGCCCCGAGCCGGAAGAAACCGTCGCTCCGGTCGCCGCCTTGGGGGCGATTGGGAAACTGCAGAACCCCTCGATCGTCTTGCTGAAGGACTTTCACCGTTGGCTCGATGATCCTCTGACTGTGAGGGCGCTGCGCGAGCTGGGCCACCGATTGAAATCGACGTTCACCACCGTGGTGATCGTCGCGCCGACCCTGAAGATCCCCGAAGAGCTCGAGAAGGAACTGTCGGTGATCGACGTCCCGCTGCCGTCGAAAGACGACCTGCTCGCGCTGCTCAACGAAATCATCGGGGTGGTGGTGAAGAACAAGCGGGCGGTGGTCGAGCTGAACGATCAGCAAGCCGAGGCGCTGGTGACCGCGGCGCAGGGGCTGACGCTGTCGGAAGCCGAGAACGCCTTCGCCAAGGCGATCGCGCGCGACAACCGGCTCGACAACGACGACGTGAAGCTGCTGCTCGAAGAGAAGAGCCAGGTCATTCGCAAAAGTGGCCTGCTCGAGTACTACCCGACCAGCGCCAACCTCGACGAGATCGGCGGCCTGGCGCACCTGAAGAAGTGGCTCGCGCGCCGAGGAAATGCCTTCACCCAGGCGGCCCGCGCGTTCGGGTTGCCCGAGCCCAAAGGGGTTCTGCTGCTCGGAGTGCAGGGCTGCGGCAAGAGCCTGACCGCACGCGCGATCGCGACCAGCTGGCAGATGCCCCTGGTCCGCCTCGACATGGGGCGGATCTACAGCGGCTACATCGGCTCATCAGAAGAGAACCTGCGGCGGGCCATTCGCGTCGTCGAGAGCCTGTCTCCGGTCGTGCTCTGGGTCGATGAAATCGAAAAGGCGCTCGCCGGCGCCAGCGGGGGAGGGGGCGACTCGGGTGTCTCGGCCCGCGTCTTCGGGACGCTGCTCACCTGGCTGCAGGAAAAGACCAAGCCGGTGTTCGTCGTAGCCACCGCGAACCGAATCGAGCAGCTGCCGCCCGAATTGCTGCGCAAGGGCCGCTTCGATGAGATCTTCTTCGTCGACCTCCCCAGCGACCGCGAGCGGGCCGACATCTTTGCCATTCAGCTCGGCAAGCGCGGGCGCGCCCCGGCGAGCTTTCCCCTGGCCGAGCTGGCGAAAGTCACCGAAGAGTTCTCGGGAGCAGAGATCGAACAGGTCGTGGTCTCGGCGCTCTACGACGCATTCGCCGATGGCCTCGAGCTCGAGCCACGTCATTTGCTGGCCGCGATCCACGAGACCAGGCCCCTGGCCGTCACGATGTCCGAGGACGTGACGCGCCTGCGTGAGTGGGCTCGGCACCGCACCCGTCCGGCCTCATGAGTCGATCGTCGCGCTTTACCCGGCTCGAGACCGAGCGCGAGCCGACGCCGGATTCCACCCCTGCCAGCGGAGCGTCGCTCGAGCGCTTTGCCCCCGAGCCCGATCTGGCTCCCCACCCAGATCCGGCCGACCCGATGGCGCCCCTGCCCGGGTCGCAACGGCTGCAGCGCTTCGAGGAAGACGGAGCTCAGGGGCTGGGGCTCGATCGTGATCCCCTCGCCGCGCTGGCGATGCTTCAGTGTCCTTCTTGCGGAATCGACTGCGGAAAGTTCGAGACCCGATGTCACGGCTGCACCGGCTCGCTCACCACCCCGCTCGCGCGCGAGCACAACCTGCTGCGGGTCGAAGCTCTGAAGGCCGAGCTAGAAGTCGCGCTCGAATCAGACCGTGAAAGGCGCGAACAAGCGCTGCATGAGGGCGAGCTGTTGGCGCAGCAGACCAAGGCGGCGGAACGAGGCATGGCCCTCGAGCTTCACGACAAGTTTTCGGGAAAATCCATCGTTCGGAACAAGGTCGCCCTTCTGGTCTGGGGAGCCATGGCCTTCGCGTTGTTGGTGGGCGTGGTGGCCCGGGGCATCGGTCCGAAGATCCTCGCGCTCACCGGCTTTACCCTGCTGCTGCTCACCCGAATTCCTCCCGACCTCTGGCGCAAGCTCCTTCAGAAGGCACGCAGACGCGACCGCGGCTGACTGGGCCCCCGTTGTCCCGGGAAGGTAGTAATCACCCGCCGATGAGACGCTTCGCGTTCCAAGAAGACGCCACCCAGAAGTTCTGGGAGGTCGAGGTGGCCGGCGCCCAGCTGACCGTGCGCTTTGGCAAGCTGGGAAACAAAGGCCAGACCAAAACGAAGACCCTCGAGAGCGCGGAAGCCGCCCAAGCCGAGGAAGCCCAGCTGATCAAAGAAAAGACCGGCAAGGGTTACCTGGAAATCGGCACGCCGGTCGCCCCCGTTCCCAAGCCGGTCCCGGCCGCCCCGCAGACGATTCGTACTGCCCTGCGCGCTCCGAGCGGAATCGAGTTCGTCCTCACCCTTCAAGGCTCGAACGTCTTCACCGGAGAGGGTGACCAGCGCGTCACTCAGACGCTCGATTCGCCGGCCGAGGCCAGGGCCCACTTTCAGCGGGTGCTCAACCTGCGGCGCCGGCAAGGCTTCACCGTCATCGAGAACCAGCCCGTCAAACCCGTCGCGGTGGCCGTTTCGGTTTCGGCTCAGACCGCCGACGTGAACTACGTGGTCGCCAAGGGTCGGTGCACGATCACCTTCAAGGGATCTGCCGACAAGCCCGTGCCGGCAGCCGTCTGCGAAGGGCTGGTGGTCAAGATTGAAAAAGATGCCCCCACCGCGGTCCAGCTGATCTGTGACTTCGGTTTTCCGAAGCACAGCTGGGAACACGCCCTGGCCGGCAAGCGCCTGCCCAGCGTCGAGGCGTTCATCTTCGACACCCACTTTCAAAGCCAGACCCGCCAGCGAAAGAACTCGATCGGAGATCTCGCCGGCGTCCTCGATTCTCTTCCCGGCCTGCAACGGTTCTTCGCCACGGGCGATCTCGAGCTGACTGCGAGCTCCCACCCGACCTTGAGCGCCTTGCACCTCGTCGGCAGCCCCCTGGCCCCCAGTGTCATTTCGGCCATCGGCGCCTCGAAGCTGCCCGCGCTCGAGCGGCTGGTGCTTTCGCTGGCGTCGGATTCCCGGAAGACCGACGACGCCGCGGTGCTCGAGGCGTTGCTTGCGCTGAAGGCACCGAAGCTTCGCGAAATTCATCTCAACAGCATCACCGACGTGCCGAGCTTCGTAGAGCAGCTGGCCCTGCGCGGCCTCCCCAGGAGCTTGAAGATTCTCTCGCTCTGCGGCACGTCCGAGGGGGCCTACCCCAACGACGTGCTTCACCAGAAGCTTCAGAAACACGCCGCAGCCCTCGGAGCGCTGCAGTCGCTGTGCCTCGCCCTCGACGATGACTTGCCGAGCCTGCGCGCGGCCTTCCCGTTCGTCTCAGGCCAGGACGAGCACGGCGATCTCTTCCTCCCCAAAGCCTACGAAGGCTGGTGAGCCCGGCGAGACGAACGGGTCACTTCTCGTTGACCCAATTGGAATCGACGCCGATTTTTCCGCCGAACATCCGCATCCAGTCGGTCAGCTCTCGCACGTACTGGGCTTCGTCGTTGCCGTCGCTGGCGGGCGCATAGGTGTGGACCAACCCCTTCCAGTCGCGCGCGTCGACCATCGCGCGATACGGAAGCGTCCGACTGCCCATCAGGTGTGCGTAGGCCTGGATCCCAGCCTGAATCGAAGGAAAGTGTTCGAAGCCGCCCTGGCCCGGCGTCCCCCCGAACTGACTTTCCCAGCCCGCGTGCCTCAGATTTCCCGGGTTGTTGTTGGCGATCGACAGCGTGTTGTCGCTGCGCAGGAAGGTCGATTCTTTCGCCAGCTGAGCCATCAGCAGATCGACCGGCACATGCTCCTTGCGACACGCCGCGATGATCACCGAGCCCATTCCCTGCATCCGGCTGCCCGAGTAGCCCGCGAGCACCCCGTCGATCTTCTTCGCGGTCTGCGCGTCGCGCGCGGCCCGGGTCGCGCTGCCTGCCGGGACCTTTTTCGCAGGTCCGCTTTTTTCCAGCAGCGTCTGCAGCGCGGCCCGCGTTCGAGGCCCGTAGTCCTCACCGCCGTTGCCGGTAATCCCCGCCTGCTGCTGTACCCGGTTGACCGCCGCACGGGTCAACGGGCCGTAGTGGCCGGGCCCGCCGTCCATCTCTGACTGGCTCATCATTCCGACTTTCACCAACGCGCGTTGCAGCTGCTCTACGTCCGCGCTGTACGAGGAACCCCCGTCGTATTGAAGGTTCGCCGCCGGGGCAGTGACCGTCGGCGTGGGACCGGGAGGAGGTGGCGCCGAGCCGCCCACCGCGGTGCCCTTGTCGTTGACGAAGAACTGCGTCCCCGAGCGCGGAAAGTGGTCGTAGACATGCGAGTGGTTGGTATTGGTCGCGCCTGCTTGTGCGAGCGCCGGTCCGCTGCCGTTGTCCGAGCCGGGCCGCACCACTCCGATGTGTCCGATGTCCGGGCTCTGATCGAGGCTCGCCACCGTGGGGAAGCCCTGGTTGGCCAGCCGCTGCGCCTCTGCGGCCGAGACGGGCCGCCAGCCGTAGGCCGCGCCGTGCTGGTTGAGCCATTGGTTGGTTGAGTTGGCGTCCATCTCGTGGCCGCTGTTGTAGGGCTGAGGGTGGCCGGCGTTGTCGACCCAGTGCGGAATCTCGGCACCCATCGCGCGCGTCACGTCCCACGCGAAGATGTTGCAGTAGGTGTTGCCGTCCCGTTGGGCGTAGCGCGGGTTGGTTCCGACTGCGAATTCGTTGATGACATTGTCGTAGGTGCTCGCGTTGCGCATCCCCGGGTTTCCCCTCACCGGTGGAGCCGCGGGGTAGGCCGCGTTGGTGTTCGTCGTCCCCGAGGCCGCGCTGTTGCCGTCGTAAGTCACCGCGGCCGTTGCTGCCGCAGCCGCTGAGACCGCAGGGCCAAAGCTGTCGCGTTGCCCCGGAAGCTGAAGCGTCGCGCCCGCCTGAATGACGTTCGCATTCTTGATCTGCGGGTTGGCGGTCAACAGCGCGCTCACCGAAGTGCCGTACCGCGCAGCCAGCGAAGACAGCGTTTCACCGGGACGAATCTGGTGACTCATGGACGGCTCCTGGCCTTCTGGCCAATGACGGTTCAATGAAGAGAACGAAGCTCCCGCCCCACTTCCAATCGCCGGAACGTAAAGGGACTTGGACTGCTGTGGCTGGGTGCGCACGACGGGCGGCTGCGGTTGCTGCCGCTGGAACGCCGCGCTATGAGCGCGCCCCTCTCATGACGCGACTGCCACTCCTGGTTCTTGGCTTCGCGCTGTGCGCCTGTCCCAACAAGCCAGAGGGGCCGATTGACCTCGATGCAGGGCCCAGCGAGCTCGTCGGCCGCTCGTGCAACGTCGACGCCGAATGCGGGGTGTTGCGCTGCGACAAGATCCGCCATCAGTGCATCTGCCTCTCGGACGAGAGCTGCATTCCTCGCGGCGATTCCGGAACGCCCGTGCGCTATTGCAACAACTACACGGGCCTGTGCGTCGAGATGATCGCGGGCTGCAAGCAGTCCTCGGATTGCAAGAGCAGCGAGTATTGCGATTCCAACACCCGCGCTTGTCGGTCGCTCAAGGGGTTTTGCGAAGGCTGCGCCCTCGACGCCGAGTGCGGCGGGGCGATGGACAACTGCATCAAGGACGAAGCGCTGGGCGAGAAGTTCTGCGGGAAGTCGTGTGCCGCTGCGATCGATTGCCCCCGCGGCTCAGCCTGTGTCGACAAAGGCGGCACGAAGCAGTGCTGGCCCGCCACCAGCCCCATTCCGGGCCAGCCCGCGTCCTGCAAGAACTTCCAGGGCTGCGTGCCCGACTCGCTGCGAACCTGCAACACCAGCCCCGAGTGCATGGACTCGAGCCAGCGGTGCGACCCGGCCAGCGGCAGGTGCCTGGCGATTGTCCAGGTCTGCCCGTTCGGAACCACCTGCGATCCGCGCGCGAAGATCTGCGTCGCCGACTGCGCGGTCGATCTCGACTGCGGAGATCCCAAGCTGCGCTGCACCAATCGCGTCTGCGAGCCCGTCGGCGAGTGCAGCGCCGACGAGCAATGCCCGATCAACAAGGTCTGCTCGATCGTCGCGGGGCAGGCCACCGGGCAGTGCGTGCCCTTCTGCCAGGCGGACACCGATTGCGCGGTGGGCCAGTCGTGCCAGCAGATCAACAACCGGTACAAATGTGCGCCCGGCTGCGCGACCCACGACAACTGCCCCCTGGATCAGCGCTGCAACAGCGCGAAGCAGTGTGAAGGCCCGACGGTCGGTACCGCTCATGTCTGTCAGGCCACGACGCTGTGCGGCACCTGCGAGCAGTGCGATTTGACCGTACGCGAATGCGTCTCGGCCAAAGCCGGCGCTTCCCCGTTTCCGTTTTGCAAGCTGTGCAGCGCAGCCACCGAATGTCCGGGTGGCGCTTGTGTGGTCGATGTCGGCCCCGCCTATTGCGCTCGTTTCTGCACCAGCGGCCAGGAATGCCCCCAGGGGTTCGTCTGCCTTGGGCTCACCACCGGGGGGCAGAGCGCCTGCGTCCCTGCCAACCGCGAATGTGCCGGAAAGTGCCCATGAATCGATTTGCCGTGGTGTTCGCTCTGGCGCTCGCTGGCTGCTCTGCTCCTCCTGTCGACCCTCTGCGCGAGATCTGCGGCAACGGGAAGGACGACAACAACAACGGCCTCACCGATTGCCAGGACCCCGATTGCGCGGGCCAGGCGGGTTGCCCGATGCCGATGGTCGACGCCGGTGGCAACTACGGTGCCTGCGCCCACTGCGGAAGCGCCGCCGTGAAGCAGGCCGAATGTCTGACGGTGGACTTTCAGAACGACACGCCAATTCCAGAATGTGTCGGCGGCAAATGTCAGCAGCTCAACACCAACGTTCAGGTGCACTTCGAGCTCGACACCTCGAGCCTGACCGGGTTTTCCGCTCCCTTGCGAGCGCTCAACACCCGAGTCCTCAGCAAGCGGGCGGTCGATGGCTCTGCCGTCACCTGTATGACCGTCGAGGCGGTCGCGATCGGGAAGACCGAGGTCGATGCCAACCAGATCGAGAAGAGCGGCAAGTTCAACCTGCGCGGCTACGATGTGAGCCCCGTTCAGGCCAGCGGCGGACAGCTGCTGCGGCAGCCCTTCGTCAACATCGGCACCGGCGCTGAGTTCCTGATCTGGACTGAGGTCTGGGGTGGTCCGGTCGGCACCAGCACCAAGCTTCCCAGCGGAAATCGCATCTCGTGGGGCTGCTTCGAAACGGGCCCGGCAGTGGCCGAGGTGGTCAGCGCCGACAATTGCGCCGGCCTCGTCGACGGGGGCGTGTGTCGGACCGTGAAAGTGAAGCTGATCAACGGCCCCCAGTAGGTTCCTGGCGTGCCGTGGTTTTCTCTGACCCTCGTTCTCGCCGCCGGGTGGAGTGACTTTCCGCTCGCCCCGCCCGCAGCGAAGAGCCGCCCTCCCAAAAGCGCGCAGCGACGCGAGGCGCTCGAAGAGTTTCAAGCCCAGCTGAGCCAGTGGCAGCTCGATCGGCTCGACTTCACCCGCGAGCAGGCGCTGCAGCTGAAGGCCGAAGATCAGCTCGAGCTCTCGCGCGGACAGCCGGGCTCCAGCGCCGAGAAGGTGCGGGGCTTCAACAAGGTAATCGAAGTGAAGAAGGGCAACGAGGTCGGGACCACCCGGACGGGCCGCGGAAAAGTGATCGAAATCGCCCCGCGCGAGAAGCTCGAAGTCGAGCTCGAGGAGGCCGAAGCGCAAGCCGAGGCCCGCCGGGCTGAGTGCACCCAACACCCCAGCCGATGCGCGGCGCAGAAACACCAGCGGGAAAAAGTCGAATCGGCCAATGACGCCTTCGAGGAAGCGATCGAGGTGAACTTCGAAAAGCGTCGCGCGCAAATCGAGCTCGAGGCCGCGAAAATTCAGGCCGTCGTGAACGAGGCCCGCGCGAAGGAAGCCAACCGTCAGGCGAAGAAGCTCGGTGGCACCGTCGATGAAGAAGGCAACTTCGCGGACGACGAGCTGAAGGCCGAGCCTCCCCCCAGAAAGCCGAACTGACGGACCCCAAGTGCGAGCCGAGACCGGGGGCGGTATTCATCCACCTATGAATCGAAAGCTGCTCGTAAATGGAACGTGGCGAGACGGGCAGGGCCTCGTCGAGCTGAAGAGCCCGTGGGATGCGCGGAGCCTCGGCCGGGTGGCTCAAGCCTCGAACGTCGATGTGGAGGACGCGCTTCGCGATGCGGTGGCCGCGCGCCCCCGACTTCAGGCCCAGTCCACCGGGGCCCGGCGCGCGCTGCTCACGGCGATCGCCCAGGGGTTGCGCACCCGTCAGGCCGAGCTGGCTGAGCTCATCTGCGACGAAGCCGGGAAGCCCATCTCGCTGGCCCGAATCGAGGTCGCCCGCGCGGTCGAAACGTTCACCGTGGCCGCAGCTGAGCTGACCCGCTTCGGGGTCGAAGGTCTGCCGATCGACCTCGCGCCGGGCCAGGAAGGCACCGAGTGCGAAGTGCGACGGTTCCCCGCGGGCGTCGTGGTGGGGATCGTGCCCTTCAACTTTCCGCTCAACCTCGGCGCGCACAAAGTCGCCCCGGCCCTGGCGGTCGGCGCTCCGATCATCGTCAAGCCACCCCCGCAAGCGCCGTCCGCGCAGCTGGTCCTCGCCGAGATCGCGCTCGCTTCGGGCGCCGACAAGGCCGCGCTGCAGGTGCTGCCCTGCGACAATGCCGTCGCCGAGACACTGGCGACCGACCCCCGGGTGCGCATTCTGTCTTTTACCGGCAGCGCCAAAGTCGGTTGGCATTTGAAGCGCCAAGCCGCGGGAAAGGCGTTGCTCGAGCTGGGGGGAAACGCCGCCGCCATCGTCGCCGACGACGCCGATCTCGAGCGGGCGGCCTCGCGCCTCGCGGCCAGCGCCTTCGGCTACGCGGGGCAGGTGTGCATCAAGACCCAGCGAATCATCGTCGACGCCCGGGCCTGGGACGCTTTCGTGGCCCTCTTCCTCGCCCATACCCGGCGCCTCGCAATTGGAGACCCCCGGAAGGAAGATGTGCTCGTCGGGCCGGTGATCAACGACGCCGGAGCGGATCGAATCACCCAATGGGTAGAAGAAGCGAAGGCGGCGGGCGCGCAGGTGCTGCTGGACGGCAAGCGCGAGGGGCGGCTGCTGTGGCCTTCGGTGCTGACGCAGGTCCCGCGCCACACCCGGCTGTACCGGGAAGAAGTCTTCGGGCCCGTGGCCCTGCTGTCGAAGAGCCCGGACTTCGAGTCTGCCCTTGCCGAGGCGAACGACGGCGACTACGGGCTGCAGGCGGCGGTTTTCACCCGCGACCTGCGCCGGGTTCGCCGCGCCTTCCACACCCTCGAAGTGGGCGGAGTCATCATCGACGACAGCCCCGGCTTTCGCAGCGACTCGATGCCCTACGGCGGAATGAAGGGCTCGGGCCTCGGGCGCGAAGGCGTTCGCTACGCGATGGAAGAGCTCACCGAGCCGCGGGTGCTGGTGCTGCGACCCTGAGCAGCGTCAGGCCAGAACGGGCTTGCCGCCGTCCGTGGCTTCGCCGCTCGGCCTGCTCGTCGTTCGTGGACGAGGCTCCTGATAGAGACTTAGGACCCGTGTTCGGCGCCCCAGCTGAAGACAGAATCTGAGCCATCGCACGATGGGAGCTCATCGTTGGCTCCCGGTGCTGTCGCTCATTCTCTGCGGCTGCTTCGGTGCCGGAGTGCAGGCCGGGGTGCGAAAATGGATCTCCCCGTTCCTCGTTCCGGGGGCGACCGTCGGCTACGAGCGGTGGGTATCGCCGGATCAAGACGTGATCTCGCTGACCCCGCGCATTGAAATCACTACCTGGAACGAGCGTGCCAGGCCTTGGGGACTGCCCGAGTGGTCGATCGACTCGCTTTGGTGGGTGCCCTCGCCTGTCATTCGCGCAACCACCCTGTCCCCCTCAGCCACCAGGTCCTCGATGGTCATCCGGAGGTCTAGGAACGCCTTGCGCAGATCGTTGACGAAGGCAATCAGCCCGGAGATCCCCGGCGCAGCCAGCGGACTGTGTTGCACGTAGTCGGCATGGACCAGGGAAGTGGCAGCCTCGAGGTCGCCGCCGTTGAAGACGTCCTGGAAGAGCCGACGAACCAGATTCTTGTTTGCTTCCAACTGCGCGGTTTCCATTCACGCTCCGTGCTGCGCCGAACCATGCATTCACGACGGCCCAACGTCGAGCGCCCCGAGGTGGGTGGGCTTCGAGCGTCGGTGCATCCTTCACTCACGCGTTCGCCTATGGTTCAGGGCTGATGAGCCCTCGTGACTTGCTCGACCACGGTCTCGTCGGCAGTCTCTACGATTGCGCGGATTCACCCGAGGGGCTTCGGCCGTTCCTCAAAGAGCTTTCCGGGATCTTCGGCGCCCACCAGGCGCACGTGATGGTCCTCGAGGCGAATGGCCAGGTCCTCCAAACGCACGCCCACGGCCATGACGACGCTTCGTTCGGAGACTACGAGAGCCATTGGCTTTCCCAGGATCCGCGTTTTCTGGCCGCCTCGGGCTCTCCGGGCTGCGTGCTCTCGGATGCGCAGGTCATTGATCCGAAGCTTTTTGAGAGCTCAGCCATCTACAACGACTTTCTGAGCAGGTTCAACGTTCGCTACACGCTGTTCGTGAACTTCCAGATCGCCCCGAATCTGCTCGGGGGGCAATCCTTCATGCGGCCGAAAAGCGCGGGGGCATTTGAGCCTGCCCACGCGCAGCAGCTTTAGCGGTTGCTGCCCCACCTGGGGCGGGCGCTGCGGCTGCGCGAGACTGTGCATTCACTCCAGCGGGACCTGGCCGACCTGCGCCGGGCGCTTGACGTCGTGCCGGGAGCGACTGCCATCCTCGATGGAAAGGGCCACCTCATCTGCTGCAATGCGGCAGGGGAAAGCCTGCTCGCGGCCGCTGATGGGCTGATCGTGGTGCGCCAGCGACTGACTGCACAGGACTCTCGCGAGGCGCAGGATCTTGCAGCCCGCGTGAGGCACACTGCCATCTCTGAAACGTAACCGGCCCTCCGGTACGCCTGAAAATGATCGCATCTCCCCTGTTTGGGGGACGCGGCACTCAGTGGAAGTGGCCAAGTATGGCCAATGACGACGAACACCTTCCGGTGCTGTGATCTGATTCCAGAAAAAATTCTCCGAAAGCCCCCCGCGCTGCTCGCGTTCAGCATCCTGATCATCTCCTGTGGCGGCGGATCGGGCGGAGGAACACAAGGCGGATCGGGCTCCGGCGCCGGTGGCGGTGGGACGCGGGCCGGTACGCCCGTGACCGTCAGCGCCACCACGACCACCGTCGCGATTCCGGTCGGCTCCACGAATTGCACGAGCAGCACCTACGGCAACAAGGGGGATCTCCCGGCGACGAACGTGCCGGTGTTCGAGGGGACCACCGAGGTCACCACGCTGACGCTTCGCTACGACGCGAGCTACTACTTCGGCGAGCCGACCCAGGGGGCGGTCGTCAGCTGGGCGGGCACCGGTTCGCTCGCGAACGTGCAGTGGCTGGCGGAAGTTCAGGACACCCAGGGCCGTCAGTACGTCACGACCGGTGGAAAGCGCATCTTCGCCAGCTTCGACGTCGGGGTGATCAAGGGTCCCGGCGCTGGCTTCGGCACCAACACCACCGGCAGCCCGAATTGGTCGCAGACCTTCGTGACCTACGACAGCCTTGCGGGGTCCGCATATGGCGTCACCGATGTCGAGGCGAAGAACGTCTACAAGAATTGTTTCAAGTTCGCCCAGGTTCGCCTGGTGAAGCTCAACGGGAAGGCTGCGCAAAAGCCCTGAGCCCCGGGTCGACCGCTTCCGATTCATTTTGCTCAACCAGGTTGGAAGGAGTCTCCACTGCCCCGATTCTCGCGTCCGCTCTTCGTCGGTTTGGGTGTTCTGTCCATCAGCGCTTGCTTGTCGCTTCCGGATCTCGGCGGCTCTTATCCGTGCGGCGCACTCTCAAGCTGCAGCTCGTGCGTCGCCGAAAATCTGCGCAGTGATTGTTATTGGTGTCCCCTCGACAACACGTGCGGTGCGAGTGGAGCCGGGACGCGATGTACGTACTCCAGTGGGCAACCCAACGGCTTGTCGACCGCGAGCCAGTGTTCGGGAAGTAACGGCACGGGCACCGGAGGGGGCGGGGGCACCACGTCCAGCGGTGCGTGCGGATTTTTTTGAGAGCAATCTGAACCGCCTACTTTGCGAACAACGCGCCAACGCGTCGAGCTGCGAGGGGAAGTTCTTCGGAGCGGGAACCACCTGCCGCGGCTACGCGTGCCCCCTGGGCGGCACGAATCCGAACCAGTGCACCGTCGGCGCTGGGGGCGCGGGCGGCGGAACGGGCGGAGCGGGCGAAGGCTCACGCCGACGCCGTTTCCTTTTGTCAGAGTGTGGGAATGAGGCTGCCGAGCCGGGCAGAAGCCGGGGCGCTGCTGAAGTGCTGTGTCCAAACCGGAACGCTCAACAACTGCAACGCGGCGTTCCCCGCGGTATGGGACACGTGGACGACGACCCTGGTGACCGGCGGAAGTGCCTACTTCGCCATGACCCCTGGCTTTACTTGCCTGCCCTCGACCTGCATCGCACCGGTGACGAGCACCCACTCGGTGATGTGCCTCAAGTGAAGGGCCATTCTCGCTTGGGGCAGATCAGAGCCCTCGCCTGCCTGGGACTGGCAGTGGCGTGCTCGGGGTGATGGCCGGCATCCCGTATCCAAAGCACACCGATTCAGGCGAGCCGCTCGCGACCGATCTTGGAAAGCAGCTCAGATGGATGATTCCTCAGGCCTACCAGCTGTTCCGCATCTACGAAGTGCGGCCTGCGAAAGACTCCGCCGAAGCACGGGAAGCCGCGAGGCCCCGTCATCCGGATGAGAAGTTCGGTCTGCTGTTCACGGTCTATGACTGGCATAACGAAATTAGTTCCCGGATGAACCTCCGCCACGACGTCGGCCTCGAGGTTGTCGGGCCCGACGGACGAACACTCGCGACCAGACGTTCGACCCTTGATGAACGTTTCTCTCAACCGGAGCTGTCGCAACAAACCGCAGCCATTTTCTTCCGATTGTTGAACGCCCCGACGGTGGTCGCGGCGCTCGAGGGCACGCCCGCCACAGGCGCGCTGACCCCCGCGTCATCTGGCGCCGTTGCGCCCGCACCCGCGACGGATGATCCGACCCCCTGGCCCAGTGAGACCCAGCCGGCAGCACAACCTCCACCTGCGACTCGACCCAAATGCAGCGTGGACCAGGTGCTCAAGCTGAGCGAACTGAAATTCACGGACGCTCAGATCAAAGCGGCCTGTGAGTGACCCGCTGGGTCAGTACCCGACGAAGCGCAGGGTGTCGGACGTCAAGATTGACGACCTTGTGGCCCACGCCCAGGCGGCGAAGGCCGTCTGGGCGCGAATGAAATAGGGTTTCGTCTACTGCGACAGCGCCTTGACGATGGCCGTGTTGTCGAACACGTCGGCGGGCGAGTACGAGCGGGTAAACAGCTTGTTGTCCTGCGCAAAAGTGTTCGAGTCCTTTAAGTACTGGGTCAAGCCACCCTCGGTTTTGTTGCGATCGAGCTGGGTCGCCTGGTCGTGAACCGAGACGTTGCTGACGAACTCGGTGAGGTCTGCGTCGGTGAAGGGCCCTTCGCCCTCGAACGTTTTGGTGCGCAAGATCTCGTACCAGGCCACTTTGTTGGCCGAGTCCTTCGTCCACTTCACGCTCTTGATCCAGCCCTTGAAGAACTTCACCAGGTCGGCTTCGGGGATGCCGCGAAGCTGATCGGTGCGGGCGACGAAGCCTTCGGGAATGACGCCCGCGAAGTCCCGCGACGTCTTCACAACCTTGCCATTGCCGGCCGTGACAGATCGAACGGCCTCAGGATCGTAGTTGACGATGATGTTGTATTTGCCGGCGATGAAGTCGTCGGCGAGCGCTGTCGGGCCCGACGCCTGCACGACCTCGAAGTCGGTAAACTTCAAATTGTTCTCGGCCAGGTACCGGCCCAGGAAAAACTCGACCGACAGCAGCTTCAAGTAGACGCCGATTTTCTGGCCTTTGAGGCTGTTCAGATCAGTGACGCTGTTCTTGAGGATGATCTTGTCGCCCCCGTTCGACCAGTCCGTTTCGCCCAGCACCGTCAGCGGAGTGCCCTGCATGTACAGGTCGACCCAGCTGCCGACCATGTCGAGCGCCATGTCGATCTTTCGGCTCTGAAGGTCGGAATTCAGGATCGCATTGTCGACATAGTTCACGACCTCGACCTCGATCCCCTGTTCCTTCCAGAAGCCCTGCGCGGCGGCGACGTTCAGCGGTGAATAGGCCGCCCAGTGAACCATGCCGACGCGGTACTTCCGGGCTGGCGTCGTCGAGGCAGAAGGTCCGCAAGACACCCCTACGACCAATGCCAGTACAGCTGCAACAATGCCTCTCATGTTTCACTCCGGACTTATTTCAGTTTGTACGCGACGCCGATTTGAAACTCTCTGCCACGGCTCGGAACGGGGTACCGCCCTCCGTCGTTGATCGGAAAGCGGTACTGCTGATCGAGCAAGTTGGTGATCCCCCCGAAGATTTCGACCGGGCCCAGCCGGTAGACCAGGCGGGTGTCGAGGCTAACCTGGATCTCGGTCACCGCGTTGGTCGCCGTCAGCCGCGGGCCGCGAAGGTAAAGCTGGCTGGCCCAGCCCAGCTTCGGCAGCAGCTCGACGTTGAATCCGGCGTTGAGCATCTGGTTGGCGAGAAACTGCGTCACCCGCACCGACCCGTCGGCGGTACTCGTCTGCGAATCGATCACCGAGTAGTTGACCCAGAAGTTGCGGCCCTGGATCTCGATCTCAGCCCCCTTGATGAACACCTGCCCCGCGTTGCCATACCGGTTGGGCTTGTTCGGATCTCCGTCTTCGACGCTGACGATGTTGTCGACCACCCGGCTGAGGTACCCGCTGATCTGCAATCGCAACGACTCGAAGTAGGTGATGTACGCGACTTCACCGGTGTAGATGCGTTCGGGCCTGATCAGCGGGTTGCCGGTCGAAGAGCCCGAGATGATGCCCTGCTGCTCGAAGGTCGACGGGGGGCGAAACCCCTGCCCATACATCGCCTTGAAGATGTGGTTCTTCAGCGGCGCCCAGACGACCGCGATGCGAGGGCTGAAAATCAACGCATCCGCTACGTCGTCGTACCGGTCGTAACGCACCCCGCCGGTGATGGTCAGCGCGTTGAGCACCTGCCATTCGTCCTGCAGGAAAATCGCACCCGAGTAACGAACGTGAGGCGCATAGGCCACCAGGCCCTCGAGCGGGTCCGTGGATGTCACTTCGCGGGCCTCGAGCGCGGGGTCCCAGTGTCGACCCCAGAACGTCGTCCGCGAATCCCACTGGTTCTCGCGCGAGCCGCTGCCTCCAAGCAGCAGCGAATGGCTTCCAAGCTTTTGCTTGTAATTGACGTCGAGCTGCAGCTGGTCGCTGCGCTGAAAGGTTCCGAAGATGTCTTCGTCGCCATACGCCGCCGTCGGGTCGAGGCGAATGTTGATCGCCGGCGGACCCTGGGCGGGCGAAATCAACCCGCGGACTTCACGGCTCATCAGGGAGTAGTGCGCTCCGATGCTGAGATGCGGGGTCGGGTTTACGTCGGCGTTCACCATCAACTGGCTGACCTGGTACTGGTACTTGCGCAGGGCCGGCGTTGGGTACAGGTCGACGAGGAAGGGGTGGGGGTTGTGGTTGGTGTACCAGACCTGCGCGCGCGCGATGTTGTCCGGCGAAGCGACATTGACCGACACATCGAGGCTGGGCCGGATTCCGTCGGTAATCTTTTCGTGCTGGGCGAGCTCGAACCCACCTCCGCGGCTGGGCGGGTAGCTCAAGTCGTAGCGCAGCGACTCGTAAGACTTGCCTTCGTCGTAGAGGAAGGTCGCCTGCCCCGCCACGGTCCACCCGCGAACCTTCGCCCGGCCCAGCGCGTGGGCGTTGACCTGGTTGCCTTGCCCGTACAGCGCCGTCGCATCGAGGGTGTCGGTGCCGGCGGCATCGCGGGTCACCACGTTGATCACCCCCGCGAAGGCGCTGCCTCCGTAGAGCGCCGAACCTGGGCCGCGAATGACTTCGATGCGTTCGATCATCGAGGCGCTGATGCGGTGAGACAACCCCGGAGAGGCGAACACCAGGTCGTTGAACTTGTTTCGCCCGTTCAACAGGATGAGCGTGGTCTGGCTCATGTCGCTGCGAACGCCGCGCGCGAAGAAAGTGTCGACCGGATCTCCGTTGCTGATCGACACCCTCGATGAATCGCAGCCGGGCACCATGCGAATCAGTTCCCCCAGGGTGCGCGCACCGGAAGCTTCAATCGCCGCGCGATCGATGATCGCCACGGTTCCAGGAGCCTCATCGAGTGTGCTCGCCGTCTTCGTCGAGATCTCAATCGGCCGGTTGAGCATGTCTTCGAGTGAAACGTCGAAGATGTCGACGTTCGTGCCCGCATCGCGGGCCGATTCCTCTGCCCGGATTTGGGTCCCCCACGTCGCAGCAACAAACGCAAGCAAAGCAAAAGGCACGCGCTTCAGGTTTGGCCCCCGAAAGAACTCTTCATTGAATTGGTGTGGTCCCGATTTCGGCGCTGCGATCAAGGGCAGCCGTGGCTCCCTTTTAGCCCCTCGCGCCCAGTCTGGCCATTTGACTGACCTGCCCACGTTGGGCGCGGGCAGCGCTACGGCTGAAGGGTCAGAATTTCCGAGCCGGTCTCGGTGACCACCAGCGTGTGCTCGAACTGCGCAGTGCGCTTGAGATCCGCGGTCACCACCGTCCAACCATCGTCCCAGTGCCGCTCTTCAGGTGTACCGGCGGTAATCATCGGCTCGATGGTGAACGTCATTCCGGGGACCATCACCGTCGTCGACCGCGGATCAAAGTAGTGCGGAATCTGCAGCGAGGTGTGGAACGTGTCGCAGATCCCGTGCCCACAGTAGCTGCGCACCACTCCAAAGCCGTTGCTGTCCGCGTGGGCTTCGATCGCCCGGCCGATGACGTTGATGGGCAGGCCCGCCCTCACCGACGCGATGCCCTTCATCAGGCACTCGTGGGTTACCCTCACCAGGCGCTTGCTCTCTTCGTCGACCTCGCCGGCGAAGAAGGTGGCGTTGCAGTCGCCGTGCATCCCATCGAGGAAGATGGTCACGTCGAGGTTGACGATGTCCCCTTCGAGCAGCACCCGGCTGTCGGGGATCCCGTGACAAATGACTTCGTTGACCGACGTACACACACTCTTGGGGAAGCCCCGGTAATTGAGCGGGCTGGGGTAGCCGCCTTCCTTCACCGTCAGCGCGTGGACCAGGGCATCGATCGAATCGGTGGTGATGCCCGGCTTCACCGCCTGCCCTGCGGCCTTGAGGATTCGTGCCGCCGCCGCGCACGCCTTCCGCAACCGCACCAGCTCTTCGGGAGTGCGCACGTCGCGACCGGTGCCACGCGTGGGCACGCCCGTCCCCGCGTAGTCAGGTCGGGGAATGGTCAACGGCACATCGCGCATCGGGCTCAGCTGCCCGCGCCGCACCCGTGTCGCGTCCAGCCGACTGCGCTCTTCGCGTGCCACGGCGGTATCTGATTCCTTGTGACACTTCTTGTATTTGGCCCCACTGCCGCACCAGCACGCCTCGTTGGGGCGAGGGGGGACCGCGGGCGGATGACGGGCTTCCAGGGGGGCGATTTCGGTCACGACAACAGTCCTCTTATCAGCAGGCGTTCGGTTCGTTCGAGCACCTGCAACATTCGCCGGCGATCAATTCGACCCTCGGTCGCCTCGTTCAGCCCCAGCGCCTGCTCGGTCATGAAGCGGCTCAAGAACAGCAGCAGGGGCTTCGAGTCAGGGCTCAACCCCACGGCGACGAACCGCATGTTCCGAATGTAGTCGTCGAAGGCCCCGAATTCGCGGGCCAGGTCCCAGCGGGCCAGGCGAAAGGCCTCGCGAAACGTTGCGTCGTCCGGGCGGGCGGGGTGGCTTTCCAGCAGCGCCAGAGTCTCGGCCTGGGCGTCGTCGACTTCCAACGGCCAGCTGCGCAGCGACTGGGCAAACAGCTTCGAGACTTCCTCGACCAGGTGGTCGATGACCGGAATCGGCTTGGTCTCGAGCAGGTGTTCCCAACGCGACGGCATGGCGCAACGAATAACAGCGCTACTTCAAGGGCACCAGTCGCCTTGGGGCCAGCTCGAGCACCGTCGGGTCCCCGTACCCAAGCGCCAATTCCCGGCGAACCACCTGGTAGACGGTGCGGCGGGTCACGAACTCGCGGTGAGAGACATCGGACACCTCGATGTTGCGCAGGTTGGGGTGGCCGTCGTCCTCGAGGATGCAAGCGGGGAAAGGGTTCACCTTGTCGGCCTTGCTGAAGATGCTGGCGAAGCGGACCTCGCGGGGAAAAGCACCCATCTTCAGCCGCCGAATGAACGGAGACATCGGCGTCATCTGCCAGATGCTGCGGGAAATCAGCCCGTGGCTGACGACCCCGAAATAGGCCGAAGGCGAGCCGTTGTGCGGAGTGCCCAAAGTAATCAGGTTCTTCACCCGTCGGTCTCCGCCCAGCCGCTTGACGTAGTACCGGCCGATCAACCCCCCCATCGAATGGCCGATGATGCTCATCGGGCCCATGTTCGGGTAGCGGGCGTAGAGCCGTTCGACCTTGTCGCGAACCTTCTCGGCGCACTCGTCGATGCCGCGGGTGTTGAACGCGTCGAACAGCCCGCCGAGGTTGATGCTCCAGACGCAGTACTGGTCTCGGCGCAGCCGATGCTCGAGAACTTCGAACGTGCGGCGGGTCGACATGAAGCCGTACAGCAACAGCACCGGCCGCGGGCAGTTGCCGAAGTCGGTGCGGCGCACGATGTCGTTCCCATGGCGGTCGAAGTCGAGGTAGCCGCGCAGGTACGCCGCCGTTCGCCTCATCTTTCGCAGCTGGCCGGAAAACAGACCCATGCCCCGAAGGATAACCGGAACGCGGCCGAGAAATGGACAGCCCGCTACCGGGCTGTAGCGTTGCGGGGTCGGACAACAGGAGTGCCCCCATGACCCAGTTGACGTTTGAAGTTCGCGCGACTGCCCAATCGCAGGGCTGGACCGTGCGGGTGAAGACTCCCGCCGGCATCGGCCTCGAATACCGCTACTCGACCGAAGGTCAGGCCCGGTTCATGGCCGCGGTGTTCGCGCTGGGGCCGGCGAAGTTGCCGCCTGCGCACAAGGTGATCGCGATTTCGATCGGAAAGAAGCGCCAGCGCACCGCGCGCTGCAGCGCTGAGCTCGCCGGTGTCACTTCGGAAGAAATCGACGGCGCGCTTGGCGTTCTGGGCTGAGTCGTGCTGCCGGGCCCTTAGGGCCTAAGCCTTCAGGCGCGGGATGAAGACCGAGATCGGGTCTTTCTTGCCCTTGATCGAAACGTCGGGCACCTCAGTCCACTGGTACGCGTCGCCCACCTTCTCTCGCGTGGTGCGTGAGACGACCAACGTCTGACCCAGCAGCTTGGTCAACGTCTCGAGCCGCGAGGCGACGTTGACCGTGTCTCCAATCGCTGTGTATTCGAGGCGCGAGGTCGCACCCACATCGCCGACGATCGCCTGCCCGGTGTGGAGCCCGATTCCAATGCGCAGCGCCGGAGCCCCGCGGGTCACCCGCTGCACGTTGAGCTCCTCGAGCGCGACCAGCATCTGCGTCGCGCACTTCACCGAGTTCTGCGCGTGGTCGAGATCCGGCAGCGGAGCGCCGAAGTACGCCATCAGCCCGTCGCCGATGAACTTGTCGAGCGTGCCGTGGTTCCGGAAGAGCACCTCGACCATTTTGGTGTGGTACTCGTTGAGCATCGAGACCACTTCCTGGGGCCTCAACGTTTCGGACAGCGCGGTGAAGTCCCGAATGTCCGAGAACAACACCGTCACTTCACGCACCTCGCTCTCGCCGCTGCGGTCTCCCAGTTGCTGCAGGCGGGTCGCTACGTCCGGCGAAAAATATCGACCCATTTTCTCGCGCTTGAGCTCTTCCTGCGACACCGAGGTGATCAGCGCCGCGGTCCGCTGCACCAGGTAGCTGGCCGCGGCCGCAGCGACGAACAGCACGACTAAAGCGGTGACCTGGCCCCCGGCCCCCAACCCTGCTTCCTGAAACAGCCGCGCGCACAGCAGGGCCGACACCGTCGCCACCGCCCAGGTCAGCATCGCGTCGAGGCTCAGCGCGGAGGCAATGATCAACGCGCAGCAGATTCCCATCGTAAATCCCGCCACGCCCCCCGGTGACGGCGAGACCGGCACGGACAGGTGCTGAATCCAATACACGATCGGCAAGTCGAGCAGCGCGCACATCCACCCGACCGCGCGCGCGTGTTGGCCCAGCTTCCACGCCACCGCCCCCAAAGCCAGCGCGGCCACGAACCACCCCGCCAACACCGGGACAATCAACGCCCAGTCTTTCTGGCCCTGGGCAAAACCGAAGAACGCCGACACCGCCAGCGCCCCGGTAATGCCCACCAGCCGGAAGGCCTGCATCCGAAGAATGTTCCGACCGCGCTCGGCGCGCAGCTCGCGGTCGATCGTGTTCTGCAGGTGCCCCTGCTCAGTGCTCATCTATTCGCAGTAGCCGGTGGCGATGTTGCACACGAACCCGGTTCCGCACTCAGGACTGCTGTTGCAGCGCGCGAGGCAAACGCCCTTGCCCGTTCCGTCGTTGTAACAGACGTAGCTGGTGCGGCAGGTGCTCTGCCCAACATCTGGGCCAGTGCATTGCGACAAACACACCGGAGACGTGCTGCCCAGACAGGTGCTGCCCAAAGGGCATGAGGCTGTGGTGCAGTCCGCCGAGCAGTAGCCCCCCGGCCAGCCGGTGGTCAGACAGACCGCGCCGTTGGAGCAGGTCGACGTGCAGGCGTCTCCGATTCCGACTTCCGCTTTGATCGGTTTGTCCGGCACGAGCGGGAAGTCGATGTTCGAGAGGGTCGAGCCCGCTGTAACCGTGATTTCTTGAGGCGTGTCTCGGGTCGGATACAAGCCGAACGGTTCAGTGTCGCTCAGCATCCCGTTGCCGTCGGCGTCGACCAGGGCGAGCACGAAGTATTTCCCGGGCGGCGCATCCATCGAATACGCGTAGCCACTGGCCGCCGTGGCGATTGCCGTCGCGGCCACCTTCCAGGTTCCATCGGATTGTTGGAAGGCCAGCCCGACCGCCGCTTCCTTGGCGGCGACCCCGCCGACGCGGATTTTGACGTTTACCGTGGCGTCGCCGCCATTGCTGCTCAGCGCGAGGGTCGCGGGGTGGACGCCATCGGTCAGCCCGGCGAAGGAAGCCGTGACTTCGAGGTTCCCGGTCTGCCCCCCCGGGACGGCGACCGTAGCGCCTTTCGAAAAGCTGATCGACGAGGCCGCCGCGCCCGAAACGGCGGCGGTGACGTTCAGCGCCGCTGCGCCGAGGTTCGAAACGCTGATGCTCAAGGTCGCCGTGCCCTTCGAGAAGAACAGCTCGTTCGCGCTGACCGAGAGCTTCGCGGGCCCGGTCGGAGGCTGGCCCTTGGCGGCCAGCACTGCGGCGTGGGCGTTGACCATTCCGGCCCCGCAGCCCTCGGTGCACCGCTGGGCGGCGTTGGCGGTCTGGGTCAAAAACATTCGCGCCGTGCTGAAGTTCATCGCCGGGTTCACCGCCTTCATCAATGCGATCACCCCGGTCACGTGGGGGGTCGCCATGCTGGTTCCCTGGCTGTATTTGAGCGCCGGCTGGTTCTGCCCATCGCGCAGCGTGCTCAGCACCCCGTCGGGCTCGCCATCGCCGTTGGCGTCTTCGGCCGTCTCACCCCCGGGCGCCATCACGGTCACCGCAGGTCCAAAGTTCGAGTAGCTGGCCCGCTTGCCGGAAAAGCGGGTGGCTCCGACGCAGATCACGTTCTGCTGAATGCACGGAATGGTCTTGAACGCGTCTTCGTTTCCGTTGCCCGCGGCGATGACGAAGATGGCTCCGGTGGCGTTCGCGGCGTTGATCACGTCCTGGTACACGGGCGAGGCGAGGTCCGACGTTCCACCCAGCGACATGTTGACCACCTTCGCCGGAGTGGTGTTTGCCCTCGAGCCGGGCACGTTGCCCCCGGTCGCCCAGTTCATTCCCGCCGCGATGTCCAACAGCGAGCCTCCCTTCGCCCCGAGCACGCGCACCGGCAGCAGCCGCGCGTTCCAGTCGACGCCGGCGACGCCGAGGTCGTTGTTGCTCACCGCTCCGATGGTGCCCGCGGTGTGGGTCCCGTGCCAGCTCGACCCGCCATTGGGCTCGTCGAGCCCCTGGTCCAGCGGGTTGTCGTCCCGGCCATCGCCGTCTCCCGCGTTGGTGGGGTCGGAAATCATGTCGATGCCCGCGATCACCCGCGCGTCGAGGTCGGGGTGGGGCACGATTCCGGTGTCGATGTCGGCGACCACCACGCTGGCGCTGCCCTGGGTGATGTCCCACGCCGCAGGCAGGTTCATCGCCGGGTAGTGCCACTGCGCCGAGTACAGCTTGTCATTGGGCACGGCGAAGGCGTGCTGCCAGCGGTTCACCTCGGTGAAGCGAACCCCGTGAACTTTCTTGAGCACGGTCGCAAGCTCGAGAGTCTCGGGGACGGTGAGGGCGGTTCCGTCTTTGTGGGTCAGCCGCAACAGGTGCAGGTAGTCGGAAGCAAAGCCCCCGTGCACCGAAGCAAAGCCCACCGTGCGCAACAGCTCGAGCGCCTGGGTCGCGCTCAACTTCTCTTCGAGCCGAACGATGACTTCCCCGGCAATCCACTCGGTGAAGGGGGCCGCTTGGGGGGGAGGCACCGCATCGGCCGTCCTCACCGCCAGAAGCTTGGGTCCGGGCAGAGGCCGCAGGGCCCTGGGCTCGCGGTGGGGCACCAGGCTTGCCAGCGAGGGAATGGTCGGAACCGAATCGGCTCCCTGAAAAACGGTCAGCCGCCCGGTGACGCGGCCGGTGGCATCGCTGCCGCCGCCTCCTCCGACGCTGCCTCCACTGCCATCGGTAGGGCACCCCATCAACACCAGCGTCGTCAGCAGCAGGATGAAACGCATGTTTGGATTCCCCTTTTTGTGGCCGGAGTGCAGTGATGCCAATTCAGGCTATGCCCGTCCTCATTCTTCGCGACCGTTCGGCTGCAGCGTAGCGCTGACGGAGCCGAGCGGCGCAGGACCTGCACGGGTTGTTCAAGTCTTGAACCGTCAAGAGCGATCATCTCGGTGGTTCGATGAGGAGATGCGATGAGCAACGTGCAATTGCTGCACAGCGATCGGAACAGTGCAAGGAACGCCCTCTGGCTGGTGCTGCTGGTGGTGGCTTGCGAAACACCGGCAGTGATTCCGCCGCCGCCGCCCCCTCCTCTGCCGCCCCCAGAAGTCCTCCTTCAACCCGCGGGGTGGGACGCGCAGCTGAAGATGACGGCGCTCGAAGATCTCGACCCCTCGGACGCAGTGGTGGAGCACCGGCTCGAAGCGAAGGTCCAGACCCTCGAGCTCCGGGTGGGGAAGCAGACGCCAATGTGGACCTACAACGGGGTGCTGCCGGGGCCGGTGATCCGCGCGAAGAAGGGGCAGCGGCTGAAGATTCACTTCGTCAACTCGCTGCCGGCTGCGACGAGCATCCACTGGCATGGGTTGCGAGTCCCGAACGCGATGGACGGCGCCGCGCCCACGATTCCTCCGGGCGGGACCTTCGAGTACGAGTTCGATCTGCTCGACGCGGGCACCTTCTGGTACCACTCGCACGTCGACTCTTCAGCGCAGGTCGGCTTCGGGTTGTTCGGCGCGCTGATTGTCGAGGACCCGGCCGAAGTGGGGCTCGGCGACGAGGTGGTGTTGTTGTTTGCAGACTTGAGCGTGAAGCCAGACGGCACGCTGCGCCCGGGCGACGAGAGCGGCTGGTTCGGTGACTACTTCGGCAGAGAGGGCGAGTTGCTGACCGTCAACGGCAGGCAGCTGCCCACGCTCAAGGCGCGCAAAGGTGTCCCGCAGCGCTGGCGGGTGATCAACGCCTCGCGCGCGCGCTACCTGAAGTTCAAGGTGCAAGATCAGTCGCTGGTCCGGGTTGGGGGGGACAGCGGGCTCATCGCGAGGCCGCTTCCGGTGATGGACCTGACCCTCACCCCGGGCGAGCGTGCCGAGCTGTACGTCAACCCCCGGGGGCCGGCATGGAAGACGACCGTCTTCTGGGAAGACTCGGATCGCTTTCACATCAACAGTCTGCGCGCGCCTGAGCCGTTCATGGTCTTCGAGGTCACCTCGGACGAGCCGCCGGTCAGAGCCGCGGCGGCACTGCCGGCCCGGCTGCGCACGATCGACCCCCTGCAGACTTTGTCGGCGAAGCTGCGTCTGATCGAGATGATTGAGAAGGTCGGCCCCGACGGGAACGGAGTGCTGGGCTTCAACGGCAGCACCTGGGCCGAGTCGACGCCGCTGCAAGCCACAGTCGGTGACACCGAGCTGTGGGAAGTGAGCAACTCGACAGCGTATGACCACCCGTTTCACCTGCATGGGTTCTCGTTTCAGGTGCAGGCTTCCAACAATGTGGCGTGGCCGGTGCTCGAGTGGAAAGACACGGTCAACATCCCGGCGAAAGGCAAAGTGAAATTCGCCGTCCGCTGGGACGATCGTCCCGGAATGTGGATGTTCCACTGCCACATTCTCGATCATGTCGAGCTGGGGATGATGGGATCGGTGATGGTCATGCGTCCTTGAGCCTTCGATGAACGGTCCCAGAGTCCTCGTCACCGGTGCGCGGGGCAACGTAGGCCGAGCGGTGGTGCGGGAATGCCTCGCCACCGGGCTGCTCGTCCGGGCCGCCGACCGCAGCGCAAAGGCAGCAGAGCCCACCCCGCCCAACCTCGAGCACGCGAAGCTCGACTTCCTCGACCGGGCCACCTGGGCCCCGGCATTGGCCGACTGCGCGCTGTTGTTCCTGCTGCGCCCGCCTCCGATCGGCGACATGGCAAACACGCTGATCCCCTTCGTCGACGCCGCGTATGCCGCGGGCGTCCAGCACATCGTCTTCCTCTCGGTCGCGGGGGCCGACCGGATGAAGTGGGTGCCGCACCGGAAGGTCGAGCTCCACCTTCTCTCGACTGGCACCCGGTGGACCTTTCTTCGACCGGGCTTCTTTGCGCAGAACTTCGAGGACGCGTATCTGCGTGACATCGTCGAAGACAGTCGGATCTTCGTCCCCGCCGGCGAAGGTCGGGTGGCCTTCATCGACGTGCGCGATGTCGGCGCCGTCGCCGCCCGGGTCTTCGAGAACACCGCCGCGCACGCCGGCCAGTCGCTCACCCTGACGGGGCCGACCGCACTCACGTTTTTCGAAGCGGCGGCCGTGCTCTCCCGCGCGGTCAACCGACCCGTCCGCTACGACCCGGCGAGCATTCCGGCCTATGCGTGGCACCTGCGACGACGGCGAGCGATGCCCTGGATGCAGATTGTGATCCAGACCGTGCTCCATGTCGGCCTGCGCCGGGGGGACGCCGAGAAGGTCGAGCCCGCGGTCGAAGCGCTGCTCGGGCGACCGGCGCGAAGCCTCGAGGCCTACGCTCGGGACGCGAAGGCCTGGTAGCGCCCTGGCGAAAACCCCGTGCGGGCTACTGCACTTCGATGCAGGTCAAACCATTGGCCGGGGTGCAGTTCTGCCCAATCAGGCAGCCGCCGGCGTTTTGAAAATCGACGCAGCGAATGGGGCGGCAGTCCTGCTCGGTGACGCACTTCTTCCGCGAGATGGTGCACTCGCCCGCGCTGCACGATTCCTGGGCGCAGTCGAAGTCCACCTGGCAGCTGCAGTACCCGAACGAGGCTCCTTCGCGCAGGCGACAGACGCCCGAGCAGTACCCGTTCGGAAAGCCCGGGGCCTTCACGCAGGTGCCTCCGCGCTTGCACTCCGAGTCGGTGGCGCAAGGCAGCGCAGGGTCCGGCGGGCACTGCTGACTGGCGCTGCATTGCCAGCGCGAGAAGACGACGATGATGTCCCGGCAGCCATAGCCGCGGGGGCAGGACTCGCCGCCGCTGCAGTCCGAACCGCAGTAGGTCGAGGCCGTGCGGGTATCGGTGATGCAGTAGTTGGCGCCGGTGCCGCAGGTGCTGATGCCTCCGCCAGAGGTGCAGCGGGCGCAGTACGGCTTGCGATCATTGTCGAAGTCGTTGAAGCAGCTGTTGCGGGTCACGCCGGAATCGGGCTGGGCCCCGCAGGTCTCGCCGAATTTGCAGAAGGTGTTGTCGGCGCAGAAGTTGGGGTCGCACTCGCCCACCTGACACAGCGCCAGCTCGGCCGGGGTCTTTCCGGTGCAGACGCACGGCACTTCCCCACACCGGCACGAGCTGCCTTTGCAGTCGCCGCTGCTGCGACACCCAGCGACGCAGGTGCTGTGGGCGAGATCGCAGATCTGCCCGAGCTCGCATTGAAGGTCGATGCTGCACCGGCCTTTGCCCAGGCAGGTGCCGGTGGTGGTGTCGCAGAACAAAGACGAGTCGAGGCAGTCGACGTTCTTCTCACAGCCCGCGCGATCCTGGCAGAAGCCGGCGGGGTTGCAGAACTGGCGCGACGGGCAGGCGTCGTTGGTGCGGCAATAACATTCGCCCGTCTGGGCCTCGCAGCGAAAGGCCGCCGCGGGCGAGCCGCAATCGGTGTCTTGAGCGCAGCCCTTGGTGCCCAGCTTTTGAGTCTTGCAGCCGGCGAGCGCGCAGAGCGCGAAGAGGACGAGAACCCGAATCAAGAGTGAGCTCAGGGACTGCCCGCGTCCCCGTCGGTGACGCCGTCCTGGCCCACCAACCCACCCAGCGGCGGCGGAGCGTCGAGCTCGGGCGCAAACACGATCGTCTCGATCGTGGCGTTGCCCGGGAGGCGGAGATCGATGGACGAAATCTTCGGGCGGTCGCGCAGGTCGAGCAGCTGCTGCGCGACGGACGCAGCGTTGATCCGCTCGCTGCTGAAGAGCACGTAGATCTTCACCGTGCCTTCGTCCAGCGGCACCCGGTACGAGTGCCCGCCAATCGGCCTTCCGGCAGGGCAGCTGTAGGACATGTTCTCGCGCGACATCGTGAGTTGGCGAATGACGCCATTCGACGCGATGGTGAAGGCGAGGCAGTGGGGATGCTGATTTTCGGCTGGCACGAGCTCGAAGGTGGATCCGGTGAGCCGCCGCAAGGTGACGCGCTCCAAAGTCTCTGCCTTCTTTTCTGCGACGCACCCGACCAGCAGGCTCAGCGCTGCGAGAACCGCCCCGTTTCTCATGGGGGCGACCGTACTGCAGGGCAGCCTACAAAAGCGCGGGTCTTCCGCGGGCGGGGGAGAGGACCGCTGCCGATCGATCGGCAACGCGCCCTTCGGTTCAGCCCACCGAGCGCAGAGGATCATGCTCGGAAATCAGCTTGCTCACCCGAGCGTCGTCGATGCGCTTCACCAGCTTGGTCGACTCATGCTGATCCCGAAGCGTCTTCGCCAGACTGAGCGACGAGCCCACCGAGAACAGCACGCCCATTCCCATGAACGACTTGACCCACAGGTCTGCGGGCAGGTTCCAGATCCCCAGGAACGTGATCCCGATCGAGATGGCGAATGACAACCAGGTTTGAGCAACCCACGCGGCGCTGTGCGACTCCTGGGCTTCGGGACGAGACATGGTGGACTCCTTGTTTCGGGTGAGGCTTCAGCGTGCCCCGAAACGCCGATTCCTGTGAGTCACCAGTTGTCGCCCCCATGAACACCCACCGTTATCGATTGAGGCTGGGCGTCTGCCACTGCATTCGCCCGACTCAGGTGCGGTGGGTCAACGGCTTCGGCCACATGTGCATCGTGGTCGAAACTACGAGGACCAGCAGACCGAGGAACAACGGGGACAGTTCGGAGAAGTCGGGCATGTCCGGTTGCTACGCAAGACTGGCGCCGCTGGTTACAGCAGGCAACCGCTTGTTCCGTCGAGGGCCGGGGTGTGAATGCCGGTGTGCAGCTGGACGGTCGCGCTGCCCTCAGGGATGAACAACCTTCAAGCTCTTACCTTGCCCCACGCGCAGGGGCTGCAAGGGGCCGTCACCCGCGCTCAGCGCCGGCGGTAGACGATGATCTGCGGCGTCTCGTCCAGGTACAGGCCGGTCACCGGGCGCACCGTGCCCAGCGCCTGCCAGGTATTGAACTCGCTCTCACGAAATTCCTGGTGGTACTGGTAGAGGACGATGCCCGCGTCGGACGGCGAGCCGACGAAGCGAATGTCGGGGCGCACCATTCCGTTGCGCTGGTAGTCGCGGGTCTGCAGGTTGTGGCACTCGTGGAAATACACCCGCTCGCCTGGCCTCGCATTGGCGTTGAGCCAGTCGAGCACTCCGGTGACGTTGTTCGCCCAGAACTGCCGCTGCATTCCCAGGCTCGCCGCGCCCGGAAGTCCGCCCGCCAGCTCGGAATAGGCACTGGTGCCGAATTGGTAGACCCGCGCGGTCGCAATCGCCGGAGCGATGCACACCAGCACCGCCAGCGCCCCGAACACCGACTGTTCGCCGACCTTGAACTTTTTATTGAGCAGCGCGTGCAGACCCGCCGCGCCGCGCGACAGCGAGCCTCCGGCGAGGATCGCCAGGAAAGGCATCGAGGGGAACCAATGCTTGACCCCTCCGAAGTGCGGCACGGAAGGGGCCGAAATGAGCGCAATGCTCAGCACCGCGTTGGCCGCCACCAGCAGCTCGAGCATCGTCGCCTTCCCCCTCGCCGCCCGCACCCCCACCCAGACGAAGCCGAGCACCATCGGCACGAAGATCGGAGTCGGCACCGTCAGTGCGGTCTTCACCACCACGTACTCGAGGGGGAAGGGGGGCTCGCGCAGCATCTTCGCCAGGTAGAACCAGGCGTAGTGGTTGTGCGTCGCGTGAAAGTTCAGGTACCAGGCGGTGCGATCCACCGGGTGGGCCCAGAGGTAGGGCCAGTGCAGATAGAAAATCACCGGGCCGAGCACCGCCATCGCCACCAGGGGAGCAATCGCCCGAAACGTCGCTTCGTCTTCCGCGCGCAACCGCCACAGCCGCCAGAAACCCAGGCCCGCCATCAGCACAAACAGCGCGGTCGGAGGGCTTAGAAAGATGAAGTGTTGCTCGAACCCTTCGAGCCCCTGCACCAGGACCAACAGCCCGTAGAGCAGCGCGCCCGCAAGGAATATCCCGTTGACCTCGAGAAACTTCGCTCGGGCCGCGGGCTTTCCCTTCGAGGCCAGCCAGCCCAACGTCAGCGCAAACGGGGTCACCACCACCGGAAGGAAGAGGGCGTTGTGCTTGGTGCCCAGCGCGGCTCCGAAGGCGAGCCCGGTGTAGAGCCACCACCGCTTTTCTTCCTGCGCCCGAAAGAAACAATAGATGGTCAGCAGCCACATCGCGGTGATCGGCACGTCGAAGCACGACAGGTGGGCGTTGAAGAATTGGCGCGGCACGAGCAGAAAGCTCACCGCGGCGAAGATGCCTGCCGGCCGGCCGAACAGCCTTCGCGCCAGCGCATAGGTCAGCGGAAGAATCAGCGCCGCGAAGAGGAACGCAGGAAGCCGGAAGCCCGCCGCAGGCCGCAGCAGCCCCAACTTCTCGGTGAACAGCAGGTACGAGAGCCCGAACAGGTTCTTCATCAACACCGGGTGCTCGTGGTTGTAGTCGTAGGCCCCGACGATGCTGTTGTCTTCGACCGCGGCCCCGGGGCTCACCCCCAGCGACTGAAACCAACGGGCGTAGCCCTCGGCCGCGTAGAAGTAGACGCTCTCATCGCGGGTGAAACCGACCGGCTTCTCGGTGAACAGCAGCGCGGCGAAAGCGACGAAGAACAGGCACACCCCAATGCGGGTGTCGATCGAGGCGCGGCCCGGGACGGCGTCAGTCATGGCTCTTCCCCAGCCCATACAACTCGAGGCACAGCTCGCGGAGCGAAGGGTTGGCCGACCTCGACCACACCCGAACGGCCGCGCCTTCCGGAATGGGCGGCCCTTCCGAGCGCAGCAGGCCTTCGACCCCGACCGGAATCGTCAAGGCCGCTGCCGCGTCGCCGTTGATCTGCACGCCCAGGTCGATCGGAGTCAGCTCGGGCATGTGGAAGGCCCCCCGGTCCCAGATCAACCCCGCGCGCAGTGCGATGGAATCTGCGCCCGGAACGTTGAAGAACTCTGCCACCAGCTTCGAGGTGCCGCCGGGGGGAAAGAACTTGATGCACTGACGGGGCTGGAACTTCACCTCATGAAACTCGGTCGAGACCTCAGACCCGTTCGGGCATCGGTGGGCCCGGCGCTCGGGGTCCCAGGGGCAGTCGGTACGTGCGCCTTCCGGCGTCTCGAGGAAGACCTTCGCGCTCGCGAGCGCTTCCCGCGCGTCCCACCGCGGCGCGCGGAACTGGCGGTTCTCAACCAGCCGGAGCTGAAGATTTCCGAACGAGCGCGGCGGCGTCAGCGGGGGATTCGGGGTCGTATACACCCCGTCCATCCGCGGCTGCGACAGCACCCAGATCCGGGGGTGGAGCTCGAGGGGGTCCTGGTCCGAACCGAGGTAGCCCACCACCGGTATCCGCTCGGGAAGGTAGATGCGCGCCCGCTCGGTCCACCAGGGAACCAGTAACACCACATCGCCAGGCTTCGCTTCGGCTTCCAACACCTGCGCGACCGCCTGGTAGTCGGCCTGGGCCACTGCGCGCGACGGCATCCTCAACTGGAACACCAGACACGCGAGGGCGACGACCACCAGCACCGCACCTTCGAGCCAGGACTTCAGGACTTCGCCACCCGCACCTTCTGGTCAATCTGTTCACGGCAGAAGACGCAGAAGGCCGCTTCGCCCTGCGGAAATGAGGGCGTCCAGTGGGGATACATCGAGCAGCGCGGGTCCAGGCAATGGTGAACGCCAAAGCAGTGACCCAATTCCTGAAGCGCGAAACGGGCGACCATCTTCACGTTCTCGTTCACGTTCTTCACCGACGACGTGCTGAGCAACGCGCGCTGACCGTTGTACTTGGCCACTCCAAAGGTCGGGGCTTCCCCGGTGAAGAGCTTGCGCGAGGCGAGCTTGCGCATCGTCAGGTAGAGAACCTTGTCGTCTTGAAATGCGCGCACGGCGGGCGCGGCGTCGAGCAATTTGCCCGCATCGTAGGGCTCGTTGAAGCCCGCGGGAGCCGGCAAGGTGCCCGAGTGCTCCGAGCCCACCGCAAATGCGGTGTAGAGGATCTTGCAGAGATCCTGGACCATCTTCGGTTCGAACTCATCGAGGGTGACGACGCGGATCATTTCTTCTTCTTGGCGGCGACGGGCTCGGTCTTGGCCGCGAGTTTGGGGGGACGACCGCGCTTCTTCGGCTCGGCTGCTTCCGCTTCGTCCGGCTTGGCCTTGGGCGGCCGCCCGCGCTTCTTCGGCGGGGGAGCAGGCTCGGTGATCAACGGCTTCGGCTTCGGCGGCCGGCCCCGCTTTCGGGGAGCCGCGGTCTCAATCGGCGAGCCGGCCGGAGAGGTGACCTCGAGGTCGCTGAGCATCGAAGGCTTCTTCGCGGGCTTCGAGTTTCCAAGCGCGACCTTCTTCGGCTTCTCTTCGCCGTCCTCGCTCTCTTCGGCCCCTTCTTCGGGCGCCTCTTCTGCGAGCTCTGCTTCCGCCGGCTCTTCGCTGACTTCGCCGTCGATCCCCAGCAGGTCTCCTTCCAGACCGAGATCCTCGTCGCCTTCGCTGGCCACCCGAAATTCTTCGGCCAACCGCTTGGGACGCTCTTTCCCCGGAGGAAAGAGCACCACGTCGACGGTGTCTTCCGCGTCGGCCTCGCTGCACTTGAGGCTCGCCGCCAGCTCGGTCACCAGCAGGTGGCGCGCGTCGTTGTACAGCTCGCGTTCCTTGGTCGGCAGCGGACGCAGCTCGCTGAGCACCTGCAGGCCCTTGACCACTTCGATCAGGCCCATCAGCCCACCGGTCGACATCCTCTCGACGTTGGTGCGCGCACGGGCCTTCCAATCGAGCGAGGCCTTGTCCGAATCGGACTTGAGGAACGCGAAGACCCGGCCGACTTCTTCGACGTCGGCGACCTTTCGGACTCCGATCGCGACGACCTTCGCTTCGGGTACCATCACCTTCGCGCCGTCTTCCTCGCGCTGAAGCGTGACAAATGAGAGCTGTTGTCCCCCGATTTCTTTGGTCTCGATTCCCGTGACCATGCACAGGCCCTGGTTCGGGTAGACGACACGATCTCCAACCGCGAGCGACAGCACTTCAGGCATGCACCCCTCGGGAAAAAGATCGCGACCTGCGTAGCACACTGCAAACTACCCGCTGGAAAATTATGGCGAAGTTGGTTCTGAAGGGTTGCCCGATGCGCCGTCTTCGTTTCCTCAGCCTGGCTTTACTGGCCCTCGCGTGCGCGCAACGACAACCGCTGCCTCCCGGAACCGAGCTC
>JAYVCD010000038.1:0-4598 GCA_043750125.1 Archangiaceae bacterium | reverse complement strand
CGCCAGGATTCGAACCTGGATATTCAGAGTCAAAGTCTGATGTCCTACCCTTGGACGACGCCCCAATTCTTGGCCCTGATGATGTCAGGCAGCTTCTGGGGCCGGCAACAACTTCCACATCGGTGGATCAGCCGCGGTCAGGCTTACTTGAGCGGTACAAGTCCCACCTTTTCCTCAGGTCAGCTCATAGCGCCGGCCCCGGCCCCCGCCCAGCGCTTCATTTCTTCAGTCCGAGGCCGACGTAGACCAGCGGGCGCAAGATGCTCCACCACCCGGTGATGGGCTTCATCTTCGTTTGCCCCAGTCTCTTCGGCGGGTAGACCTTGCTGACCGCGACCTCGGCGGTGCGAAACCCGGCCTGAATGGTGCGCAGGTAGAGGTAGGGCTCGAGCTCGTACTCGTCGAGCCACGACTGCTTCAGGTTGATTCGCGGGTCGGTCAACACCCGACGATGGACGGCGCGAAAGCCATTGGTCGACTCGGTGACGTATTTTCGCGCGGCGATCGAGAACAGCAGCGGGTGCACCCGGGTGGCGACCTTTCGGTAGAACGGCATCGGACCGAAGTTGGCCTCGCGCTTGAGGAAGCGGCTGCCCTGAACGAAGTCGGCGCGGCCGTCGGCGATCGGGTCCAGCAGCGCGGGGATCTCTTCCGGGGAATCCTTGTTGTTGCCCGCCATCACCACCGCCACGTCGTAGCCGTGCTCGACCGCGTACTCGAAGCCGGCCCGAAGCGCGGCGCCCACGCCGGCGACGTAGCCCATGGTGAGCAGGGTGGCGCCGAAGGACCGCGCGACCTCGGGCGAAGAGTCGGTGCACCCATCGTCGATCACCAACATCTCGTCGACCACGTCGCGCGGGGTGCGGCGAACCACCTCGCCAATCTTCTTCTCTTCGTTGAGAACCGGCGCCATCGCGATGACGCGCAAGCCGCGGTACATGGGGCGCGCAGCTTAAGCGTCAGCACGCCTTGCTGGGCCACTTGCGGTGGAGCGCTGGGTACGATTTCGATTCGAGAGGTCACCGATTCCGACGCCGGATGCGAATGGCTGAGCGTGGCGCCGCTCGAAGTTTCAGGAGGGTTCGCGGGAAGACTTCAGCCGACGAAGCGGTCCAGCAACGCGGTGACCGAGGCCCAGACCAGCGAGGCGACGATCGGCGCAGCGAACACCCACAGAATCTTCTGCTTGCTGCGCACCAGCAGCGCGATCGAGCCCAGCGTCACCGCCCACAGCAGCCCCGGCACCTCGTCGGAAGAACGGCCACGCTGGCGCTTCGGGTCGGCGAGCGTATCCGGGCTGCTGTGAAGCTCGACCTCGCTGACGCTGAACGAGCCGTCGCCCCCGCGCGCGGTCAGCCGCACGTAGCGCGCCGAAGCGTCGAGGGTCCGAATGTTTCGCAACCGCAGGCCCGGCTCACCCATGGTGTGCACCCGCCACAGCACCGTCCACGTGCTGTCGTCGACGCTGCCCTCGAGCAGGTAGTCGTCGTTGTTGTCGCCCTGGAGCATCGCGGCGCGAAGCGGCTTCACCTCGCCCAGGTCCCACACCGCCGAGCCGTTGATCGCAATCACCGAAGTGCGGGTCGACTTCCAGTCGTCGCCTTCCGGTGAAGCCAGCCCGTCGGTCATCCGCTGCGGGTCGCTGATTCCTTCGACGTGAATCGGCACCTTGCCTGCAAGCAGATTGCCCTCGGTCGCCATCGCCGGAAGACAAGCCAGACACGCCAGCAGCCAGAGGTTCCGCATCGCCCGGGAATCAGGTGTCGAGGTTGTTGACCAACAGCGCGTTCTCTTCAATCCACACGCGCCGGGGCTCGACAACTTCGCCCATCAGCAGCGTGAAGGTCTTGTCGGTCTCGATGCTGTCTCCGATTCGCACCTGCAGCAACGTGCGCCGCGCCGCGTCCATCGTGGTCTCGAACAGCTGGTCGGCGTTCATCTCGCCCAGGCCCTTGTAGCGCTGAATCGCCAGGCCCTTCGACGCCTCGTCCAGCGCCAGCTTGAGCACCTGTTGGTAGGTGTGCGCGACGCTGACTTCCTCGCCGATGCGCACCTCGTAGGGAGGCGCTCCGAAGGCTTTGAGCGTTTCTTTGAGCGTCAGCAGCGCGCCGTACTCGGGAGAATCGAGGAACCCGGTGTCGATCACTGTCTCGCGCGGCGAGCCGTTGACTTCGCTCTTGAAGAGCAGCTTCTTGCTCGAGTGCTGAGGATCATCGAGCCGCTCGATCTTCATGTGGTCGAGAATGTCCGGCGAACGCAGCTCGAGGTACTCGACGATCTTGTCCACTTCGAGCTGGCCGAGCTCTTTGTTGATCAACCCTTCCTTCGTCAGGTTGGCGCCCTGCAGCAGCGCGTCGATCACCCGCGCATCGCGGCGCGCCGAGAGCTTCTCGAGCCGCTGCTGGTAGGTGCGCACCTTGCGCAGCAGCGCCTTCAAGTCTTCGCCGGTGATTTCCCGCCCGCCCACCTGCAGTCGGGTGCGCTCGGAAGCGATCGCCAGCAGGTACTCGTCCTTGGCGTCGTTGTCCTTGAGGTAGGTGTCTTTCTTCGAGCGGGTGACTTTGTAGAGCGGAGGCTGCGCGATGTAGAGAAAGCCGTTGGCGATCAGCTCGGGCATCTGCCGATAGAAGAACGTCAACAGCAAGGTCCGGATGTGGGCGCCGTCGACGTCTGCGTCCGTCATGATGATGATCCGGTGGTAGCGAACTTCGGCCGGCTTGTAGTCCTCTTTGCCGATGCCGGTGCCGAGCGCGGTGATCAGCGTCACGATCTCGTTCGAGGTCAGCATCTTCTCGAAGCGCGCCTTCTCGACGTTCAGAATCTTCCCGCGCAAGGGGAGGATCGCCTGGTTGTAGCGAGAGCGGCCCTGCTTCGCCGACCCGCCTGCGGAATCGCCCTCGACCAGGTACAGCTCGCATTCCGACGGATCCTTCGACTGGCAGTCGGCGAGCTTTCCCGGCAGTGAGCTGCCATCGAGGATTCCCTTTCGACGAACGGTCTCACGCGCCTTGCGCGCGGCGAGGCGGGCCCGGGTCGCATCGCCAATCTTCCCGACGATCTTCTTCGCGTTCGACGGGTTCTCTTCCAACCAGGTCGAGAGCGCCTCGTTCACCAGCTGCTCGACGATGCCCTTGAGCTCGGAATTGCCGAGCTTGGTCTTGGTCTGCCCTTCGAACTGCGGGTTGGGCAGCTTCACCGAGATGACCGCCGCGAGGCCTTCGCGCGCGTCGTCTCCGGTGGGCGTTTCTTTCAGGTCCTTCCACTGCTGGCTCTTCTCGGCGTAGCTGTTGATGGTGCGGGTGAGCGCCGACTTGAAGCCCGACAGGTGGCTGCCGCCTTCGTGGGTGTTGATGTTGTTGGCGAAGGTGAAGATTCGCTCGTCGTAGCCATCGTTCCACTGCATCGCCAGCTCGAGGCTGACGTTGTCTTTCTCGGCCTTCACCAGAATCGGCTTCTCGTGCAGGCCAATCTTCGCGCGGTTCAAGAACTCGACGAAGCTGTTCAGCCCGCCGGCGAACTTGAAGTCGTGCCCTTTGCCGCTGCGCTCGTCGCTGATGGTGATGTGCAGGCCGGCATTGAGGAACGCCAATTCGCGAAGCCGCTCGGACAGCGTCTCGAAGTTGTATTCCGTCGCTTCGAAGATGGTGGTGTCGGGCTTGAAGGTGACCTTGGTCCCCCGCTTGTCGGTGACGCCAATCTCGGTCACCTTCTGCTGCGGTACGCCCTTCGAGTACTTCTGCTGGTAGACCTTTCCCCCTCGCTGAATCTCGAGCGTGAGCGCCTCGGACAACGCGTTGACGCACGAGACGCCGACCCCGTGCAGCCCGCCGGACACCTTGTAGGCGGTGTTCTCGAACTTTCCGCCCGCGTGCAGCTTGGTCATCACCACGTCGACGGTGTCCATGCCGATCACCGTCGGGTGCGGACCCACCGGAATCCCGCGGCCGTTGTCGGAAACCGAGATGCTGTTGTCGACGTGGACCACCACCTCGATGTCGGTGCAGTAGCCGGCCAGCGCCTCGTCGACCGAGTTGTCGACCACTTCGTAGACGAGGTGGTGCAGTCCGTAGACGTTGGTGTCGCCGATGTACATTCCGGGCCGCTTGCGCACCGCCTCGAGACCCTCGAGAACCGTGATGCTTGCAGCGCCGTACTCGGCAGGATTGGGGACGACAGCGGTCGGAATGGCGTTGTCCATCAGTGTCCAGAACAGGCAGTAAACAGCCGCCAACTCCTACCAGTTTTGACCCCGCAAGAGGGGACCAATCGTTGGGCGAAATGAGGCCTCAAGCCCTCGACAATTCAACGGTTTTCGCAGAGTTTTCTTCCTCTCGGCGCAGACCGTCCCCGAATCGTTTTTGAGCGGCCGCGACTGGCGCTGCGGGGCGGGTCCGTGTTTAACCGCGGGCACCACTCCCATGGCGATTCCCCTCACCGACCCCACCGCCGTTCCGAGCTACGGACCTTCGCTGCTGCATTCCTGGTGCGTGAAGGCGCTGTATGACCCGCGTGACGAAATCTTCGTCCGCACCACCCTGAAGACCTGCGGAATCATGCTTCCGATTCTCGGCCTGCTGCTGTTCCGCTTTCACTGGGCG
>JAYVCD010000037.1:0-4779 GCA_043750125.1 Archangiaceae bacterium | reverse complement strand
ACTGAAGGTTCGTCGTCTTCCCGCAGAGTCCCGGGCCGTAATAGACGATCTTGCAGTTGATCTCGCGGCTTGAGTAATTGATGAAGGACATGGGGGCGGGCGGTTACTCGCTGAACAGGTTGTCGATGTCGGCATCGGAGATTTCGGCGAACGGCGAGCCGGCTCCGGGGGCTTCACTGCGCTTGGTCATTTGCTCGAAAATTTTGGTCAGCTCGTCCGAAGCCTTCTTGATGCGCAGGCGCACCAAGCCCAACGAAGTGCGGTTGTCGAAGATGACGACCAGAACGAGCCGGCCGCCGACCAGAGTCATGTAGAGGGAATCTTTGGCCCCTTCGTGAAACTGGTTGGGAAACTCGTTTTCACCAATCAGCTTCGCAAGTCCACCCATCGCTGCAACATTTCCAGCGGTGAGGGAAGCCAGCGAGGTGGTGTCGATGTGCTGGGTCTGCCCGGCGGCTGCGATCAACTGCCCGTTCTTGTCGACGATGAAAACGACTTTCGCATTGGCATCTTTTGTCAGCCGGTCGCACACGGCATTGATCCGTTGGAACTCCTCTTCGTACATCACCAACTGCTGAGCCATGGGATCGAACGCCCCCAAAATTTGACGGAAGCGCGTTCCTAGCAGACCCAACCCAACCTTTCATCAACTCAAACGGCCCGACACAAATGGTCGAATCGCGCCGAACTGCTTCTATAATCATTGCACTTTGCGCGAACGATGCCGGAGTGGGGGCGGTACGCCATGGCTCTTGTTGCTGCTGACGGCATCGGTCGCTGCCTATGGCGAGGAAGGTTTGGTCGACGCTCCGACGGCCGTGGCCCGGGACGCCTTTCAGGCGCGCCTGCGGTACGGAGCCTCGGTTCGATCGGGTTCGCAAACCGACACCACGAACCCCGACCTCAGTTACGGGGGGACGACGCCCAATGATCTTGCGCTTCAGGGCTGGGGCTGGTTCGCGCTCGACGGCCATCTGGGCGGGTTCCTTTCCCTGCAGCGTGAAGCGTTCGCGCTCTTCGATGGAAGCAACCGGGTCACGGGTGGAGGACTCATTCGAGCTTCGGTGGGACCCACGGGCCGGCTGATCTTCGGGCCGGTGAAGCTCGAGGCGGCGGTCGGCTACGCGTTTCACCAGCTGCCGCTGTTCGCGAGCACGGCCAACCTCACGTTCTCGGCGGCGCAGCGTCACGGGGTGCTGTTGGCTGCGCGGGGACTCGTGGACATCGGGCCGGTCTCGGTCGAAGCGCGGGGCGAAGTTCCCATTTCATTTCTGGCCAAAGATGGAGCGGGGCGGGCGGCTTCCTCGTCGGGTTACGCGGTCGGCGGTGCGGTTCGCGTTCAGCTGATTCGCACCGGCAGCCTGCTGTGGGGGCTGTTGGCTGACGTGAGCTATGGCAGCGACAGCCTCACCACCGCCGATGGCTTGCGGGCGAACCAGTCGATGATCCGGGCGGGTGGGGCAGTGGATGTGAAGTGGCAGGAAGAGACGGTGGGCCCGCTGCCGCGCTTCGGAGATCTGCAGATGCGGGTGCTCGACTTCGCCACCGGTGAACCGCTGCCCGGGGCGCGGGTGGAAGTAGGAGAGAAGAAGTGGGACGCAGACGCCGCCGGTACGGTGAAGGCCATGGGTTTGCCCGCGGGCACCGTGAGCGCGCGGGCGACTGCAGAAGGGTACGTTTCCCAAGAGGCACAAGGGACGGTTGCGGGCGGAAGCTTGCTGAGCCTCGAGCTGAAGCTGAAGAAGACGGCCCCGAAGACGGGAAGTCTGACCATCAAGGTCACCAACAAAGAGCTGAAGAGCCCGATCGCCAATGCGACGGTGAAGGTGGCAGACGCATCGGTGGTAACGGACGAAGCAGGGGTGGCGACGTTCAGCCAGCTGGCCCAGGGAGCCATCGCCATCGCGGTGAGGGCCGAGGGATACAAGCCGGCGGAAGAAGCGGCGAGCGTGATGGCAGGGCAGGCGGCAGAAGTGGCCGTCGGGCTCACGGAACTGAAGAAGCGGATTCCAGCGACCATCACCGGTCTGGTGCGGAGCACGGTCGGGGGAAAGGCGATCGCGGCCGCGCTCGAGATTCCTCAGGCGAAGATCAAGACGCGTGCGAATGCTTCGGGGGCATTCACTTTCCGACTCGAGGGTGGCACGTACACCGTCAACATTTCGGCGCCGAACTATTTGAGCCAGAGCAAGAGCGTTACCGTTAAAGATGGGGACCAGGCGATCTTCAACGTCGACCTCTACCCGAAGTGAACTTGATTCGTCCCCTTGCTGTGTCGGCGCTGCTGTTGCTCGCGTCGTGTTCATCCGGAACCGACCACCCCCCGGACTCAGGGGACTCGCGCAAGAGCACCGCGGCGTACCTCGAAGAAGTGACCGGAGCGGTCAAGCGCGAGCGGGCGGGCAAGGCGATGGAGGCCCAGCCTGGAGCGCTGTTGATCGGTGATGCGGTCGAGACAGGCGAGAACGGTCAGGCGAAGATCCGATTTCCCGGGGGGCGGCTGGTCGAAGTCGGCCCCGACGCGCGCTTTACGCTCGCGGAGGGTGAGGGGGGCCTGGTGCTGGACCTGGCGCGCGGGTTGGTGCTCACCCGGGTGCCAAATGAAGCGGGAATGAACTCGACGCAGAAGACCGAGCCGCAGGTGTCTTTGGCGATTCTCACTCCATTCGGGCTGACCCGCGTCGGCAAGAGCGAAGTGGCGGTCGAAGTGGGGAAGGACTCGGCAAGCGTCGAAGTGAAGATTGGAATGATCGAGCTGGTCTCGCGCAATGGAGAAATCACCCCCGTCGCGGCCGGTCAGAAGTTCGCGCTGGATCCCAGGGGCGGAAGGGCCACCCTTATTCTTCCCACGGTGCAGGTGGTGATTTGGGCGGGAGGCAAGTCTGAGTTGAAGAAGAAGGACTCCAGGTCCTGGGTGGCGGTCGGGAAGAAGCCTCTGGTGTTGACCGAGGGTGATTTGATGCGGGTGAATGAAGGGCGATCGACCCTTCAAGCCGAGGGCTCGGGGACCCGGCTCGTCTTTGGCCGGGGCGCGGAAGTCGGCTTCGGCGGCACCTCGAACGAGGGCGGAATCGAGGAGACGCGTCTGGAGCTGAAGAAGGGAGAGGTGTCGGGAACGCTGGCGTTGAAGCAGAAGAGCCGGGTGAAGCTGGGCGGGATGGCGCTGATGAGCGACCTGGGGGGCCAGTTTACTCTGACCCGAACCGCGGACGGCTACGACATCAACGCGCTGGCCGGCGACTTCAGACTCGAGCGCGAGGGCACCGAGCCCAAGCTGCTCAAGGGGGGACAGTCGGCGAGGGTGGGCGCGAAGGGGTTGGAAGTCAGTGAGCCGATTCGGGACCAACTGACCTTGCCCCCGCGCCTGGGAATCAAAGTCTTTCACCTCGGGCTGAACCGGGTGTCATTGGTTTGGGACGGAGAAGAAGGCAAGGCGTACCGGGTCGAAGTCTCGGCCGCGGCTGCGTACAGCGACCCTCTGTTGGCGGGCGTGGTCCACCAGCGGTTCGTGTCCTTGCCGGTGCCGGCGCGGGGCAACCTCTACTGGCGGGTGTTCGACGCGGACGCCGAGATCGAGCGCGGCAGTGCGGCCTTTGCACCCGAGCCACGAAGCGGAGCGGAGCTCGATTTGCGCCGCAACGAGGTCCACGACGGGGCGGACAAGACGACGATCTACTACCAGGACAAACCGCCGGCGGTGACGTTCACCTTTGCTCCCGATTCGAGTGCGGTGAAGTACAAGGTGGCAGTCTTCAACGAAGGTGCGCTGGGTGTGCCGGTGGTCGAGCGGTCGGTGAAAGAGAGCCAGGTGGTGCTCGACGGTGCGCTCGCCGAAGGCAAGTACCTGTGGAGCGTCACGCCTCTGGACGCGAAGGGCGCCGGGCTGCGGGGCGGAAAGATGAACAAGCTCGAGATCGTCTACGACAACGCGGTTCCGAACTTGATCATCAAGGCGCCCAAAAACGGAGATCCGGGTGGAAATCAGGTGTCGGTGGTGGGGATTGCTCCGGTGGGCTCAAAGCTGTTCGTCAATGGCAAGTCCCTGGAGCTCGACGACAAAGCGCGCTTCAGCAGCAAAGCGGCGCCCTTTCCGGGGGGGCGTCTGATCTTCCGAATGGTCGGGAAGAACGGAGCCGACGTTTATACGGTGCGGACCGTGCGCCGCTAAACTGCTGCGTCGTCTGAAAACCCCATGGCACCGCCGTCAACCACATCTCCGGGCTCACGCGATCCACTGGGGCAGGTGGTGGTTCGGCCATTCGGCAAGTACTTCCTGGTGCGGAAACTGGCCGAAGGCGGGATGGCCGAAATCTTCCTCGCCAAGCAGGTGGGCGTCGAAGGGTTCGAGCGGAACGTGGTCATCAAGCGAATGCTCCAGCACCTTTCATCGGTGACGGACTTCGTGAACATGTTTCTCGACGAGGCACGGCTGGCGACGCGCCTGGCGCACCCGAACATCGTCCAGATCAACGATTTGGGTCATGCCGACGGCTGCTACTACATCTGCATGGAGTACCTGGCGGGGGAGGATTTCTCGACCCTGCTGCGCACGAGCAGCCGTCGCAAACAGTTCGTGCCGCTGAGCGTTTCGCTGAAGGTTTTGGCAGAAGCGGCCACCGGACTGCACTACGCGCACGACTTCACCGACACGAAGGGCAACCCGATGAACGTGGTGCACCGGGACGTGAGCCCCTCGAACATTTTCATCAGCTACACCGGCCAGGTGAAGGTGCTCGACTTCGGCATCGCGCGCGCCGAGTCGCGGGTGACGACCACCAC
>JAYVCD010000036.1:0-19280 GCA_043750125.1 Archangiaceae bacterium | reverse complement strand
ATCGAGATCGTCCCCGCCCGCGAGTTCTACGACTACCAGGCCAAATACGGCGCCGACTCGGGCACCCAGTATCTTTTTCCGGCTCCGCTTCCTCCCGACCTCTACGCGAAGGTGAACCAGACCTGCCTTGCCGCCCACCGCGCTTTGGGGTGCTCGGGCGCAAGTCGCTCGGACGTGATCATCACTCCAGACGGGCAGACCCTTCTGCTCGAAGTCAACACCCTGCCGGGAATGACCGGCTCGAGCCTGCTGCCAAAAATCGCCGCGGGCCGAGGAATCGCCTTCCCCCAACTTTGTGAGCGCCTGCTTTTGAGCGCGTCGCTCAAGGCCTGATCGAGATCCGATGAAACGATCTGACACCCCCCCACATCGCTACAACCACGTCTCTGTAGACGAAAAATTGCCGAGCGCCCCTCGGGGATCGACGATTCACCCGCAGCACACCCCCCCTGGATCACCTGCCCGAATTGCTGTGCCCCACAGCGCGAAGGCCAAAAGATGATGATTTTTCGCTCGAAGAAAAATCGCAAACGCGTCGACGTGACGAAGAAGACGGCCGAGATCAAGGCCGTCGCATCTTCCCTTGCCCCCGTGCTGCTGCGGGTGGTGGGCGCGGTCTTCGCGTGCATTGCGATGGTCTTCGGTGCGAACGCGCTGTTCGGCTGGGCGCGCCAGTCTCCGCGCTTCGCGATCACCACGCTTCATTTCAGCGGCAACGTCCACGCCAGTGACGCCGAGCTCTCGCGCGTGGGGGCCGTGCAGCTGGGGCAAAATCTGTTCGCGCTCGACGCGCTCGCCGTCGAACGGCTGATCGTCGCCAACCACCCGTGGGTCAAAACCGCGCGCGCCAACCGCCACTTTCCCCAGACGCTCGAAGTTCAAATCACCGAGCACCGCCCGGTCGCGATGGTCTCGCTCGGCGACCTCTACCTGCTCGACGAGGACGGCGAGCCCTTCAAGCGGGTGCAGCCTTCCGACGCGCTCGATCTTCCGATCGTCACTGGCATCGAGCGCGAGGACTACGTGGCTCGCCACGACGAGACCGTGCTTCGCCTCACTCAGGCGCTGGCTTTGGCTCAGAGCTATGCGGCGTCGGCGGGGAAGTCCGCTCCCCTTTCGGAAGTTCACCTCGAGCTCGAAGGCCTGACCCTGGTCACCGCCGCCGGCGAGCAGGTGCAGCTGGGCGACGACGGGTGGACCGAGAAGCTGGCCCGGCTCGCGCGCGTGCGTCAGGAACTGAAGGCCCGCGCGCTCACCGCTTCGGTCATTCGACTCGACAACCGCGCGAGGCCTGCGTCGGTCACGGTTTCATTGCAAACGAACGTTTCGTCTGCCCGCCCCGAAAGGGGAGAGCGGACGGGGAAGTAACCGCTCGCCCGAAAGGGGAGCGTCACTTGGGAGGAAGGTCAAAAAATGGCGAAGAACAGCAAGGGAGGAGAGATCATCGTCGGCCTCGACATCGGCACGACGAAGATTTGCGCCATTGTCGGCGAGATCACCGATGACGGAATCGACATCATCGGCATCGGCAGCCACCCATCGAAGGGCCTGCGCAAGGGAGTGGTGGTCAACATCGAAGCCACCGTTGCGAGCATTCGCCGCGCGATTGAAGAGGCCGAAGCCATGGCCGGCACCGAGATCACCCACGTCTACACCGGGATTGCCGGGGGCCACATCAAGGGCTTCGGCAGCCGCGGGGTGGTCGCGCTCAAAGACAAGGAAGTGCGCGAGGCAGACATCGCGCGCGTGATCGAGCAGGCGAAGACGGTCAACATTCCCGTCGATCGCGAAGTGATCCACGTGCTGCCCCAGGAATTCATCGTCGACGACCAGGGCGGAATCAAAGAGCCGCTGGGCATGGCGGGCTACCGGCTCGAGGCCAAGGTCCACATCGTTACCGGCGCAGTGGCCAGCGCGCAGAACATCGTCAAGTGCGCCAACCGCACCGGGTTGAACGTCGCCGACATCGTGCTGCAGCCGCTGGCGTCTTCTGAAGCGGTCCTCACCGACGAAGAGAAAGAGCTCGGCGTCTGCCTGGTCGACATCGGCGGCGGCACCACCGACATCGCGATCTTCCACGGCGGGTCGATCGTCCACACCGCGGTGATTGCGCTCGGAGGCAACAACCTCACCAACGACATCGCGGTCGGCCTGCGCACTCCGGTTCACGAGGCCGAGCGGATCAAGCAGAAGTACGGCTGCTCGCTGTCCTCGATGGTCGACAAGCAGGACATGATCGAAGTCCCCTCGGTCGGCGGCCGAGAGCCCCGGGTGATGGGCCGGCAGATCCTCTGCGACATCCTCGAGCCGCGGGTAGAAGAGATCTTCCAGCTCGTTCACCACGAGGTCGAGCGCAACGGCTTTTCCGAGGCGCTGACCTCGGGCGTCGTCATTACTGGCGGCTCGACGCTGCTGCCCGGAATGAACGAGCTGGCCGAAGAGATCATGGGCGTTCCGGTTCGCCGCGGCGTCCCCCGCGGCATCGGCGGCCTGGTCGACGTAGTCAAAAGTCCGATCTACGCCACCGGAGTCGGCCTCGTCGTCTACGGAGCCCGCCACCAGGACCGCCGCCTGTTCCGGATTCGCGAGGAAAACGTCTTTCGCAAGGTCAAAGGCCGCATGAGCGAGTGGCTGAAGGAAGTCTTCTGAAGAGCCTTTGCTACAGCCACGTAGCTGAAAACTTGCGACCCGCCTGTGCGGGCTGAAAATCAAACCACTTCAACGGAGCTCCAACATGGACCAGTTCGATCAGAACAAGCAGGCAGCACGCATCCGCGTCGTCGGTGTCGGCGGAGCAGGCAGCAATGCCGTGAACACGATGATTGCCAACCGGCTCGACCGGGTCGACTTCATCGCGCTCAACACCGATGTCCAGGCGCTCGCCAACAATCAGGCGCCGATTCGGTTGCAGATCGGAAAGGAGCTCACCCGAGGGCTGGGCGCCGGCGCGAACCCTGAGATCGGTCGCCAGGCCGCCACCGAGTCGCGCGACGAGATCGCCGCCGCGCTCGAAGGCGCCGACATGGTCTTCGTTACCGCCGGTATGGGCGGTGGCACGGGCACCGGCGCAGCTCCGGTCGTCGCGGACATCGCCAAGTCGCTGGGCGCGCTGACCGTCGGCGTGGTCACCAAGCCGTTCATGTTCGAAGGCAACCGCCGTCGAAAGGCCGCCGAGCAGGGCCTGCAAGAGCTGAAGGCCGCCGTCGACACCTTGATCACGATTCCCAACCAGCGCCTGCTCAGCCTGTGCACCGAGCCGATGCCGCTGCTCGACACCTTCAAGCGCGCCGACGAAGTGCTGCTCAACGCGGTGCAGGGAATTTCCGACCTGATTCAGTACCACGGGTACATCAACGTCGACTTCGCAGACGTGAAGACCATCATGGGCGAGCAGGGCCTGGCGCTGATGGGCACCGGTCGCGCGGCGGGCGACAAGCGGGCGCTGCGCGCGATGGAACAGGCGATTTCCAGCCCGCTGCTCGAGGAAGTCAGCATCGACGGGGCGCGCGGAATGCTGATCAACATCACCGGCGGGCGCGACCTCAACATTCAGGAAGTCAACGAGGCGCTCACCCTCGCGCACGACGCCGCGGACCCGGAGTGCAACATCATCTTCGGCTCGCTGATCGACGAGAACGCCAAGGACGAGGTGAAGATCACCATCATCGCCACCGGGTTTTCCCCGGCCGCGACCCAGACCCGCCGCCCGCCGGTGATCATCGAACGCCCGCTGCAGGTGCAGGTGCCGCTCAGCTACCGCGCGGCTCCAACCATCACTGCTCAGCCGGCGGTGACCGTCACCGCGCCCGCGCCGGTCCCCTCTGCTTCCAGCCTGGCCCCCACCACCCACCGGGAAGAGCTCGCCACGTTGGTTCCGGCGAAGGTCGGCTCACGCACGCTGTCGTCGGAGCACAAGCTGCAGAGCCCTCGCATCGCTCACACCCGCGATGCCAGCCTGCCGCTCGATGAAGACCAGTTCGACATCCCCACCTTCTTGCGTCGGCAGGGTCACACCGAAATGCCGTAACGCGCAGTCGTTACTTGCAGGCGGTCGAGGTGGGGTTCCCCGCACAGCACGACGTGGCGGCATCGAACTCGTTCTTGCAGTTGTTTTCGGCCTTGGTGCTCGTGAGTCTTTCGTCGGTTGTCCCCCCGCTGTTGCACACGCGGCTGCTTTTGACGCAGGTCCCGAGAGAGACCACCAGGCTGAAACAGGTCGCGTTCTTGTTCGCGTCGAGCGTGGCGCGGCAGGCGGTGATGTCGGAAGGCGTCGCCATCGGGTCGTTGGGGCAGCTGCTCGGCTGGCCGCAGGGATCGCCGCTTCCACAACCCACAACTCCAGCAACAAGCACTGCCAGTACCAAGGTGCGCAAGGTCATCAAGCCCCTCCCAAAGAGTGAACAGAGCGTATACGCGAACTCAGGTGCAGGTGTTCGAGCAACTCGGGGGCGTCGCGCCGGCCCTCAACGCGCTGCAGGTGATGGCCTCGAACTCCGAGACGCACCCCGCGGCCGCCGCAGCGTCCCACGCCTTCGGGCTCGCACACAGCACTGCCGGCGGCTGACACCTGACCTGTGCGCTGGTGGTGCATGCCTCGGCGCTGGCCCCCAACATCAGTCGGGTGCGATCGGCCTCGCTCGTCCAGCACTCGAACAGCTTCTTGCACGAGGCCGCAGCCGTCTGGTTGCACTGCTGCACCGGGTTGGCCCCACAGCCGGACCACAGTGCCAGCAGTCCCGCCAACACCCCCCGCTTCAGCACTAGAGACTTCCGCCCAACACCAGGGTCGGTTGGCCCTGGTAGATAAAACGCAGGTTCCGCGGAGGAGGCGGATTGTCGGGCAGCACCACCACTGCATTGATTCGAAGGCTCACGGGCCGGTGATTGTAGATGGCGTCTTTCACCGGGGACAGGGCGGGTCCACTGAGCCGCAAAGTCTTCGGCAGGGACGTAAGGATGGTCTTGTCGGCCACGAAGAGGCCGTTGATCGACAGCGTCGCCGCAGTGACCTGGGTCACCAGGTTGACCGGGGTGTTCGTCGCCACGTCGACGAAGTCGAACTGCTCGAGGCGAAGCTCAACCGCTTCGAGCAGGCCACTGAAGGACGTCAAATTTGAAATCTGGGCGTAGTCCGACTCATCGAGCACCTGGACGTCCTGGGTGAACGTGAGCTCGCAGCCCCCGGCGACCTTCCGGGTCGTGGCGGTGCCCGCCGAGCCCGCCACCGGTTCGCCGCAGGCCCCCAGGTCGGTCGGAATCTCGGTGGACCCGCTGATCGGTGGAACCCCTTCTTTGGGGCCCACACGGATTTCGGGAAGGCACGCTGTCATCGAAAGCAGCGTCGCAACGATCAGGAAACGAAACATGAAGAACTCCTGGAAGCGCGGTTCACGGCGCAGCCGGGCGCGTTCGAACCACTTCCCTCGCTAGAGCGAGCCTCGAGACACTGTTGAAGCGAAGGCAGAGGTGGGTACTTGAAAAGCGGTAACGGCTAACAGCCTGCGTCGCCAGGAAAGGCCGCGAGCGCCGTTCGGCAGAACTTGCTGCACACTTCCGCCTGGGCGCTGTCTGTCCAGCAGGTGCCGTTCGTTCCGTACTTTGAATCGAGCGAGGCGCTGGTTCCTGAGAATTTCACCACGCACCCGAGGTACTGGCCGCATTCCATCGACTGACCATTGCCGCCGCTGCAGGCCGCCCCGGCGCCCAGGCCCAGGGCCAACAAGACTGCACCCACGATTCGTTTGCTGTTCGTCATCGAAGCTCCGGGCCCACCGTACCATCACGAGCGCGAAGTTCAGCCCGCGCGGACCCGACAATAATAATGACCGGGGCGCCGTTTCCTGGAGTAGGCGGGAAGAATGAACGTACGAATTCTTCCGATCTTTTTTGCGCTCGCGCTGCTCGGCTGCCCTCCGGGTCCGCCCAACTTTGCTGAGCTTGCCGAGCGCGCCTACCCCGAGCATGCGCCCGCAGACCTCGATTCAATTCACAAGCTGTGGACGCCCTTGTTCAAGCTGCCGCAGTGGCACTTCTTGATGAACCAGAAGACGGCGGCGGAAAAACAGCCCTCGGTCGAGAGCATCGGCGGTGAGACGTTCCTGATGGTCTTCACTGATCTCCCGTCGCTCAAGGCCTACGCGGTGGCGATCAAAGCAACCCCTGAGTCCGAGAGCGCTGCGTCCGACGCAGGGCCCGCGCAGATCGCCTTCGCCGTCCCCCCCAACCCCCACCTGGCCCAGGATGGAAGCCCGCTGTCCGTCTCGATGACCCCCGACGAAGCCCGAGCCTTTTTTGCTGGGTACAAGGGCCCGCAGGTCACGGGAATCCGCTTCAATGAAGGCGCGCGCAGGGGCTGGTTTGCTCCGCTGCCGGCCGTCGAGAAGATCCACGCGTTCTTGAAGAGCGACGGCAAGCTCTAAGCACAGCGCGGCCAAACGAAAGGCCCCCGGCGTGTTGGCACCGAGGGCCTTTGTTACATCAAAGCAGGTGACGCTTTAGAACGTGCAGCCCGCGTCCGCCGCAGAACCGTTCGCCTTGTAGGCGTCGTTGCCGGTCTTGCAGGAAGCCGTGCAAGCATCGGCCGATGCTGCCACGCCGGTGCTCCAGCAGGTGCCGCTGGTGCCGTAGGTGGCCTCGTTGCTGGTCGTGGTGCTGGGGAAGAGCTTGGTGCTGCAGGCAACGTAGTTCTTGCACTCCGCCGACTGCCCGCCACCACCGCCGCCACACGCCGCGATGGCGATGAGCGAGAGACCTGCAACAACTCCGATAACGATACGCTTCATTTCTAAAACCCCTGGTTTGGTGCTGCGTTTAGACTGCGAACTCTGCTGCGGTATTGCTGTAACCGGTCCCCCTCGTGGAGAACGCGCGGGCACCCTATACGACGGAATACCCGTTGCAACCATTTCGTTTCGGCTTTCTTACAGCGGCGTAATCGACAAGTTGTCGAAGTACAGCTGCGCTTCCCACGAGGAGAAACCGAACCGATCGTGCCCTTCGCCGACCAGCGGAATCGGGTCGTTGAATTCGAGGTACTTCTGACCATTGAGCATCCAGGTGATGACAGATCCCCTTCGCTCGATTCTCCAGTGGTTGCTCTGGGCGATCTCGACGCGTTGGTGAACGCCTTCCACGCGCATCCGGGTGTCCTTCTTGAAGACTCCGCTCTTCACCAGGTCCTGCCCTTTGGCCTCGTTCTGCAACTGCGCCAACGGAGCGCCGTGCTCATCGAGCCGGGCGATCACGCTCATCGTGTTGTTCCAGCCGCCGTGAATCAGGACGTAGCCCGACGCGTGGTCGCTGCCATCGCCGAAGATTTCCACCTTCACGTCCCCTTCCGGAGACATCGACTTCGCGTCGAACTCGACCGCCACGTTCTGGGGAAGTTTGGCCTTGAGCCACAGCGGGTTGTTCTTCACGCCCGGCGAAAGCAGCTCGCCATTCACCGTCCTCCAGAAGCCACCGGTGCTGAAGTAGTTCTTCGCGACAGTTCCCGGGTTCTCGAAGTCGTCCGAGTACGGCACCGTGGCGGTGACCTCAGGCGCCGAGCGCAGCAGGAAGTAGTGAATGAGCGGAACATTCAGGACCAGCACCAGCCCCGCGACGATCGCCCACCCGCGCGGCGTCAGCCCCTGGGGCTTCTGCCACGGCCCCGCCTGAGTCCCGTCAGAAGACGAAGCAATGTCTGCTCGGGCTTCATCCACGGTGAGCTCCTCTGTCGTCCGTTCTCTGCGCTTCGCCTGAGCCATCTGACCGCGCTGCTACCACGAACCGCCGACCCACATAAGGGTATCAGTCCAGCCCTTTGTCCTTCGAGTAGTTCGTCCACCGGTTCTCAATCGCCTTCGCGTCCGCCTTCTTTCTCTTCGCGGTCCTCTTTTCCTGCCGCAGCGCCTCACGCGCGTCCGGAGAAAGCTGCACGAACAGCTGGTAGACGCAGCCGGCGATCGCGAACAGCAGCGCCGCAATCAACACCCCCCAGGGCTGCTGAGAGACCGATTCCACCATCGAGGTGAACGGGTGCAACGCCGCCAGCACCCCCAGGACCAACAGCCACGCCCCGAACAGCGACGAGACAATCGCTCCGATGAATCGGTGGGCCGCCATCGCCAACACCCCTGCGAAGAAAAACCCGGGGATGAAGCCGAGCACCCAGTCGGCATTGCCCACCACCTCGCCGGCCACCAGACCCACCGGAATTCCAAAGGCAAAAAAAGTCGCGGCGGGGGGGTAGAGGAAGCCCAGCCCGCCGATCACGAGGGTCGCGACGATTCGCACCTGGTTGCCTTGCGCCCCAAAGCCGAGCTTGGTCGCGATCACGCTCGCCCACAGAAAGCCCACTCCCGCGCCCAGGGGCCCGGCGACCAGGCGGAACAACTTCCCGCCCCCGAACAACATCATCGCCACGCCGACGAGGATCAAAGCCAGGCCGGCCCAGGCCGGGAAGAAACGGAACAGGCTCACCCACCCCGCGGGGTCGAAGCGCTGGTAGGCCTCGATGGCGCGAAGAAAGGTTTCCATCACGCCCGCGAAGCGATCGCCAACAACACCACCCAGATCAGCGCCGCGGCCCCCGCCAGCAGGAAGGGTTTCGGCGGAGGGTTGGTCCGTTCAATCAGGTCGCGGGCCACTTCTTGAGAATTGGTCTCGTGCCCTGCAGCGAACAGCTCTTTGCCCAGCTTCCTGGCGAGCGCCTCATCGGCTTCTTTCGCGCCACCGGCCAGCACCAGCTTTGCCGCCCGCCTCGCCACCACCACGTCGCCCGCCTGGTAGGCGCGCCATGCGACATCGAGCAGCGACTTCCCTTCGGACCCAGCCGTTTCTGCCTTGTCCTGCTTGCCGCGTTTGCCCTTCGCCATGCGCGCCCTATAACTCAATCAACGCGCCGGTGCGTTGTCTGGGAATCCCTGCCGGGCCCAGCGGTATATACCCCTCTCGCAATGCCGCATTCCTTCAGCCGCCGGCTGTTCCTCGCGGGCCTGACGTTCCCCGCCACCCGCGCCCTGGCGTTCGGCGATTCCTCGCGGTTCATTCCCGCGGTCGCCCAGCACTCAGGCAAGTGGGACACCCGTGCGTCCGGCCTTCGCCGGCTGGCATGGGAACTTCAGCGCCGGACGTCGATCGAAGTGGTCCTCGAGGCGCGCGCCCTTCCTCTGTCCAGCCCGCGTCTGTTCGAGCACCCTTTCCTCTACCTCGGCTCAGACGGCGAGCTGCCCCCTCTGAAGAGCGACGAAGTCGAGAACCTGCGCCGCTACCTGACCTTCGGGGGGTTCCTCTTCGCCGACGCGAACGACGGCAGCGACGGGAATGGTTTCGACTCGAGCTTTCGGCGCGAGCTGGCCCGGGTGCTGCCCCAGACGCCACTGGCGCAGGTGCCTTCGACCCACGTGGTCTTCAAGAGCTTCTTCCTGCTCGATGCCGCGCCGGGTCGGCTGCTCAACAAGCCCTGGCTCGAAGCGGCCACCATCGGGCGGCGGGCCGCGGTGCTCTATTCGCAGAACGACGTGATGGGAGCCCTCAACCGCGACGACGGGGGCACCTTCGAGTACGAGCCGATTCCCGGAGGCGAGCGGCAGCGCGAGTACGCCACCCGGTTGGCGATCAACATCGTGATGTACGCGATGTGCCTCGACTACAAAGACGACGCGGTGCATTTGCCGATGATCATGAAGCGGCGGCGATAGATGGAGTCCGCGCAGCACAGCTGGAAGTGGGTCAGCCTCTCGCCCCTGCCGGGCTGGGCGCTGGTCGGCTTGTCCGCCGCAGTGGTGGCAGGCGTGCTGCTCGCGTGCCTCGGGTTGTGGCGAGAGCCAGACGCCCGGCGGCGGGCGCTGTTGTGGGGCTTGCGGGTGTTGGCCGGTTGCTGCGCGCTGTTCTTCCTGCTCGAGCCCGCGCTTCGAAATCTGCAGGTGGCCCGCACCAAGAATCGGGTCGCAGTGCTCGTCGATCGCTCGGCCTCGATGAGCTTTCCGGTCGAGCCTCGAGGTCCGACCCGGTCGGCGCAGGCGGCGGACGCCCTCACCGCGCTGGGCCCGCAGTTCGAAGCGATGAAAGACCGGTACGCCTTCGATGTGTATGGCTTTGATCCCGAGTTGGCTCCGGTCACCGCGGACTCGGTTCGCAACGTTCCACCGCGCGCAGGCCGCACCGATTTGCTGGCCGCGCTTCGGGCGCTCAAGGCCGGGGACAGCTCGAGCTCGAGTCGAAAGCTGGCCGGAGTGATGCTCATCTCAGACGGCGCCGACAACGTCGATTTCGCCAGTGGCATTTCACCGCGCACCCGCGCTTCTCTCGAAGAGCTCGGGGTTCCCGTCAGTACCTTCCTCGTCGGCCAGGAAGGGCTCAAAGACATCGCGATCGATCAGATCAAGGTCGATGACTTTGCCTTCGTGCGCAATTCCGTCACCGCCGAGGTCGAGCTGAAGGGCCGGGGGTTCAAAGGCGAGACGATCTCCGTGGTGCTCAAGCGCGAGGGAAGGGTGGTGGCGAGCCAGCAGGTTCGCTTCACCAGCAACGATGACAGCCAGACGGTCTCGTTCACCTTCACCCCCGACCAGACAGGCCGGTTCGTCTACACGGTGTCGACTCCGGTGTTCCCAGACGAGGCGGTGGCTGAGAACAACACCCGTTCGTTTGCGCTCAAAGTCATTCGCGATCGGATGCGGGTCTTGCTCGTCTCGGGCCGCCCCAGCTGGGACGAGCGCTTTCTGCGAGGCCTGCTCAAGCAGGATCCCAACGTCGAGCTGATCAGCTTCTACATCTTGAGAAACACCGGCGACAACACCGGCACCGTCTCAGATGAACGCGAGCTGTCGCTGATTCCGTTTCCGATGGACGAGATTTTTCGCGAGAAGCTCGACACCTTCGATGTCGTCGTGTTTCTGAACTTTGGGTACACCGAGCCCGGCCTCTCGATTGCCACCTACGAGCGCAACCTCAAGGACTACATCTCGAAGGGAGGAGCGCTCGCGGTGGTCGGTGGCGATCGTTCGTTCGGCGACTCGCGCTTTTCGTTCACCGTGTTGTCCGATGCGTTGCCGGTCGAGGCTGCCGGCGCTTCGGACCTTCAGTCGTTCAAAGCGCGACTGACTCCTGATGGCCAGCGTCACCCGGTGACAGCGCTGGGTACCGGTTCGACTTCGGCCGAGGCCGCCTGGAATTCGCTGCCCGCGATTCCTGGCTTGAATCTCACCCGCGCCAAACCCGGAGCGGTCGTGTTGCTCGATCACCCCTTCACCAACGCGGCCGGGCAGAGCGCCCCGGTGCTGGCGCTGTGGGAATACGGGCGGGGGCGGTCGATGACGCTGATGACCGACGCGAGTTGGTATTGGGCGTTCACCTCGCACGTGGGCGGAGCGCCTTCGCGACACTACGAGCGCTTCTGGGGCAATGCGTTGCGCTGGCTGGTGCGAGACCCGGACCTGACGACGTTGCAGGTTCAGGCGGATCCTCCCAGCGTCGAGCCCGGGCTTCCGGTGGGAGTCGGAATCGTGGCCCGGCTTTCGGACTACCAGCCTGCTGCCGGCGCCGACGTGACCGTCGAGCTCGTCGCCGCGGAAGATGGGCGGGTGGTCGGAACGCAGACCGTGGCTGCGGCTGCCGACGGCACCGCCCACATCGAATTTCCGCCCCCGCCTCCGGGCGCCTACCTGCTGCGGGCGCAGGCGGCCAAAGGGGGGAAGGCGCTGGGCTCGGGTCAAGACGCGCTGGCGGTGCGCGCGATCGGTTCAGAGCTGGCCGATGCCCATGTCGGGTCGGCGCTGATGAACGAGATCGCCAGGGTCACGGGCGGCAAGGCGTTCGTGCTGCCCTCGGGCACTTCGTTGGCTGCGGTGCCCTTTCTCGAGCCGCCGCTGGTGGAAGTGGGCCGCAGTAAAGACCAGCCGCTGTGGGATCGCTGGTACTGGTTGCTGACCCTGGTGATGATCGTCGGCCTCGAGTGGGGTCTGCGCCGTCGCTTCGGCTACGTCTGACGGTCGAACCCCCCCGAAACCCCGCGGGCTGCCGGGACAAGTGGGTCCAGGCGCCCGGGGCACCAGAGGTTCGGCGCGGCTGCTTCGGCTAACCCCTACTCAGAGAGGCTGAATGGTCATGGTGAAGTCCCAACTCACGTCGGAGCTGTTGTACGAGGTGCCCAGGCTGCGCGCTCCGACGAAGTGAATCGGAAAAGCAGTTCCGTTGCGGAACTTCTGGACGGTCGTCGTGGCCGCGATGCCCCACCCGTCGTAGAGAACGGTGGCGGAGTTGCAGGCAGGGATCATTCCCGGGGTGTAGCGGGCTTCCAGGGTGACCACCGAGTCGTCCGCCCAGCCCGCGACATTGATCGTCCACTCGAACAAAGGGGACCCGCTGGTGACTTGAGTCGTGCAGGAAGTCCCCGCGGTGGAGGTCGCCATTCCAGGCGGGCAGGTCACCTGGCCGGTGATCGTCAGCGAAGGGGTCGAGCTCGAGAGTCCGATGAAGGCGACCTGGGTCGAGGGGGTCCCCGTTGAGCTGTACGTGCAGGAGTTGGTGGCCAGAATGTCCATTTGCGAAGCGGAGACGTAATGCACGGCGTTTCCTGAGTAGGTTCCCTGGAAAGCAGTCACTTTGTAATTGATGCGCGTCGGGAGCCCAGCTCCGCCACCCCCGCCCCCTGCTGAGCCACCCGAGCCTCCGCCGCCCGAGCCGCCACCGGCGCCGGAAGACTTCGGTTCCAGTTCGCAAAAGCCATCGGTGCGGGTGCCCGCGAAGGGCGAGCATCGGTATCCGCTTCGACAGGTTGAGCGGGATCCCGGCACCGCACAGACAGACAGGCAGCTTCTGATCTCTGTGTCCAGGTAGTGCAGGCAGACCGCACCCGGGCCGCAATCGTCGCCAATCGTGCAGCTGCGGGTGCAGTAGCCGTCGGGCCAGCTCGCCGCGCAGAAACCGGTCGAACACGACGAGTCGGTCGTGCAGCTCGAGCCGACCGGGGCTTTGGGCGGCGGCATCGAAGAGCCTCCGCCACCCCCGGCTCCCGAGTTCTTCTGTTCTGGAAGACAGACACCGTGGCTGTGGTCTTTGAGGGGCCGGCACTCGTAACCCGCTCGGCAGCTCGAGCGCGTTCCGGGTGAGGCACAGTCGGCTGCACAAAAATCGATTTTCGTGCCGATGAGACAGGTGCTGCCCGAAGCGCAAGACGAGCTCTCGGTGCAATCGACCGAGCAGTAGCCACCCGGAAAGGCCGCTCCACAAAAGGCATTGGAACCGGCGCAGTCCTCGCTGCTCGAACAGCTCGAGCCCACGGGGTCACCACTGGCGGGGTGCGAGAGAATCTGTTGCCCCAAAGGGCTAAGAGAAGATCCGCACCCGAGAAGGGCCAAAGCGACAACGAGAACAGCAAGACGGGAGGGGGAGGACATGAACACCCCTTGAGCACCTGCTGGGCCAAACTCGACGCGAGGATCCGCGGGCGGTTGCAGCGGCCGATGCGTCCACACCCTGGGATGCAGTCCCGTCTATGGATGGGTCTTCAGCTCTTTCGCAGCGGCATCGGCCTGGGCATCGGCCGACTGGGCGCAACCGCTTCGGGCACCGGCTCGACACCTTCTTCCGGCGCCGACAGTTCAGGCACGGACAGTTCCTCGGACGCTCCAAAGGCCGGGGCCCAGAGGTCCTGAACCGGCCTCGAGCAGATGAAGCGGGCGATTTCGGCGAAGACTTCTCGCGGTCCTCCCAACTGCTGCGCCCACTGAAGTCCGCGCGGTGAGAGATTGGGCACCAGCGGCCCGAGCGCGTCGACCGTCAGCCGGTTGGCTGCCAGCGGTCCTTCTTCGCGCACCCGAAGCGGAACCCACAGCGGCGCAAACCGCGCGTGTTGATACGCCGTCACGCACCCGGCTTCCTCGAGCAGCTCAGCCCACAACGGCAGCTCGCGAATGTTGAAGACCAACTTGCAGCGTCCCTGGTGGGGGTCCCACTGCCCGTGAAGGCGATGATCCCCCCTCGGAATCAGCATTCGATCGAGGTAGCAAAAAGCCGAGGGCCCCCGCGAGCGCGCGCCGCGATACCGAATGAACGCGCGGATCCTGGCCGGGTTGATCGCCAGGCCGGTCGGGAGCGCGGCCAACTTCGCCGCGCACGACTGAGGTATCTGATGGCGCCTGGCAAACTGCGCCAGCTTCGATTTCGGTGTCCGCATCAATTCTTCGAGCCGCCCGCGCAGCCGCTCGGGGTCCGAATCGGTCAAGAGCTCATCGAAGCGCGTCTTCAGCCCCGGCAGGCTGACGGGGACCAACTTCGTCAACAGCTCGCCGTCGGCTCGCCACGCCTCGTGCAGAGTGTTCGCTTCCAGCGAGACCTTTCGCAGCCGGTACTGGGGGGCTTCGGCCGTGACCGTGGGACCTTCGCGGTTCGTCGTCCAGATCGTGAAGCACGTTCGCACCCGGGTGCCCCGGAAGACCCCGATTCCCAGGTCCACCGCTTCGCGCAACGCCAGGCGCGACAGCAAGGTGTGCCGCAAGGGTGCATAGAGAAACGCGTCGAGCAGGCTGGCGCTGGTGACGAACGCGATCGCTCCGTCTCGACCTTTCAACCGCTCGGCCGCGACGAGCAGGAAAAAAGCGAAGTCGTCCCTCAGGCTCTGACCTTTGGCCAGCGTGGCCTCGGGGGCCAACAACTTCTGCATTCGCGCGAACGCCTTCGAATCATCGAGCAGCGCCGAACGCCCGTTGTAGGGGGGATTTCCAACCCAGACTTCGAACGCCTTCGCCGGAATCTGCCTCAGCAACTTCCCGAGGGTGGGCCCGCGCAGCGCATCACCGTTGACCACCACCGCGCGCGGCATTCGGGTGCGGCACTCTGCAGCCGATTGCGCCTCGAGCTCGCATCCCAGCAGCGTGGCCCGGGGAAACGCCTCGCCGGCCGCGGACAGAAAGGCCCCGGCGCCGCAGGCGGGATCCACGACCGCCAAGCGACCCTGCGCCGGTACGAACGGAGCGGCCGCCTCGAGCACCCGCTTCACCAACCAGGCGGGGGTGAAATAGATGCCCCCCTTGCGGCGCGCCTGAGCTTCGAACTGCTCTCCCAGCGCTTCTTCGTCAACGCTTTGCATCATGTTAAGCCGCGCCTTTCCAAAATGAGCCTCCGACGCGTTCATCTTCGCATTCACGGCCTCGTTCAGGGCGTCTCGTTCCGCGCCTGCGCCAGAGACGAAGCCTTGCGCCTGAAGCTCACCGGGTGGATCCGCAACCTCGACGACGGCGATGTCGAAGCGCTCGCCGAAGGAACTCCAGATCAGGTCGACCTCTTCGTTCGCTGGTGTCACGAAGGCCCTTCTCATGCCGAGGTCGAATCGGTGACCCTTGCCGAAGACGAGAGCGCGACCGGTGAGTTCGTTTCGTTCGAGGTGGTGCGATGAGCTTTGGCGGCCCCCACCTGCTCGCCCCGATGCCCTCGTTACTCGGCATCCGTCCGGGAATGCACGTCTCGGTCATCAACGCCCCCGAAGGCTTCGTCGACTCTCTTCATCCTCTTCCCGACGGCGCGCAGCTGCTCGACTCGGCGCGCACCGGGCTCGACGTAACCGTCTTCTTCACCGCCAAAAAAGTCGAGCTGGTCGAGAAGCTTCCGGCCCTCGCCCGGGGCATGGCCGTCACTGGAACCATCTGGGTCTGTTACCCCCATCAAGTGGAAGGTCCGGCCATTCCGACCGAAGACTTCGTTCGTCTCGCCGCGCTCGAAATTGGCCTCAACGACAACAAGCTGCTGGTGCTCGACCCGGCCTGGAGCGCCCTGCGTCTGGTCTGGCGGCCCCGAGCGGCCCGGCCCGAGAAGCCCCAGGTCAACGCGTAAGAATACGCTGCTTGGCTTTACACCTACATCCAACCGTGAAAGTCTCCGCCCCATTACAAGTTTTGACGGGAGCTTTCGGCCGCCGAAACCCTTCGTGGGCTCGGCAGTTCCTTTGGGCGCGAAAGCCAATCATCGGGCGCAGTTAGCCCAAGCAGTTCAACGGTAGGGGGTCATGCGCGATTCGCGTTCCGCTCCCCGGCGACCCCCTTTGCCCTACGTGCGCTACCAGCCCGACCAGTCCTGCGTCTCCCGTCCGCCGGGAACAGCCGAGGCCGGTGCGCCTGAAGGATTTACCCATGAGCAGCATCCTGGTCATCAACGCTGCGGGCCGCGAGACCCGCGTCGCGCTGGTGGAAAACGGACACATCGCCGAGTTTTATCTCGAGCGTAAGAAAGACAAAGGCATCGTCGGCAACATCTACAAGGGGCGTGTCACCCGGGTATTGCCGGGGATGCAAGCTGCCTTCGTCGATGTCGGTCTGGACAAGGCCGCGTTTCTTTACGTCACCGACGTTTTCTACGACCCCGAGTTCTCGCGCCAGCAGTTCGAGCTGACGGAAGGGGAACACGACGAGCAGCCGGAAGTCCCGGACGTAGATGCCGATGATCACGCCCCCGAGCCGGCGCTGGCCCTCACCCCCGAGGAGGCCGCGTTGCCTCCGCCCAGCGCTCCAACGCCCCATGAGTTCGAGATGCAGGAGCTGCCTGCGGGCGAGCTTCCCGCCCCCTCGGCGCCAGGCCCGATTGCGGATCCTGCTCCCACCCCGGTCTGGTCCGAGCCCGGTCTCGAGCTTCAAGCTTCACCGTCGGGCGCGGAAGTCATCGCCGCGGCGGTCGACGCGGCCCAGCCCGCGCCGGCCAGTGCCCCGACCGGAGCCCAGGTCGTAGCTCAAGCCCTCGCCGACGTAGGCGGCGGTCCGGCAAAGGGCGAACGGCGAGCGCCTCGCGAAGACAAGGGTCGCGACAGCCGCCAGCGCGAAAAGAATCAGAAGCGCGAAGAGCCTCGAGCCCCGAAGAAGTCCGCTCGGATCGAAGACTTGCTCAAAGTGGGTCAGGAAGTGCTGGTTCAGATTTCCAAAGATCCCATCGGCACCAAGGGAGCTCGGCTCACCTCGCACATCTCGATCCCCGGCCGTCACCTGGTGTTCATGCCCACGGTCGACCACGTGGGGATCAGCCGCCGCATCGGCAACGAGAAAGAGCGCCGCCGCCTGCGTGAAATCGTCGACCGGCTGCGACCGCCTGGCACCGGCTTCATCGTTCGAACCGTTGCGGAGAACGTCCCTCAAGAGAAGCTCGAGGCCGATATCCGGTTCTTGCTCGAGGTGTGGAACGAGACGATCAAGAAGAACGAAAAGCGCCACCAGCCGGGGCTGATGCACCCGGACCTCGATCTCATCCTCCGGGCCACGCGCGACTTGTTCGCTCAGGACGTCGAACGGTTGGTGATCGATGATCGCGAAGAGTACGAACGGGTGCTCCAGTTCGTCACGGTTCAGGACACCGCGCTGCGCGAGCGGGTGTTGCTGCACGATACCGACGAGCCCATTTTCGATGCCTATGGAATCGAGGAAGAGATCAAGCGGGCCACCGCGCGCAAGGTGTGGCTGAAGAGCGGCGGGTACCTGATCATGGATCAGGCTGAAGCCTTGACCGCGATCGACGTGAACTCGGGTCGCTACGTAGGCAAGAAGAGCCTCGAAGAGACCATCACCAAGATCAACGTCGAGGCTGCGAAGGAAATCGTCTACCAGCTGCGGCTGCGGAATATCGGCGGGATCATCATTTGCGACTTCATCGACATGGAGAAGCAGCAGAACCGCGACAAGGTCTTCAAGTCGCTGCAGGAAGCGCTCGGTCGAGACAAGGCGAAGACCAACGTCCTCAAGATTTCTGAGCTCGGCCTGGTCGAGATGACGCGCAAGCGCGTTCGCGAGTCGATTGGCCGGATGCTGCATGAAGACTGTGCCTACTGCGACGGCCAGGGCTTCGTGAAGACCGCGACGACCGTCTCGTACGAGATCTTCCGCGAGCTGCGGCGATCGGCGGGCTCGTACAAAGATCCGACCCTGGTGATCAGCTGCCAGGCGGAAGTCGCCAGCCTCTTGCTCGGCGAAGAGAAGCAGGAACTGCGACACCTGATGGATCGCTTCAACAAGTCGATTCAGGTGCGCACCCAGCTCGATTACCACCGCGAGCAGTACGACATCTACGCGCGGGTGGCCTCGGGAACCGAGCACAAGGTCGCCTCTTCGGTGGAACAGATTGAGCCGCAGCGGTGGGGCAATCCCAAGCGCGGATCTTCGGAAAATCGCGTCGAGAGCCGCGGTGGAAGTGAGGGCGGTGGCAGCGGCGAGCGCCCCGGCGGTGGAGGCGGTGATCGCGGCAGCCGGAAGGAACGCGATCGGGGCCGGGGCCGGGATCGTCAGGGCGGTGGCGGCAGCGGTGGCGGTGGCGGTGGCCGGGGCGGAAGCAACGCCCGCCCTTCGCAACCTCCAGGCACGCAACAACAAGCGGCAGCCGCGAATGGAAACGAGTCCAGCTCGGCGGTGGCGGAGCCCAGCGACGCGAACGTCGTTCTCAAGTAGGAGCGGGCGATGACAGTCGATCGCCGAATCGAGACGCGCCAGACGGTGAACCACGACTTCGCCTCGGTTGACGAGTTCATCGCGGAATATGTCTCGAACATCTCGCGCAGCGGCGTCTTCATCAAATCTGAAGAGCCGCTGGCCGTGGGCACCCGGGTGACCTTGAAGTTCACGGTGATCATGGACGACCTGGAGACGATCGAAGGGGTGGGCGAGGTGGTGCGCACCATCGAGAAGGCGCCGGGAATTCAAGCAGGCATGGGAGTGGTGTTCATCTCGGTGGCCGGCTACTCGCGGCAGTTGATCGAGCGCATTCTCGTTCGCCGCCGGTAACTGACCGCGTGGCTGAGTCCTCTTCACCTTCGTTGCGAAGCAGGCTCCGCGAGGCCGCGCGCCCGTTCGAAGGAACGCGAGTCGGGCGGTTCGCAGCCGACACGCTGCGGGCCGCGCGTGGCCTGATTCACAGCTTTCGGGGTGACTCGATCACCCTGCGGGCCGGGAACCTGACGTTCATCACCATCACCTCGCTGCTGCCTTTGCTGGCGGTTGTCCTCGCGCTGCTTCACTGGCTCAAGCAGCAGCAGTTCGAGCAGCGGGTGTTCGGTTTCGTTCAGGACGTGCTCGCTCCCGGCGCTCATCGCGATTCCGACGACTACGTCCGGCAGTTCTTTGTCGCGGCAAGCTCGCGCGCCGCCGGAGGCCTGTCGTTCGTGGTGCTGTTGTTCTCTTCGGGAATCTTGCTGCGCAGCCTCGATGTCTCGCTCAACGAAGTGTGGGGCGTGCGGCGCAGCCGGCCTCTGTTGATCTCATTGATTCTCTATGCCGGGATGTTGCTCTTCGGACCCACGGCGGTCGGCCTCACGCTGGCCACCACCTCAG
>JAYVCD010000035.1:0-20269 GCA_043750125.1 Archangiaceae bacterium | reverse complement strand
GGGAAACGCCTCAGCGTACGTCTTGCCTACGACCTCCCGGTTGCCGACCATCTCTCGGTACAGCGAGTTCGCGAGCTCGAAGACGTGCTGAGGCCCCGTGAGCAGCGCCGTTGGCATGGGCACTTGGAGCAAGAGATTTCTACGCTCCGTTTCGATCGCGCCGCGTGCTCGAAGTGCGACGTCGGACGGCTCGGAGGGTTCCTTACCGAGGGCCAACACGCCTCCAGTCCGGCCGACGTCGATTCCGGGCTCCCGGCCTGCTGGAGGACAGTGGCGCCCCCAGGAGGGCGTGGCTCCGATCCTGAGTCTTCCCGTTTTGCTCACCCCCCTCCGAGAGGGAGGCGGTTAACAGCGTGTCTTCACGGTGCACCTGTAGTGCACTCACCGACTGGGTCCGCACCATGACCGCTCCTTCTCGTCGCATCAGCAGAGGTTCTTCACGGCGTCGAGCAAGTGAATGCCTCCCGGAGCGACTCCAAAATGTCGCCGCCGTCATCGACGATGAGGGAAGGCAGGGCCGCATCTGGGCGGAAGACACACAGCGGAATGATGTACCACGCAACAGTAAATTCGGAATCACGTTTTCCATGCTGCGTACCCGTGACAGCAGGAAGTCCGGGCGGCAAGACCGCTGGCGCCCGCATGTCGTCGCCCCCCCCGCCGACCGCGAGTTTTGCCGATCTCCTTTCCCATCAAACAGGCCGCCACGACGTAGGCGAGCTCGAGATCGTTGCTCAACTCATTATGCGCCGACGCAACCGTCGAGTGATGGCGGGGGCTCGCCTGAAGGAACGCTGGCTGACGATCGCCAGTGACAACTTTTCCCAGAGTCCGGCGATTATCCGGGCATGACCCGAATTCACCAGGCCCGGCGCGTGAGCAGCCCGCCTTCGACGTCCCGTTCCGGAGGCGTCGGACCGATGGGCGAGCACACTTTGCTCAAGGTGGGCAGCAGCGGCGACGAAGTGAAGAAGCTGCAGGAGCAGCTGGTCGCGGCGGGTCTGCTCGACAAGGCGAGTGGGAAGTTCGACGGGGAGACCGACCAGGCGGTCCGGAAGTACCAGGCTTCGAAGGGGCTGACGGTCGACGGGTTGGTCGGCCAGCAGACGTGGGGCAGCTTCAACGGCGAGAGCAACCCCCCGGGCAGCTGGATGTTGAAGCAGCCTGCCGGTGGCTTCTCGGCCCGCTCGAACTTTGATCCCACGCCCGCGAACAACCCGGTTTCCGGCGCGGACCCTTCTGCTCCTGTCGCGGCGGGCTCGAACGCCGAGAAGATCCTCGAGACGGCCCGGAAGTTCATCGGGACCCATGAAGGCTCGGGCAACTCCAATCCGTTCTCGGCTGCGCTGGGCCGGCCTCCCGAAGCGTGGTGCGCGGACTTCGTCAGCTACTGCGCGAAGAAGGCCGGGCTGTCGCTGAATACCGCTTCTGCGCAGGGAGTTCAGGACGCCCTGGCGGCCCGCGGCCTGTGGAAGGGGAAGCACAACCCGCAGCCGGGCGACGCGCTCACCTTCAACTGGAGCGGCAGCGGCGGCTGGGCCGACCACGTCGGAATGGTGGAGAAGGTCTACTCGCGCAACGGGCAAATCTACGTCGACACCATCGAGGGCAACTCGAGCGACCAGGTGCGCCGCAAGACGTACGCGATGAACGACCCGGTGATCAAAGGCTTCGGGACCATCGGTTGAGCTGAGCGCGGCCTCGATTTCGTTGACATCACCGGGCCCCGCGCCTACCCGACTGCTCTGATGTCGGCGCCGGATCCCCTGCGAGAAATCCTTTCCCGGCTCGAGTCTTCGGGTCGCGCCCGAGCGGTCGGGCTGCATTCGGGCGCTCGGGGCTGGGTCCTCTGTCAGCTGCATGCCTCGCTGGGCACCCCGCTGCTGTGCGTCACCGCCGACGAAGATTCCGCCGAGGCCCTGGCGGCGGACCTGGCATTTTTCTTCGGGGGCCCGGGCACGGCCCGCGCGCCGATCGTGCTCCAGTTGCCGGCCGAAGAGTCGCTGCCCTGGGACGAGCTGATTCCCGACACCGGCATCGTCACCGAGCGGCTGGGGGCGCTGTTTCACCTTCAAGGGGGCTCGAAGGTCAAAGTCGTCGTGGTACCGGCCTTCGCGCTGGCGAAGCGAATGCTCCCCCCGCAGGTGATGGCCTCGCTGTGCCACCAGGTCAGTCCGCAGCAGGAAGTTTCCCGCGATGCGCTGGCGTTGAAGCTGGCGCAGATGGGCTACCGCAACGTGCCGCTGGTCGAAGACGTGGGCACCTTTTCGGTGCGCGGAGACATCCTCGATGTGTTCCCCCCGCTGGCCGACCAGCCGATGCGACTGGAGTTCTTCGGGGACTTCATCGAGTCGATGCGCCCGTTCGAGCCCGCGACGCAGCGCACGCCTCCCGACGCGGCGAAAGTGACCGGGCTGCGAATTTTGCCCGCGCGCGAGCTCTTCTTCAGCGAGGCGACCCGGTCGAGCGCCGAGAAGAACCTGCGCGAGCTGGCCGAACATTCTGCGGTTCCCACCTCGCGGGTGCGAGAGCGGATCGAGCAGATTCGAGAAGGCATCAGCGGGGCGGGCCTCGAGGGGCTGCTGCCGGGGTTCTTCGAAGGGGGGCTGACGTCGCTGTTCGAGTACCTTCCGTCCTGGTCGAAAAAGCCGCCGCTGGTGTTCATCGACAACCCCACCGCCGTGACCCAGGCGCTCGAGGCCGGTTGGGCCGAAGCCGAGCGCAGCCACCACGACGCGGTGGCCGCCGGCGAGCTGACCTTTCCTCCGGCGGCCCACTTCCTCAACCCGGCCGAAGTGTTCGCCGCGCTGGCGAAGCTGCCGGTGCTCGAAGCGGGAGGCCTGAGCTTGACCGCCTCGCCCGAGGAAGAGCCCCCGGTCGCCTTCGCGTTCGGCGAGACCAAAGACCTGCGCGAGGCGATCACCAGCCACCATGGCGAAGAGGGCGCGCTCACTCCGCTGCTCGAGAAGCTGAAGCAATGGCGCGACGAACGGATTGTCGCCGCGGTCGCCTGCGGGACGCCCGGCCAGGCAGATCGCCTCAAGCGGTTGATGGCCGAACGCGAGACCCCGGTGCAGGTCCACCCCGGGCCGCTGCCCGCCGACCCCGGGAATCTGTTTCTGCCGGGGGTCCTCGCGCACCTCTTTGTCGGCGAAGTCTCGAACGGGTTCGTCGACCGGGACGGGCGGCTGGCGGTGCTGTCTGATGAGGAGATCTTCGGCACCCGGGCCCGCCGCACGGTGAAGCGGCGCAAGGGCGACAGCGGGTTCAGCGCGGCCGCGTTTCGAGATCTGAAAGAAGGAGACCTGGTCGTCCATTCCGAGTTCGGAGTCGCGCGGTACGGGGGGCTGACCCAGATCACGCTGCAGGGAATCCCGAACGACTTCCTGCTGCTCGAGTACTTCGGGAAGGACAAGATCTACCTTCCGGTCGGGCGAATGCGGCTCATCTCGCGCTTCACCGGCGGAGACCCGGACAAGGTCCAGCTCGATCGGCTGGGCAGCGACGCGTGGCTCAAGACCAAGGCCCGCGTTCGCGAGCAGCTGCTGAAGATGGCCGCCGACCTGTTGACGCTGTACGCGGCAAGGCGGGCCCACCCCGGGCACCGGTTCAAAGAGCCGGACCGCTACTTTCGCCAGTTCGAAGCCGACTTCGAGTTCGACGAGACGCCGGATCAACAGCGGGCGATCGACGAGGTGATCGCCGACATGGTCAAGCCCGAGGTGATGGATCGCCTGGTCTGCGGAGACGTGGGCTACGGGAAGACCGAAGTCGCGATGCGGGCGACGTTCAAGGCGGTGCTCGACAAGAAGCAGGTGGCGATTCTGGTCCCGACCACCCTGCTCGCCCACCAGCACTACCACTCGTTTCAAAAGCGGTTCCACGGGTACCCGGTGACGATCGAAGTGGTCAGCTCGTTGCGCAAGCCGGCCGAAGTGCGAGACGTGCTGCGCCGCGCCCTCGAGGGCCGGGTCGACGTGGTGATTGGGACCCACAAGCTGTTGGGCGGAGAGGTCGCCTTCAAAGACCTGGGGCTGCTGGTCATCGACGAAGAGCAGCGCTTCGGGGTGAAGCAAAAAGAGCAGCTGAAGAAGCTCAAGACCCAGGTCGACGTGCTGACGCTCTCAGCCACTCCGATTCCCCGAACGCTCAACATGGCGATGAGCGGGCTGCGGGACATGTCGCTCATCACCACGCCTCCCGCCGAACGGCGCGCGATCCGCACCTTCGTCAACCGCTTTGACCCCGAACAGATCAAGACGGCGATCCTTCGCGAGGTTCAGCGCGGGGGTCAGGTGTTCTTCGTTCACAACCGGGTGACGTCGATTCACGCGATGGAAAAGTTCCTCAAAGAGCTGGTCCCCAGCGTCTCGATCGGGGTGGCGCATGGGCAGATGCCCGAGGGCGTGCTCGAAAAGGTGATGTTCGAGTTCATCGAGAAGAAACATCAGCTGCTGTTGTGCACCAGCATCATCGAGAGCGGAATCGACATCAGCAACGCCAACACGATGATCGTCGACCGCGCTGACACGTTTGGGCTCGCCCAGCTGTACCAACTGCGGGGGCGGGTCGGTCGCAGCAAAGAGCGCGCGTATGCCTACCTGCTCGTGCCCGCCCGGTCGGCCGTCACCAAAGATGCCGAGCGCCGACTCGAGGTGCTGCAGGCCTTCACCGAGCTGGGAGCAGGCTTTTCGATCGCCTCGCACGACCTCGAAATTCGCGGCGCGGGCAACCTGCTCGGCGGAGAGCAGTCGGGAAGCATCGAGGCGGTCGGCTTTGATCTCTACGCCCAGATGCTCGAGGAAGCCGTCAGCGAAATGCGGGGCGAGCCGATGCGCACCGAGATCGAGCCCGACGTGAATCTGCCGGTCGCAGCCTACCTGCCCGACGACTTCGTGCCCGACGTCCACCAGCGGCTGGTGCTCTACAAGCGGCTCTCGTCGGCTTCGACCCCCGAGGATCTCGACGATTTGCGCGCGGAGATCATCGACCGCTACGGAGAGGCTCCCAACGAGCTCGATGCGCTCTGCGAGCTGATGTCGTTGAAGATGACGATGCGGGGGATGCGCCTTCGCCAACTGGACGGGGGGCCGGGGCGGCTGGTGGTCACCCTGGGTCCCGACGCGTTACTCGACGGTAACAAGCTGGCGAAACTGGTTGGAAAGCCCAAAGGTGCGCTGCGGCTGACCCCGGACATGAAGCTGATTGCCCGGCTGGAACCAGACGTGCGCGGACAGGAGTTCGTGAACCAGGCACGCAAAGTCTTGAGAGACCTCGAGCAGTTGATGCCTACACAGTGACTGCGACCTGAAGCGTGAATCTGCAAAATGCTTCCACCCCTGCAATTCAGTTTCAAAATTGAAAGGTCCGCCACGCACCAAGCGCCTGATCTTTCCGGTGATCCGTTCTGGTCGCACGATTGCAGAAGAATTGGGGCAGTTTGGGACTTCCCATGCGCGACTGTTACGAAACAATCTGGCGGTTTCCGGTCTCCGAAAAGGGAGCCTGGCTGCGCGGGTTGCTCAAAGAGACCGGGCACGTCAACTTCGTCCTCAGCGGCCCGTGGAACTGTTCAGGTGAGGAAGTCGGGGTGTTCGGAAATTCGCTCGAGGCCTTTCACCTGCTGCTGAAGAGCGATGGCCCGTCGTTGATGCTGCGGCAGCGGGCCTTCGAGCAGTCGCTGAGCGACCTCCAGAACGTCGAGCGGTTGGTGCCGCTGCCGGTGGCGCAGAAGTTCGCAGAAGACCTGAGCTCGAAGGCGCTGTGGGCCACGCTGCGACGATCGCTGGAAATTCACCCCTCGATGGTGCCCGGGCTTCCCTCGCCGACTCCCCGTTGAACGGGGCTGTTCAAAGCTCGAGCAGCTTCATCTTGTTCCGCGCCGCCCTGGCGAGCTTCCCCTTGGCCTTCCTCGCCAGGTGCTCGAGGACTTCGGCTCCGATGCCCTTCAAGTCGAACTGGGGCTTCTCGGCGAAGTGCACCCCGAGGTAGTAGCGCGCCTCGTCCGAGAGCTTCTTGTCCTTGATCACGGCTTCGGCGACCTTGAATCCTTCGGAATGAAGCCGTTCGAGCACCATCAGCACCGTGTCGGCCTGGCGCGCGCGGGGGTGGAGATGCAGGCAGTGGTGCTGGAAGCGCTGAAGCACCGCTCCAAAACGGTCATCGGCCCTGGCCACCGAAGATCTGCCCAGCAGCTCGGAAATCGCCTCGGCGCGGGCGGGATCTCTCTTCGCGACCGCCCTGGCTTTCTCACGCAGCACCGCGGCCCACTTCATCCACCGCAGCGACCAGAGCGTCCACCAGCAGCGCTTGTCCATTCTTCAGGCCCGCCAGAATCTTCGCCGCCGCTTCCGCTTTGGCCCGGTTTTGCGACGAGGCGACCGGAAGAAGCGTCTTGGCGGCCAAAGCGCTGTCCGGCGCGAGGGCCCCCAACCGCTCGATCGCCCAGAGGCCCACTTCGTTGTCCGGGCTTGCGACCAGCTCGGCCAGCTCGGTGGAAAACTCAGGGCCGAACTTCAGCACGGTCAGCGTTTCGCGCGCCGCGCGCAGCACCCCAGAATCAGAGTCGTTGAGCAGGTCGATCAACTTGCGCACCGCTTTCTTCGACGCGCCGGCGGTGAGCGAGAACCGCAGGCTGGTCACCGCTTCGATTCGAACCGCGGTCGGCCACTTCGAGCCCAGGTACGCCAGCAGGGTATCGGTGCTCGCTTCGAGCTCGAGGAAGCCCAACACTTTGAGCGCGCCGCGCAGCGCCAGCTCGTCGTCGGCGGTCTTTTTCTTATCGAGGAACTTCTCGACCTGGGTGCGCAGGCCCTTGCGCTCGCCCAGGCCCATCGCCTTCACCTCGGCGCGCGCCGACAGCGCGACCTTGTTGATGTGTTCCCAGCTTTGACCCTTCATTTCTTCGAGGGCCGCCTCGGCAAGGCTTCGATCGGATCTTTGGCCATCGCGATCAGCAGCGAGACGATGGCGGGATCTTTGACCTGCAGCTCGCCGAGAATGACCGCGGCCGCGATTTTCTTACGGGGCGATTCGTTCACGAGTAGGCCGGCGATGCGCTTGAGCGGATCCATGCCCCACATCTAGTCCCCGTCGCAGTCCGCGTTCCACCCTGATAAGTCGGGGCCACGATGCGATTGACCCTGCTCAGCGTGGCCCTCGTCCTTTCCGCTTGTGTCACCCAGTCGACCTTCGATGCCCTCCGGGCCGAGAACGACGAGACGTCGGAACACCTGACTCAGCGCAACAAGCAACTGCACGACGCCGAGTTGAAGATCACCTCGCTGACCACCGCGGGGAAAACGCTCGAGGCGTCATTGGCCGACGAGCGCGAAAAAGTCGCCGATGCGAACAACCGCATCGCCCGGCTGATGGCCGAGATGGCGTCGGCGAGCAAAGACAAGAACAAGCTCCAGGCGTCGATCGAAGAGATGACGGTGGCGATCAGGGACCTCGAGAAGCGGCGCGCGGCGGCCGAGGCGCGGGTTTCCGAATTCAAATCGTTGCTCGCCAAGTTCAAGTCGCTGATCGACGCCGGGAAGCTGAAGGTCCGAATCGTCGACGGACGAATGGTGGTCGTGCTGGCGACCGACATCCTCTTCGGCTCGGGCAGCGCCAACCTGTCGAAGGACGGCAAGGTGTCCCTGGCCGAAGTCGCCCAGGTGCTGGCGTCGATCGAAAAGCGCAGCTTCCAGGTCGAAGGTCACACCGACAATGTTCCGATCGGCACCGCCCAGTACCCCAGCAACTGGGAGCTCGCCTCGGCCCGCGCGATCAACGTGCTCAAGGCGATGGTCGATTCAGGCCTGCCCACCGGCCGCGTCTCGGCGGCGTCCTTCGGCGATTCCCGGCCCTCGGCGGCCAACGACACGACCGAAGGCAAAGCCCAGAACCGCCGAATTGAAATCATCATCGTTCCCGATCTGTCGGGCCTACCCGGCTTCGACGAGCTGCAGAAGGTCGAGAAGTCCGGCTGAAGCCCCGCCGGTTTACCGGCGGGAAGCCATTCTGGTGCGTTTTTCAATCCCGGGCGATCAATGCCCTCAAATCGTCGGCGTTGGCCTCGTGCCGCTTGTTGCAGAACTGACAGCTCGCGGCGGCGCCGCCTTTTTCAGCGAGAAGACTTTGAAGCTCGGCCTTGCCCATCGCGGACAGCGCGTTGAGCACCCGGTCTTTCGAGCAGCTGCAGCGCCAGCCGAGCTCGAGGGCAGACAGCTTCGAGAACCCGGGCAGCACCTGCGCCAGCAGCGCCTCGCCATCGACATTGTCCCCGCTGACGACGCTCTGCTGAAGCTTCGCCGACAGCGTCTGTCCGAGGCGCGCGAGCGCACCCAGGTCCGCGTTGGGCATCGCCTGGACCAGCATCCCCGCCACCACCCCCAGCGGCTGCGGTCCGTTGCGCTCGACCGCCAGGGCCACGTGGGTCGCGACCTGCTCGGACGAAGCAAAGTAGTGCTCGAAGTCGGCCGCAGGATCCATCGCCTTGAGCTCGACCGAAGAGCGGTAGTACTCGCCCTCGCCAATGTCCTTGAGCACCGAGAAGAACCCCGAATTTCCCAGCGCCGGACGCCAGCGCGTGGGCCCCCGTTGCCCTTCGACATCGAGGTACAGATTCTTCACGTAGCCGCGCAGGTAGCCGTCGGCGCCAGCGTCGACGAACAGTCCGCGCATCGGGCCATCGCATTCAATCTGCAGGTTCACCCGGGTCTGATCTTTTTGCAGCGAGACGAGCAGCGCTCCGGCCGCCATCGCCTGACCCAGCAGCATCGCTGACACGTCGTGCAGCCCATGCAGCTTGCGCCCCTCGCGCGCCGCTTCGGTGACCACCGCGATCGACGCGCTCAACCCTTTTTCCGCCCACAGCGCCCGCACCAACCCATCACTCACTGGCAATACCCCGAGGTTTGACAGACACCGCTGACACAACCGGCAGCCTGGCAGTTCGGCCAACAAAAGCCGATGGGCAGAAATCCCCCATCCGGACCGCTGCGAATCGAACGGCAGACGTACCCGGTTCGGCAGTCGGCCTGGCCCTGCAGAGGGCGGGAACAAGTCTGGGTGCAGGCGCCGAGCGTTCCCAGCGCGACGCACACCGCGCCCCCGTCGACACTGCAGTGCCGGTTGTCATCACACGGCGCGCTGCAGTAGCCGCCGACGAACGCCGACTTGCCCCCGTCGGCGAAGGTCGCGTTCAGACACAGCCCATCGTCCGGAGGGTTCGAGCAGCTCGAGTCGGTGCTGCACGGCTGTCCAATCTTGTCGGCCGCGGGCCCGGCGTCGAACGCGGGAAGCGGGGCCAGCCAGCACGCCGAATCGCCTCCTCCCACCGCGTAGCATTCGTAGCCGACGCGGCATTCCTCGGTGCCGGTGCAGCGGGCCCAGCACACCGAGTCGCTCTCGCCGTAGCCGGGTTGAGGGCCAAGGCACAGCGCCCGGGTCGGGCAATTCGAATCGGTGACGCAGCTCTTGGTGCAGTAACCGCCCTGGTAGTCGTTGAGGCCGGACGAGGTCTTTTTCTTACAGACATGGCCGGTGCCGAGCGCCGCGCATTCGCTGTCCGCGGTGCAGGGCGTGCCGACCTGGCCTGCTCCCCCGTCGGTGGTGACGCACCCGCCGGCGCTGCAGGCCTGACCTGCGCCGCAGCTGATGCACAGCTCGCCTCCCATTCCACAGTTGGTCGCCGAGGGAGGGCTGATGCAGACGGAAGTCGAGCTCGTTCCACTGCAACAGCCGGCGCACTTGCCAGGTCCGCAAGGCCCGGAAGTGATGCCTGAGCCGCCGCCTGCTCCGAGGCAGGAGAAGTCGACGCAGGTTCCGGTGCCGCAGGCCACACAGGCTGCTCCGTTCTGCCCGCAGGATGCGACCGACGCGTTGCTGGGTGAGGTGACGCACCTGCCGGAGGAACAGCAGCCCTGGCAATTGCCCGGCCCGCAGGAGGACGGGGGGGGAAGCGCCGAGCACGAGGGTCCGCCCGCGAGCATCAACCCGACAGCGAATCCAGCAAGGAGAGGAGTGAGGAGGTGGCGAGAAGTCATCAGCGATGAGTCGAAAATCCCGGCCAACCTCCGGTGAGTCTGGCACACCTCGGCAAAAAAGAAGCGGACGGCCCGAGGTAGGAGCCGCCCGCCTGATTTTTTTCAGTCGGCCGGAAAAACCCGGCCGGCGATTAGCTGCGAATCACGGACCGCACAACCCGGTGACCGCGCTGCAGGTCGGGGTCGAGGCAGGGCAAGGCGGACGGCCCGGGTTGTCGCAACGGGGAATGCAGGAACCGGCAGTGGCCGCGTTGCAGGTGTAGCCGGTGCGGCAGATCGACACGCCTGCATCAGGGCCGGTGGGGCAGGCCTGACGGCAGAGGAACACGATCGACGGACCGGTGTTGGGGTTCGTTCCGCCGACCGAGGTCGAGAAGATGTAGCCGTCGCAGGTGCCGTTGGTGCCGCACCACAGGTCGAGCTGCGCCTGGCTGCAGTCCGCGCCGCACGAGCCGCCGGGGAAGCCCGAAGGACCGCCGTCTGCAATGGTGGGAGGGGTGCAGAACCCGAGCGCGGGAGCGGGCGTCTGGGGCAAGCACATCGAGTCGCTGGTGCACGCGCCGGCGGCCGGGTTGCCGCTGTTGCCGGGACCTGGGTCAAAGCGAGCGCCGTTGCCTGCACCGATGTCGCCGCCGTCCGGGAATGCCGGGTAGCACGCGGGGGTCGGCACGTTGCCGTAGTTGTAGCATTTGTATCCGTCGCGGCAGGCCGGGGCGACCGTCGAGCAGCCGACGAGGCAGACGTTGTCGACTTCGCCGTAGGGTCCGTCGTTCACATCGCAGAAGTTGCTCGCGCCGCACATTGACTGGGTGGTGCAACGGCGGGTGCAGTAGCCACCCGGGTAGGGGATACCGGTCGGATTGAGCAACTTCTTGCAGAAGGACTTGTAGCCCTGCGCAGTCTCCGCTGCGGAGACCACCACCCCGGAGCACTGGCTGTCGGCCGTGCACGGGGAGCCCATCGATCCGGTTGCCGCTCCACCGCCCGCTCCTCCGGTGCCGCCGCCGGTTCCGGTACCGCCGCCGGTGCCCGTGCCGCCGCCCGCGCCGCCACTGCACATCCCGCTGCTGCACAGCTGACCCGTTCCACAGGGCGCGCAGGCGACCGCGTTGAGGCCGCAGGTGGTGGCGTCCTGGAATCCAGCCGTCAGACAATTTCCATTCTTACAGCAGCCATTCCCACAAACGCCGCAGGTGCTGGCACCGCCGCCGGTGCCGGTGCCGCCGCCGGTTCCGACGCCGCCGCCGGTTCCGGTGCCGCCGCCCGTTCCGGTGCCGCCGCCCGTTCCCGTCGTGCCGCTGCACTTGAACGTCGTCGCGCTGCACGCGCTGCCGGCCGTCTTGTTGCAATCGACACAGGTCTGGCCCGCGGTGCCGCAGGTGGTGTTGTTGCTGTTGGTCTTGGTGACGCAGGTGGCGCCGTTACAACAGCCGGTCAGGCAGTTGACCGCGCTACATGTCGCGGCTCCTCCACCGGAGCAAGAGGGGACAACGGAGGCCAGAAATCCGAGAACCGCGCCAAGCGCGAGCGCCTTAAAGGTGTGTTGATTCATGATTTGTCTCTAGGAAAGCGTCACCCTGGGCGGTGACAAGTGATGGGAAAACCCGAATGCCCCTCAGCGGCGCGGACACTCTTCGATCAGTCTGTGTGTGTCAAGACGACAAGGAACGAGGCCGGCCAGCCCGCTCGTTTACCCGAGCTTGGACGACCGGCCTCGCCAACGGCCCGGAGCCTAGGTGGGATCAGAACGGAATGTCATCAGCCCCACCTCCCGGCGGGGGAGCCTGATCGTCGCCCGGAGGCGGCCCTTCATTGCCCGGCTGCATCCCGTGGGGTGCGCCCGGTGCCGGAGCGCCCGCGCCTTCGGGACGACCTCCGATGAACTGCACGTTGTTGGCGACGACCTCGGTGGAATAGTTCTTCTTTCCTTCCTTGTCCGTCCACTCGCGGGTCTGCAGCCGACCTTCGATGAAAGCCTGGCGGCCTTTTTTCAAATACTCGCCGCACAGCTCGGCGAGCTTTCCCCAGACCACGATGCGGTGCCATTCGGTCTTTTCCTGCTGCTGACCGTTCTTGTCTTTCCAGCTTTCATTCGTCGCGACGGAAAAATTCGCGACGGCCGTGCCTCCTGCCGTGAAGCGCACTTCAGGATCGCGACCCAGATGCCCCATCAACAAAACCTTGTTCAGACCACCAGCCATGAGCTCACCTTTTCTCTTTCGATAAAACCGACCCACCACGGGAAGGTTGCGTTGGATGCTGCAACCCAGCGCTATAGCAACCGGGGCTGACAAGTCAGCAGCGGGCTATTTTTCCCGGTGCTCGTGGCCCGGGCCGCCGTAGGTGCCGACCCACGGCTCGCCCAGCGGCCGAGAAAGGTGAGGAACATCGAGCGTAAAAAAATGCAGCGCCTTTGTCGGCGTGCGCCGGCTCGCAGGTGTTGCAGCCCGCCGCGCCGTCCATCACGGCCAGCGTCCCGTCGGCAGCCTCGAACAGCTGCGCCGGGGTGCGGCTTTGCCGGCTGACTTCGCAGGTGAAGGCTTCGCTTCCATCGCGCAGTGCGATTCCATGGCGAAGGTCTGCCCGGCAGCCAGGTTGTGTCTCCAGCGCAAGGTGGCCGTCCCCGACTCGTAGCCGTTGAGGCTGCCCGCGCCCGGCTGCGGAGCGAGGACCAACCGCTGCTGGCCGACGACGGGGCGGCCGAACTTCTCAGCCAGGCTGAAGGCCGGCGGTCCACTCGAAGTCCGCAGCGCGGTCGGGCTGTCTTCCGAATAAAGCAGGCCGCGCGCCAGAGCCAGCTCGCCGCCCTTGAGCGTGGGGTCGGAAAACTTCCACCGGAAGACGCCGTCGCGGCTGTAGCTCATCACCGTGGTCGGGCTGCCCGAGACCAGTGGGGGCAGGCTCCCCCACCAGCCGGGCGATCAGCACCGCCAGCTCGCGCAAGGGCGCCACGTGATCCACGTTCACTTGCGCGATCGCGCTCTTGGGCATGTCGGGGACCTGGGCGTCTGCCGGGTCCTGGACCAGGGCGACACCGCCCCGGGCTTTGATCGACAGCAGGCCTGCGTTCCGTTCGGTCTGAAGAAGTAGGCACTGAAACCGCGAAGGGGACGCTAACCTCGAGGCCGAACAACGCCCTGGAGGGGTTTCTTTGCGCAACGCTGCTTGGTGGATCTTCTTGCTGGGAATGGGTTGCGTCACGACGGCGGCTAATCAGCGGCCGCCTCCGGAACTGAAGTCCACCGAGATCGAGCTGACCATTCACGACGCGGACGGAGATCTCGTCACCCAGCTCCAGGCCGAGTTTGCGAAGGTGCCCGAGCTTCGCAGCGCTCAGTTGAAGAGCCATGCGGGAAAGGTGGCGGTCTTCACCGTGAACTACCCCGGCCCGGTCAGTGACCTGCCCAACACCCTGTCCTCGATTCCCCACCCGGGCCTGAAGTACGTCTCGGCCGTGCACCGGTACGAGTACACCTCGTTCGACAACCAGCCGCCGACGATCAGCTTCGTCTTTCCGCAGTCCGAGCAGGTGCTCAACACCAAAGAACAGTTCATCACCGTCGAAGTCCCGGACAAGGACATCGCGTCGGTCACCATCGGAGACAAGACTGCCACGCTCTACAGGGGCAACATCTACCGACTGAGGACCGAGCTGGCGGAAGGGCGGCACATTCTCATCGCGACCGCGAAGGACAAGTCGGGCAACGAGACTTCGGCCCAGGTGGCGGTGACGATCGACACCACCGCGCCCGCGCTGCAGGCCCAGCTCAAGTTGCTCGTCGAAGGCACCGTCGAACCGGGCAGCTCGGTGCTGATCAACGGGCTCGAGATTCCGGTCGATTCGAACGGCAGCTACCGCGCCGAAGTGCCGCTCTTGAAGGGGCAGCGAAAGGTCGAGATCATCGCGATCGACAAGTCGGGCAACAAGGCGGTCAGCATCAAGCAGCTGGGCGACTGAGGCGCTCAAGGGCGCAACGGTGCTGACGCTGCTCGTTGTCCAGGGTCGATACCCAACGCGTGGGGTGCGGCTTGCCCCGCGTCGTCTGTCGGGTTGATTTGCGGGCAACTCGTCTAACCTGCAGACGGTCATGACTCGCGTGCCAATTTTCCAGATTCGTGCGGACGGGTCCGACACCCCGCTCGGGGAATGGGTCCACGAGGAGCATCGGCTGGTGCTCAGCCGACCGGGGTTTCCGTTGTTTCCGCCCGGAGAGCACGTCCTTGGTTCTGAGCTCCCGTGGGTCTTCTGGGACATGTGCCCAACTGGGTACATGGGCAGGAGCTTCTTTCGCCGGGTGCACGAGCTCGCGCTGCCCCCAGACCCGCAGCTGTGGAGCGCACGCGACGCGTTGCGAGCGCTCTCTCATTTCGGTCAGGACCTCTCTGGCAACCTCATCGTGGGAGACGCGTCTCTCGCGCGCTGGCACGGACTGAGGCAGTCGCGGCAACAACTTCCTCCCCGCGCTGCTGTGACCTCCGAGCGGATGACGGCGATTGTCGACGAGCACCTGGCGCAGCTCGAGGGACCTCCGGGCGGAAATGCTGCGCCATCCTCGCTCGGAGGAGAGCGGCCGAAGTTCATCCAATGGAACCCGGACGGCGCCGACGAGTTGGTGAAGTTCAGCCCCCCGCGGAGCACGCTCCTGGGACAGCGCTGGTGGGATCTGCTTCACGTCGAAGAGCTTTGTTCGGCGGTGTTGCGCGCGCATGGCTACTGCGCGGTCGAAGCGAGAACCGAGCGAGCCGGAGAACGCGCGCTGCTGTTTGTCCGTCGCTTTGACCGGCGCCCGGGATTCGGCCGGCGTGGCGCGACGACCCTGTACTGGTACGCGATGGAACGTCTTGGAGATCCGGCGGTGTCGGCGCCGCAGGTGGTGGACGTGCTCGTCGCCGATGGGCACCTGGCTTCAGACGACGGAACGACGGTGGCCCAGGTGCACGAGTTCTCGGCCGCGATCGGAAACAACGACGCGCATCTGGGAAACTACGGGTTGGTCTTCGACGACGACGGGGCCACTGAACTGGCCCCATTCTTCGACATTCTCCCGATGGCACTGGCCCCCCGAAACGATGAGTTACCCGATTCCCGTCTTGTTCCGCTGAAGACGCAGCGGCGTCACCTGCCGATGGTCGACGACCTGATCGCGAGGGTCGTCGCTCAGCCTCATGTTTCCCGCGAGTTCGTCACCACCTGGCTGCAGTACCTGGGACGCTAAATGAGAGCGCCGACTTCGCCTTCACCCACTTCACCACTCCGGTCGAGCCGGGGGATTGGCCGATCGCGTTCGCTCGTTCCCGTTCGCCATCGCCCGGCACCCTGAATTCCAGCCTGGCGGCGCGGCGGACGCGACGGGCGCGGGCCTACCGCTTGAGCCCGTGCTCCTCGAGCATCTTGTAGAGGTAGCTGCGCGCGATCCCTGCTTCGCGCGCCGCGGCGGACGCGTTGCCCTGGTGCCGTTCGAGCAGCGCCTCGAGGTAGCTGCGCTCGAACGCCCGCAGGGCCTGGGTTCGGGTGGCGTGAAAGTCGAGCGACGTTTCTTTGGTCACCACTCCGGGCAGCGCCGCTTCCGGACCCAGGGCCACGATGCGCTCGACGGCATTCTTCAGCTCGCGAACGTTGCCCGGCCAGCGCCAGGCGGACAGCGCCGCCAGCGTCGAAGCCGACAACAGCTTGGGCGCGTTGGCTTCGGCCGCGAAGCGATGGGCGAGCAAGGCCACGTCTTCCAAGCGCAAGCGCAGCGGCGGCACTTCGAGAATCAGCGCGGCGATCCGGTAATACAGATCGAGCCGAAAGTGTCCCTGCTGGGACTTGGTGTAGAGGTCGTGGTGGGTCGCCGCGACGACCCGGAAATCGGACGTGCGGGTCCGGGTGTCGCCGACCCGTTGAAAGGTCTTCGACTCGAGCGCCCTCAGCAGCGCGGGCTGCAGGTCGAGAGGAAGCTCGGCGACTTCGTCCAGGAACAGCACTCCGCCATCGGCCTCTTCGAGCGCTCCGGTGGCGTCTTTGACTGCGCCGGTGAAGGACCCTTTGACGTGACCGAACAGGGCGCTCTGGACGAGGTCCTTGGCGACCGCCGCGCAGTCGAAGACCCGAAACGGGCCTGCCGCGCGCGAAGACAGGCTGTGCAGCGCGCGGGCGACTCCTTCTTTTCCGACTCCGGTCTCGCCGGCGATCAGCACCGCGGCGTCGGTGGGTGCGACCAGCTGAATCTGCGCGAACAGCTTTCGCATCGGAAGCGATCGACCGAGCAACCCGGCCAGCTCGCTGACCTCGCTCACCGGCCCGGTCGCCTGCAGCGCGGGCACGATCGCCAGGCGGGTGGTGCCCAGCTCGACCGTCGACCCGAGAGAAAGCTCGATCGCTTCGAAGCGGCTGCCCAGGTAGCGCGAGCCGTTCTTCGACGACAGGTCTTTGACCCGGACCTTGTTGCCCAGAAGCTCGATCGCCAGGTGCCGTCGCGAGACCGCCGGGTCGGTCAGCCTCAGCGCGCAGTCTTCATGACTTCCGACCAGCGCCGTGCCGTCGGTGACGATCGCTTCGCTGCCGCGATTCGGACCATCGATCACCAACAGGCGAACGGGCTGAATTCGCCCCAGGGTGTGGCTGTGACCTAAGGACGCTGTCTCGTCGCTCATTTGTCGGGGAACTCGACGCGCACGGTGTTGACCTTGCCTTCTTCGACCAGCAGCGGCCGCAGCTGCTCGAGCCCGTCGGCGGAACGAAAGACGAGGGTGTGCTTGCCGACCGGCACGGGAAATCTCGACAGCGGGGTGCGGTCGAGCGGTTGGCCATCGAGCAGCACGGTGGCCCAGGGCTCGGCGTCGGCAGACAGGTAGCCGACGCGCACCGCTTCGGCAGACGGCCGGGCGAGCACCGGGCGGGAAGCGCGCACCGGGTGGGGAACCGGCGGGCTGGTTTCCACAGGGGCCGGGGGGACGTCCTCGACCGGGGGGACGAGGGCTTCGGGTCGAGGCTGCTCGAGATGAACCGGAACGGCGGTGAGCTCGAGCGGCGCCTCGGGGCGCTGTGGTTCGGGCGCGGCCCGCGACAAACTCAAGATCAGCAAGACGACTGCAAAGCCCGCCACCATCGACCCGGTGAGCCAGGCGAAGCGCTTGAAGCGCGATCGCCGCGGTGGGGTCACCGGCGCGGCGCTGCTCATCAGCAGCAAGGACGCAGTCCCCGACGCTTCGCCCCCGCCGTGCAGCTTCTCGAAGATCTTCAAGTCCTCGCCGCACAGCCGCTGCACCAGCTCGCCGAGCTCGGGCGCGGTTGCGACCGGGCCATCGACCAGCGCTTCGCGAAACTGCCGGGCAGAGGCAAAGCGATCTTCGGGCTTCTTCGACAGCGCGCGATCGAGCGCTCGGCTCATCTGCTCGCTCACTTCGCGCCGCAGCGTTCGGGCCGGGGGCGGCACGTGCTTCACCACCGCGTCCATCGTCTGCACATCGCCGGGGTGAAAGAACGGCGAGACCAGCGTCAGCGTCTCGTAGAGGGTGACGGCCGCCGAGAAGAGATCCGCCCGCAGCGTCAACCGCCCGCGGTGGGCCTGCTCGGGAGCGACGTAGGCAAACTTCCCCCGCACCGTGCCCGGCCGCGTCTGGTGCTCGTTGATCGCCGCCTTCGCGATTCCGAAGTCGTTGAGCATCACCGAGCCCGCGGTCGACAGCAGCAGGTTCGAGGGAGTCACGTCGCGATGAATGACCCCGAGCTCTTCGCCCCGGGTGCCTTTGAGGGTGTGGGCGTAGGCCAGGCCCTCGAGCAGTCCGGTGGCGATCAAGCGGAAGATCGGCAGCGGGAGCACCAGTTTCTTCGCCCGCGCCACTTTCAAGAACCGCCCGAGCGAAATCCCCTCGATCAGCGCCATCGCCAGATAGGGCCGCCCGTCGGACTCTCCCACATCGAAGATCTGCACCAGGTTGGGGTGGTTCATCCGCGCGGCCAGTCGCGCTTCATCGAAGAACCGCTGAACGAATTCCTGGTCCGGAACCAGGTGGGGCAGCAGCAGCTTGAGCGCGACCTTCTTCTCGAAGTCGCCCGCGCCGGTGCGCCGAGCGATGAACACCTCGCCCATTCCGCCCGAGGCCAGCCGGGTCAACAGCTCGTACGGCCCGACCCGGAGGCCGTTGTCTTTTTGTTCGGGAACCAAGAAGCGCCGGACGCTACCGCACCCGTCACCAACGACACACACCATCGACGCTTCGCTTCAGCCGAAGCTGATCCACCACCACCGCCTCGCCCCTTCTCGCCTGGCGGGCGAACGCGACTCGAACGTCCAGCCGTTCGGCCCCTTCGGTGACGAACAGCTCGTCCAGGAGCACCCACTGGGCGAAGACCCGCGGCCGCGCCGGGGTGGACTCGTTGAATCCCCCATCGTCATGACGTTCGCGAATGTAGAGGCCGACGATCACCCCGGCATCCCCGGCAAACTCGGTGCGCGCCCACCCCTGGGCACACCAGGTCTGGCCCGCGAGGGTATTTCTCACCGGCGCTGTCAGCGGCACCATCGAAGGCACATCACCGCCATCGACGGAATACAGCCGCGCCGAGAAATTGCCCTCGTGGGGCTGCAGTGGCGACGGCTCGAGATCGCCGTTGGCCGCCCGCCACCCGAGCAGGTTCCTGCCTGCATCGTTCAACAGCTCGAAGTCCGGGTTGAAGAGCCAGTTGCCCGGCCCGGCATCGATCGATCCGTTCGGCTGGCAGAACAGGTCGAAGCAGGTAAACCCGTCACCGCAGGGGCGGGCCGCCGCACAGCGTTTGCCCGTCTCATCGAGCGATTGCGGAAAACACCCACTGAAGACGAGGGCCAGGACCAGCAGGCGTTTCACCATGCGAAGAGCACCACGCCCACTCCACCGCACGCACCGGCTCCGGCGAATAACCCGGCGGCCCAGGTGGCGTCGGAAACGGCCGAGGCCTGGGCGGCGCGGGCGGTGTCGCTCCAGTCTCCGGGGGGCTGGGTCTTGTCGGCCGCTTCGTGCGCCCGCTGGCTCGAGCGCGCCTGCAAAGCGGCTCCTGCCACCCCCGCGGCCACGGCCGCCGCGACCGCGACCCAGGCAGAGACCCGCTTCAGCCGGGGAGTCGGAGGCAGCTGCGGCCCATTGGAAAACGGCCCGGTTTCCAACGCGGGCACCGAGTACTGCTGGGGGGACTGGGCGCTGCCGAACCCGGCGATCACCGCGCCCGAGACATCTCGCGCTTCGAGCCACCACTCGAGCGTGGTTCCGGGGGCGGCCTCGAGCTCGAGCACCGCCTGCCCTTCCTTCACTTCGATCGGGATTTCGACCGGGGCCCCGCCCTTGAGCAGTCGCATCTGAACCAGCGTGTCGACGCGGTGCCAGGGGTCGACCAGCCGAAGCACTGCCTGCCCGGCGCGCGCGGGCTCGGGGGTGAGTCGCACGAAATCGGGAGCGTAGAGCCGCTGCTTCACCCCGTCGAAGACCTCGAGGATTTTGGGGGAAAGCTTCCGGTCGAGCTCCGCGCCAGGCGCCAGCGCCAGCATCTGCGAAAAGCTCGACTGCGCATCGGCGAGCGCTCCTTCGGCCACCTGGCACCGACCGAGCAACTCGAGCACTTCGAGCCGCTGAAGAGGGGTCAACTGCTTCACCTGGCCGGCGACTTTCAGCTGCTCGATCGCCTCGGCAAACTCGAGATTCTTCGCGAGCCGTCGCCCCTCATCGAGGTACCCCACCGGAGGTTGGGCAAGCAGCAGAGTGACGAGGAGCACCGGAACCATGCTTGCCCACACTACACGGGACTTCTTTTGAAACCTTTTTGGGATGCGGGTGTTTCGTCGGTCCGTGCGAAAAAACTCCAAAACTCCCCGTTCGTCTCGCGCACCTGCGCTGTCCTCGCCCGGAGGACAACCTGCAGAACTTCGATACACCAGATCCGCGTTGAGCGCCCGCCCGAGCGCTCTCAAAGCCGCTCAATTGCTTGGCGGGCCCGATGGTCTTCCGCTTGCGATGGCGACTCCCACGATGCGCTCAATTCCCCTGCTGCTGTTGACCTTGTGTGCCGCTTGCGTTCCTGCGCCGATCGTCGTTCCTCCGGAAGTGAAGGACCCGGTGGTGACGAGCATCGAGGGTGGGCTCGAAGCGGGGACGAGCGCGACGCGGACCCCGGTGACGATGTCGGCAACGCCGATCGCGCTTTCGTTTTCCGCGGGCGAGCTGACCGTCATGACAGCCGACACCCTCTTCCAGCGGTCAGCCAGCTCGGGGACTTGGGC
>JAYVCD010000034.1:0-66090 GCA_043750125.1 Archangiaceae bacterium | reverse complement strand
CACGATGTCTGCGAGATGCCTTTGAGCTCTTGAGGCGACAACTTTCCCGCACCTGCAATTTCACGCTCAATCACATATTTCGGCATGGGCTCACTCCTTTGGGTCGACGAGTTCATAACGAAAGGGTCATCACCGTCAGGCGGGGTTCCCCTCAAGTCCCCCCACCGCACCCTTTTACTTTTTCTGCGTGCCCCACAGGTTCTTGTCGATCGTCGTCTTGCGCACCGTGGTGTCCAGCTCGATCTGATGAGTCGACCTCGCCTCCAGCGATCCGACCGACTGTCCCCTCACCTCGATCGCGTTGTTCCCTTCCTTCAGCTTCAGCGTCGTCTCGAACCGGCCCTGGGCGTCGGCGCTGACCATCTTCCCGCCGATCTCGACCCGCGCACCGGGCTCAGTGGCGCCCACGACCACCAGCCGGGAGCGGTTGACCACCGACCGACCCGGAAGCGCGACCTTCAGCAACAGGCTCGAGGGAATCGACGACGGCTCGCTGGGCACCTGGCCCGGGCGGACGACCGACTGCTGACCCGCGCGAACGATCACCACCCGCCCCTTCCCCAGGAACTCCACCGCGCCTTCCTGCGTGCCGACTGCGACGGTGCCATTGCCGTTGCTGGCGATGCTGAACACCCCCCCGTCGGTGCGCGCGACCGCGTCGCTCTTGTTCGCGCGAACTTCAAAGGTGTGGCGCCCATTTCCCTTCACCGTCGCGCGCGCCATACCGGTCTCGAGCAACAGCTTCGAAATCGACTCGGACAACTCTCCGATCTCGACCTCGGTGCCGGACTCCATTTTCACTTCCCAGTACTCGCCGCCGACCACGACCGCGTAGCTCCCGTCGGCGGTGCGCACCCCATCAGAAGGATTCAGCGCGTCGCCGTTCTGCGCGTCTGCCCATTCGCCGTTGGGGCGCTTGACCTGCACTTTGCCGGTCACCTGGGTCAGCTTGAGCTCGATCTTCTTCACCCCCGCATCGGCCCCCGAAGGGCTGGCCGCCGCAACGGCGGCAGCAACAGATGCTCCGCTGTCGTAGAGGAAAATGCGCCAGGCCACCGGCACCGACAAGAAGATCCCCACCAACGCAACCACGAAGGGCCGGTTGCGACGCCCTGCAGTGGTTCGAACGTCGCTCACCGGGTGATCCCCAGTCCCTCGCCGCCCGCCGTAAAGGCGGTCGTCGTCGTGGTGAGGATCACCGGGTGGTGCCGAGCGGGGTCGAACTTCGGCAACCGCACCCGGAAGCGGGCTCCCTTTCCCACGGTGCTGTCGACCTCGATTCGCCCTTCGTGCTCGGTGACGATTCGGTAGGCGACCGAGAGCCCAAGCCCGATGTTCGACCAGACGTCCTTGGTGGTGAAGAACGGCTCGAAGACTCGGGCCAGGTTGGCGGGGGGAATGCCCTTGCCGGTGTCGATCACCTCGAGCCAGACCTCGTCGCCTTCGGCGCGGGTGATGACCTCGAGCTGCTTGGCTTCGGTCTTGAGCATCGCAGTCCGCGCATTCGACACCAGCAGGGCGATGACCTGCGCAATCAGCTCGGGGTCGGCCCACACCTGCATCGGGGCGGCCGACAGGCGTGAGCTCACCAAAACCTTCGTCTCTTCGAACCGCGGCTGCTCGAAGGCCAGGCTGCTGCGCACCACTGCGTTCAAATCGAGCTGGCGGCGTTCTGCCCGCGCGGTGCTCTGAGAAAACCGGAGCAGGTTCTGAGTGATGTCCCGGCACCGCTTGGCGCTCTCTTCGATTTTCTTGAGCAGATCGAAGTCTTCGTCGGTCTCGGAGCGATCGAGCATCATCAGCTGGGCGTTGCCGAGAATCCCGCAGAGCGGGTTGTTGATCTCGTGCGCCACGCCAGCACCCAGCTGACCTATCGCCGCCAGCTTCTGCGCTTCGACCAGCTGGCCCTGGGCCGCGCGGAGGTCGGCCGTCGCCTCGTCGACCCTCGCTTTCAAATCGTCATTCCACTTCAGCAGTCGCCCGCGGGCGGCTTCGAGCTCGGCTCCCATGCGGTTGAAGATGTCGGCCAACTCTGCCAGCTCGTCCTGGCCTCCGACTTCAATGCGGGTCGACAGCTCGCCGCGCGCATAGGCCTCGGCCGCTCCCCCGACGAGCTTCAGGCGGCGGTTCAGCCTTCGGGTGAAGAACAGCCCCACGGTCACCAGAAAACCCAACGTGGTGCCGATGCCCCAGAGCACCGTCTTGCGCAGCGCACGCACCGGCTGCAGCGCTGCGCTCTCGGGGAGGAAGACCACCGCGCTCAACCCGAGCCGCTCGGGAACCCGGGCGACCGCCACCCGCTCGCCTTCCGAGGTCCGCCCGTTTTCCTGTCCGCTGTTGACCACTTCCAACCGCGCCGGAGACAGCGCCTCGAGCAGGGTACTTTGCGACGAGCTGGCCACCACCCGTCCTTCCGGGTCGACCAGCTGCAGCTGACCTGCTGTCGAGGAAGCCCGCGCGGCGAGCCGAAGGGCCAGGCCCTGCAACCCGACAAAAGCGACCACGAACGCGGCGTCCTTGCCCCCTTCCGAGACCTGGACCGCGATGGGCAGCGCCGGAAACGCCCCCAGCGCGAGGGCCGTACCGACCGCCACCTGGCCCCGGTCGCCATGCAGGCCCAGCGAATCGAACGGCAGCGCAATGAGCAGCCGGGCTCGATCGATCTTCGAATCGAAGGAAGGGTGCCCGCTGCCCCCTGGCACCGGCTCGAGCGCGGCTTCCCGTTTCGGGTCGACCAGGGCCACCGCGGCGATGAGGTCGGACTGGGCGGCAAGCAGCTGCAACCCGCCGCGCGCCTCGTCGGCGCTCACCGCCCGCCAGTCGATCAAGCCCGCCGAGATCGAAAGCCCGTTGATCGCGGCCATCAGCTGAGCGGCCGCGCCTTCCGCTGCCGCCTCGGCGACCGCGCGCTGCTCGTGCTCGAGTCGAACCGACAGCTCGGCTTCTGACCGCTGCAACAGCCAGAACCCCACCCCGGACAGGGGAAGGACCGCCGCCGCCAACATGAAGAGGATCAGCTGCTGCGAAAGCCGCACGTCACGCGCTCTTCACGATCGGCTTCCCCGGAGGCGGGTCGCGATCGCTGCGCAGAAACACACTGCCCACCACCGCTTTGGCGCGCTTCTTCAAGTCAGCCGCCTGGCGCGCGAGGTCCGAGTGGTCGGACTGGCCGGACGACATCACCGCCACCACCGAGACGCTCATGATCGGAAACCGGCGCTTCTCGCCAAAACGATCGTCCGTTTCGATGTAGCCCCGGTCTCGATCCGTCCGGTCGTAGTAGAGCGGAATGATCCGATCGAAAGCCTCGATCGCTCGCCGGCACACCGGGTCACACGTCTGCTCGGTGGTGATGAAGACGAAGTCGTCACCGGCTACGTGCCCCAGGAAGTCACCCGGCTTGCCGTGGATGGTCATGATCTCGCGCATCAGGTCTGCGGTCTGACGGACGACCCCGTCTGCTTTCGCAAAGCCGTAGTAGTCGTTGTAGGCCTTGAGGTTGTCGAGATCGAGGTAGCAGAACGCGAACGCTTCCCGCGACTTGACCCGCCGCTGGACCTCGCGCTCGATCGCTCCCGAGCCGGGCAACATCGTGGTGGGCGAGGGCGAGCCTTCTTCCGTCCGCCTTCGGAGCACCGACTCGACGCGGGCTCCCAGCTCGAGCGCATCGAACGGCTTGGTAAGGTAGTCGTCGCCGCCCAGCTTCAGCGCCCGGACCTTGGACGTGGTTTCAGTACGGGCCGAGACGAAGATCACCGACAGCGGGCTCGAGGCTCGCTCGGCCTTCAGTTCCTCGAAAAAGCTGAACCCATCGCCGTCCGGAAGCATCACGTCGAGCAGCAGAAGGTCCGGCCGCTTGTCGGCGATGACCCGTCGCGCTTCGGCCAACGTGCCCGCCTGGTCTGCCTCGAAGCCGAGGTTGTGCATCACTTCCACGCAAATCGCGCGGATCTGCGCGTCGTCGTCGATCACCAGCACGCTGCCCTTGCGACGGGTGGTGACGGCCATCAGCGACTCGACCGAGGCGACCAGGGTCTCGGGGTTGATCGGTTTGAGCAGAAACCCTCTGGCTCCGGCGCGCATCGCCGTTTCGCGCTCGTGGAAACCGGAAATCACCATCATCCGTGCGTGCTTCGTCTCAGGGTCGTGGCGAAAGATGTCGGCGAGCTTCAGCCCGTCGATGTCCGGCAGCCGAATGTCGAGGGTGATCACGTCGGGCTTGAGCGTGCGGGCGACCGTCAGCGCTTCCTCACCCGAGTGGGCAATCACCACCTTGAACTGGCGGGCGATCAGCGTCGCTTTGAGTATCCACGCCAGCGTCGGGTTGTCTTCGACGACCAGCACCGTGCCCCGCACCACCCGCGGGCCGACCTGCGGCATCGGGTCCACCGGGTTGAGCTGTTCGGCCCCGGGTTCGACCGGAAGAACGACGATGAAGCGCGCGCCGGTCGCTACCGGCTCGGCCCAGATCCGACCGCCGTGGCCTTCGACGATGTTGCGGCAAATCGACAGGCCCAGGCCGGTGCCCCGAATGGCCTGGGTCTTGGCCGAACGCGCCTGCTCGAAGCGGTCGAAGATCCGTTCGAGGTCGGCTTCCGCGATCGGGTCTCCGGAATTCGACACGCTCAGGCTGACGAAGCCGGGCGCATCGAGGGCGTGAGTCAACGCGATCGACACTTCACCGCCGTGGGGCGTGAACTTCACCGCGTTGGTCAGCAGGTTGTTGAGCACCTGGGTGATGCGGTTGGGGTCGACCAGGCTCTTCATCGGCCCATCGGACGGCGGAACCCGCACGGTCAACCGCTTGGCGTTCATCGCCGGGCCGTACTTCTCGACTGCGCGCTTCACCAGCTCGTCGAGGTGGGTGAACTCGAAGCTCATGCGCATCTTCTTGTTGGCGAACTTCGACAGGTCGAGCAAGTCATCGACCAGCGCGTTGAGCTTCTCGGTCGACTCGCGCGCCATGTCGAGAAAGCGGCGCTGCTTGAGGTTCACTTCCCCTGTGATGTGGTTGAGCACCAGGTCGAGCGCTCCGGTAATCGAAGTCAACGGAGTGCGCAGCTCGTGGCTGACCATCTGCACGAACTCGTCTTTGCGCTCTTCCAGGGCCTTTTGTTCGCTGATGTCGCGCAGCACGACGACGACCCCGCGCAGGGCCCCAGACTCTTCGGCCACCGGGTTGACAGTCAGGTGCACGGTGCGATCAAAGAGCTTCAGCTCGTCGCGAAAGGATTTCTGCCCTCCGTATTCCCAGCCCCGGACCATGTCCCACGGAGCAAACCCGAGCTTCTCGGCCAGATGTCTGGGGGTGAGGTGCGCTGGTTCGCCCGTCAACTGCAGCAGCTTGCGGGCAGCGGGGTTGACGACCACCAGCTCGTTCTTCTCATCGAGCAGCATCACCCCGTCGGCCATCGCCTCGACCATTCGCTCGATCCGGCGGCGCGCCGCGAGCTCGGCTGCGCGCAGGTGATCGATCGCGTCGGTCGTCTGGTTCACCAGCAGGTCCAGCAGCTCACCGTCTTCCAACGCGTAGGTGGCGTTGGCCGAGAAGATCGACAGCGTCCCGACCACCCGACCGGTGGCGACCAGGGGCACGGACAGCGCGCTGGGAAACCCCGTCGGCGCGGCGGGATCGGGCGTGGTGTTGCCCATGATGTGGGTCAGCATCTTCTCTTCGGGCAGCAGCACCCCTGCGCTCTTGCGATGGGCCGACAGCACCGATTCCTTCACGTGAATCAACGCCTTTTCCGACACCACCGCGCGGCAGCGAATCCTCAACGACGCGCTTCGGCCGTCGCCTGCCTCGATCACCACCGCGCTCACGTCGTGAGGCAGCACCCGGCCCACCACCGACAACAACCGGTCGACGATCGCTTCGAGTGAGTGCGCATCACCGGCGCTGGTGCGGCTGACTTCGTAGAGGACGTTGAGTGCCTCGATTCGCTTGTGAAGGCTCTCGAGCAACCGGTTTTTTTCTTTCTTCAGCTCGACCGACTCGATCGCGTTCTTCACCGTCATCGACAGGTCGTTCACGTCCCACGGCTTGGTGACGTACCGGTAGACCTGCCCTTCGTTGATCGCCGCGATGATCTCGGTGGGGTCGGTGTACGCGGTGAGCAGAATCGTCGTCACCTCGATTCCCAGCTCTCGCGCCGCCCGCGCGAGCTGAATGCCGGTCATCTCGGGCATCTTCTGATCAGTGAGCAGCAGATCGATCGAGCGGCACTTCAGGATCTCGAGCGCTTCCATTCCGGAATGGGCGCAGACGACGTCAAAGCGCTTCTCGAACATCCGGGTCAGCACTTCGAGGACGTTCGCCTCATCATCGACGAACAACAACGTGGGGCGCGGCAAGGTGCTGAGCATTGTATGCGCCAGTCCACACCGGACAAAAAACTGAAGGGGGGGTGGGGGCCGCGACTACACCGCGGTTATTTGCCGGTGGGACCCGAAACCGGCCTGCCGACCTTGTCGAGGTTCTCGCCGTTGCTGATCGACAGTCTCACCAGCTCGCGAAGGATCTTGTTGCGCTTGACGTTCCCGAGCACTTCTTTGAGGTCCTCGTAGACGGTCGGATCATTGATCACCCCACCCAATGAGCCCTCGCCGGCTTTGATCTTGGTGGTGATGTCCCGAATGTCCCGGGCGGCCACCCCCAGGTCTCCGAGCATCGAGCGCGCGTCCCCGTACACCAGCTGGTAGACCGCTCCGTCCTTGGTGGTCTTCGCGTCGTGGATCAGCGTCGAGACCTCTTCGGCAGCGTCGCCCAGGCTGTTGATCGCCCTGGCAATCTTCTGGTCGTAAATCAGGGCGTGCGCGGTGCCGTTCCCGGTGCGGATGTCCTTCAAGATGAGCTCGGCCTGGCCAATGGCGGAATCGAGCCGCACAGCGCTCGAGCTGGCCGAGGCCAACAGGGCCCGGACTTCCTCGGTGGTGCGCTTGTCGTAGATCAACGCGTGGGCCACCCCTTTGCCGGCCTCGATTTCCTCGACGATGTTGCGCGCGCTCTTCACCAGCACCGCGATGTCATTGCGGACCGCCGGAGCGGTATACGCGGCCACGCCCGACTTCAGATCGCGGGTGATCCCGACGGCGTTGTCGATGATTTCTCCGGTCGCCTTCAACAAGCTCGAGATGTCGCCCGAGGTGCCGGTGGTGATTTCGCCTCCGCCGGCAATGGCCTCGGCCTCCGGTGACCCCAACGAGATGTCGACCGCCTTGTCCCCCAACACGCCACGGCCGGTCACGCGGGCCACCGAATCGCGTCGAATGCGATCGCGGAACTGGGTGGCGACTTCCATCGTCACCATGATTCGTTTGTCGCCCAGATCCGGAGCGAATTTGATCTTCGTCACCCGCCCAACCTGCAAGCCGCCCAACCGCACCGGCGCATCGAGCACCAGGCCGTCGACGTTCTCGAACGCTCCGAAGTAGACGACCTGCTTGTCGAACAGGTTGCGCTCTTTGCCGATCAAGAAAATGACGACCGCAGCCAGCAGCAGCCCCAGGCCGACGAAGAGCCCGGCCCGGATGACGATTCGTCGGTCTCGCTCTGCTGGACTCTGGTTCGCCATCGTCTCCTCACTTCCTCGCGTCGAAGAATGCTCGAACGTCGGGGTTTTTCGAGCCCTGCATCTGCGCGACAGTGCCCGATTCGACGATCTTGCGACGTGCCAGCATCGCCATCCGGTCACTGACCCGAAATGCGCTGTCCATATCGTGGGTAACAACGATGCTCGTCGCGCCCAGCGTTTTCTTCATCGAGAGGATCAGCTCGTCAATCACCCGGGTGCTGATCGGGTCGAGGCCGGTGGTCGGCTCGTCCCACAAGATCACCTCGGGGTCGGTGGCAATCGCCCGCGCCAGCCCCACCCGCTTTCGCATTCCGCCTGACAGGTCGGACGGCTTCATCTGCTCGATTCCGGCGAGGTTGACGAGCTCGAGCTTCTTCGCCACCCGGGCGCGCACTTCCTCTTCACTCAGCTCGGGCATGTTTTCTCTCAATGGGTACGCGATGTTCTCGCCCACGCTCAGCGAGTCGAACAGGGCCGACCCCTGGAAGACCATCGAGACCCGCTTTCTCACCGCCCGTAACCCCTCTTCGTTCAGCTGGGTCACGTCTTGCCCGTCGAAGACAATCGAGCCCGCGTCGGGGTTGAGCAGCCCGATCAAGCACTTGATCAGCACGCTCTTGCCCGTGCCCGAGCCGCCGATGATCGTCAGCGTTTCGCCCTTTTGAACTTCCAGGTCGAGCCCTTCGAAGATCTTCTTCTTCCCGAAGGCCTTGTAGACCCCCCGGTACTGAATCAAGGCTCTCACAGCGAGAGGAACAGCTTGGTGAGGAAGAAGTCCGAAAGGCAGATCGCCACCGACGCGATCGCGACCGTCTCGGTGGTCGCCCGCCCGACGCCTTCGGTGCCTCCGCTGACGTTGAACCCCTTGAAGCACCCCACACTGGCGATCACGAACCCGAAGATCGCGCTCTTGGCGATCCCCGACCCGAAGTCACTGAGCGTCGCGGTCTCGACCACCGACCGGTAGAATTGCTCGAGAGGAATGTCGTACTCGCTGTGGACCACCAGCGACCCGGCGATCAGCCCGAAGACATCGGCCATCGCAGTCAGCACCGGCAGCACCAGCGTGCAGGCGATCAACCGCGGACCGACCAGCTTCTTGATCGGGTCCGCCCCCAGCGCCGAGATCGCGTCGATCTGTTCGGTCACCTTCATCGAGCCGAGCTCGGCGGTAATCCCCGAGCCGATGCGCGCTCCGACGGTCAGTGCGGTCAGCACCGGGCCCAGCTCGCGGAACAAGGTCAGCACCACCACCTTCCCGACGGTGTGCTGCACTCCGAAGCGGGCGAGGAAGTAGGCGAACTGCAACGAGATGACGAGGCCGGCGAAGATCGCCACCAGCGTGGCAATCGACAGCGAGCGCTGGCCCAGCGCGACCATCTGGTACGCCAGGTCGCCCACGCCCAGGGGCCGATGCAGCGACCGCCGCAGCGCCCGCATCGACATCACCACCATTCCGCCCAGCTGCTCGAAGAAGTGCCGCACCCGGGCGGTGAAGGGCAGCAGCGATTCGAGTTCCTGCTGCACCATGTCGCCAAACTCGGGCTGCAGCCCGTGAGGCTGGGTCGTTTCGGCAGGCCCGTCGCGGGGGTCGTCGGCGCTCACGTCTTTTCCGCCGTGAACTGCGCGAGCAACCGGTCGAACTCGGGCCGGTGCTCGCCCGCGCGCCCTGCGGGGGAGACGTAGATGAAGTCATGCACGCAGTCGTTCTTCTTCAGGACCGCGAGATCAATTTCAACCGGAACGCCGTCGAGCTTCGCGACGTAGTTCGACAGCAGCGCCTCGCGGCCGTCGATCATCTTCGTCTCGCGCGACTTCAAGGTCCGGTCGGTGAAGCCGAAGAGCAGGTGGGTGGTCAGCACGTCGAGCCCAGGGTCTCCGTGCTCGTCGCAGGTGGCGTTGACCGACAGCACGTGGGCGGTGTTGCGGTTCACCCAGGCCAGATCATTCTCTACAAACTTCACCTGTTCCCATTGGCCGGGGTCCGGTGTTGCCACCCGGTAACGCAGCCACCCCTTGGTGAAGTAGCCGTCTTTCACCGTGTGCCCGGTGCACGAAACAAGGCTGACGCAGGCCAGCGCTCCCAGAAACAGCCCCCGTTTGGTGAGTCGCCTCATCTGCTTTCAGGTACCAACCCAACACGATTGGGGCCGTGCGGCAAAAAAAGACGTGGAAACAACGGGGGTTCGGCGGGAATGGGCTTGAAAGTTTGACACTACCCGTTTGTTCAGGGACCATCGCGACACTGAACGCCCTTGCACCCCTCCCCCTGAGGCACCCGTGGATGAGCTGACCGATCGGCAGAAGGAAGTCCTCCAGTTCATCGTTCGCGAGTCAGAGACCCGGGGTTTTCCCCCGACAATTCGCGAGATTGGCGAAGAGATGGACATCCGGTCCACCAATGGGGTCAACGACCACCTCAAGGCGCTGGAAAGGAAGGGCTACCTCACCCGGGGAGAGCAACAGAGCCGCAGCCTGGTTCCCACCAAACGGGCGCGAATGGTCCTCGGCATCGGCAGCAAGCGTGACTCGGGGATGATCGACGTCCCCCTGCTGGGGAAGGTGGCGGCCGGGGCTCCCCTGCTGGCCACTGAAAATTTCGAAGACTCAGTGCGAATCGACAGCTTTCTGCTGGGCGGCAGCGGCAAAGAAGTGTTCGCGCTCAAAGTGAAGGGCGAGTCGATGATCGAAGATGGGATCTATGACGGGGACTACCTGTTCGTCCGAAAGACGCCGTCGGCCTCGCCAGGAGAGATCGTCGTCGCGCTGATCGAAGACGAGGCCACGGTGAAGCGCTACTTCCCCGAGGCCGACCGGATCCGCTTTCAGCCGGCGAACAAGGACATGGAGCCGATTTACGTCAACAAGTCGGACTTCAAGCAGACCCAGATTCTAGGTCAGGTGGTCGGCGTCTATCGACAGATGGGCAGCTCCCGCCGGTAGAGAAGCTTCCCTTCAGGGGCACTTCTTCACGCCCGCGTCGCTTGCCAGCACCCGGTCGCAGGCAGCCTTGAGCGTCGCTTTGTCGCCCGCGTCTTTCGCCAGCCGGGCGAGCTTCAGTTGAAGCGCGGTGTCCCCCTCCGACTCCTCTTCATCGGCGAGCCCCTTGAGCAACGAGAGGGCGTCGGCTTTGCGTCCCACCGAGGAGAGCAAATCGGCGATGTCGATCAGCTCGCGCGGCTCTTCGCCCGAGGCCCTGGAGAGCGCCTGGTCGAGCTCACTCCTGGTGCACGCCGCGTCCTTGCGCGCCTGGCACAACCGGGCGAGCGAGGCATGCACCACGCCGCGATCTTTGACCCGCAGCGACTCGCGAAAAGCGGCCTCGGCATCGGCGGGCTTGTCGAGTTTCATCTGCAGCTCGCCCACCAGTTCCCACAGGGCCGGGTCGGCCGGAATGCCTTTCGCCGCCTCGGTGTAAGCGAGCACCGCCTCGGGCAGCCGAGCCTGCGCCACCAGCCGATCGCCCAGCTCGCCGAGCAGCTCGGACGACTTCACCCCTTTTTTCACCGTCTCTTCGAGCAGCGTGAGCGCTTCGGCGTCGCGACCGGCCCGGGTCAACTCTTCGACTGCCCGCATCACCAACGGGCCGCGCGAGGCGTCGGGCGCAGCGTCCGAGGCGGCGACGAAGTGCTTCACCGCGTCGTCGAGCTTCTTCTCTTTGAGGTCCATCTCGGCGACCGACTCGAGCGCATTGAAGTCCCGGGGGTTGAGGGCCAACGCCTTCAGCAGCGCTTCCTGCGCTTCTTTCGGGCGACCTTTGAGCGAATGGATGAAGCCGATGCGGCTCCAGGTGGTGGCGCGTTTCGGCTCGAGCTTCGCCGCCTCTTCGAAGCTCTTCAGCGCCTCGTCGAGCTTCACCTCGGCCAGGTAGACCTCGGCGACCGCCGCGGGCAGACGCGGGTCGGTCGGGTTCAACTTCTTTACTTCGGCATAGCGCTCGTGGGCCTGCTTGAACTCGCCCTTCATGTACGCGGCTGTTCCGGCCAGGTAGAGCCCGTCGGCCTGGGCCTTCGCGTCTGCCTGCGGATCCTCTTTGGGAGGACACCCGGTGAGGCACAGCAGCGCGACCAGGGCAGGTGTCAGGCGCATCGAAAACCCCCTTCGACTCACGTGCGGCACTATGCAGCTACCACTGGGTGGTGGACGTCATTCGGAGAACCTCTTCGAAGGAAGTGAGCCCCTGCGCGAGCTTCAACACCGCCGCTTCGCGCAGCGAACGAAGGCCGGCCCGCCGCGCCGCCGCGGTCAGATCGGCAGAGTTGGCTCCCGCGCTCACCATCTGTCGGATTTCCGGCGTCGCGCTGAAGAGCTCGAAGATTCCGGTGCGACCCAGGTAGCCGGTGCCGCGGCATTTGACGCAGCCCTTGCCGAGCGCGGTCTGAAGGCCTTCCTCGAGCAGCGGCAAGGGCGACTGAAGGGCTTCAATCTCGGTGGCTCCCAGGCTCACCGGAATCGAGCAGTGGACGCAGATTTTCCGCAGCAGCCGCTGCGCCATGATTCCGAGCAGGCTCGAGGCGAGCAGAAAAGGAGGCACCTTCAGATCAATCAGCCGCCCCACCGCCCCGATCGAGTCGTTGGTGTGCAGCGTCGAGAGCACCAGGTGGCCCGTCAACGCCGACTGAATCGCGTTCTCTGCCGTCTCGGGATCACGGATTTCTCCGACCATGATGATGTCGGGGTCCTGTCGCAAGATGTGGCGAAGCGCGCCCGCGAAGTCCAGACCGAGCTTCGGCTGCACCTGGACCTGGTTGAAGGCGTCCCAGACCATCTCGATCGGATCCTCGATGGTGGTGACGTTCACGTCCGGCCCTGCCAGTGCTTTGAGGGCCGAATAGAGCGTCGTCGTCTTGCCGCTGCCCGTCGGCCCGGTGACGAGGATCAACCCGTGGGGTTGGGCGATCCACGACTCGAAAATCCGGCGCTCGACCGGATCAAAGCCGAGGGCCGCCAGATCGGTGACCAGCGCCTCAGGGTCGAAGATTCGCATCACCACTTTCTCGCCGAACGCGGTGGGCAGCGTCGAGACGCGAAGCTCGACTTCCCTGCCCTCGCGATCGATTTTTATCCGCCCGTCCTGCGGCTTGCGCTTCTCAGAGATGTCGATTCGCGAGAGCATTTTCACCCGCGAGACCACCGGGGCGTGAACCTGCGCGGGCAGCTGGTAGACGTTGTGGAGCACCCCGTCGATTCGGAAGCGCACCAGCGACTTGTCCCGCTTCGGCTCGATGTGAATGTCCGAGGCGCGGTTGTCGAACGCGTAGCGCAGAAGGAACTCGACCGCCTGCACCACCGGCTTGTCCGACGCGTCGAGCTCCTGACCGTTGGAGAGCTGAACGAGCTGCTCGAAGTTGGTGGTGACCGCAGACGTTTCAGCGAAGTCGCTGGCGGCTGCGGCCAGCGTGCGGCGAAACCCATAGACGTCCGCGATGCCCTTGAGAATGTCGGCCTTCGCCGAGAGCACCGGGATGATCTTCATCGCCGCGAGCCGCTGCAGATCCGAAAACAGCTCGGGCGCAAAGGGGTTGGCCACCGCGACGACCAGCGCGCCAGCCTCGATGCCCAGCGGCAGAATGACGTTCTTCTGCGCGTAGGGGCGCGAGATGATTCGCGTCACCGCTCCGAGGTCGAGCTTGAGCGGGTCGATTTTTCGGTAGCCCACCCCACTGACCTTCGCCACCAGCTCGCTGACGCGATCCTGATCGAGCTTCGGCATCACGAACGCCGCGACAATCTCGATCGGAGAAACCTCGTACTTCTCGCGCCCCGACAGCTTCACCACCCGGGCGCGGGCCTGCGTCTCTTGACTGAGAATCTCGCTCGCCTGATCGACAGTCAGCTCTCGCGCGCTGACCAGCGCCTGAAGAACGAAATCGAGCGAGAAGTCTTGCGGCATTCGAGCCGCGACAGGCACCTGGGTCACCGGCGGGGCCTCACCGGAGTCAGCCGCGGGCGGGACAGCGCCCACCCCACAAAGATCAACGCCAGGAAGCCCGAGAGGTCGACGCTCGAGCACCCGCATCCGCCCTTCCCGCCTCCGGTACCAGCGTCCGCCATGGGCTGAATGATGGGGTGGCCGGCATCGACCTTGGGGCAGAACGCGCCACAGCCCGCATCGTCTTCGCCCGGGTTGAAGCACTCACCGCTGATGCAGTCTTGACCGACCGGGCAATCGGAATTCGAAAGGCAGGGCGGCATGCACGCGCGTCCGGTGGGCAGATTGGCGCAGCGGGTTCCCGTCGGGCAGGTGCCAGCGCCGGTGCAGATGCGCAGGCAAGACAGCGCGTTGGCCGGAGCGGTGGGATGGCAGGCCGAGCCGGTCGGGCAGAGGGCACATCCGGACCCGCACGAGACGGTGCACAGCTTTCCGGCCTTGGTGGGATCCGGCCGGGTGCACACCTGGCCCGAGCCGCATTCTTCGTCCTGCTGACAAGGGTCGCCGACCTGCCCGCTCGAGTTCTGACGCGCCACGCACAACCCATCGCACGTGCGGCACTGGTAATTGGCAACGTCGCCGCAATCGATGTCCTGAAAGCAGGAAGGAACGCAGACGCCTCCGTTGACCGACTGCGCGCAGGAATAACCCGGCCGGCAATCGGCCAGCCCGACACGGCAAGACAGCAAACAAATCGGAGTCGGGTTTCCAATGTTGGTGCACTGGCTGCCCGCGGGGCAGACCGCCTGCCCCTGCGCACAGGTCTGGTAGCAGTACCCCTGGCTCCAGCGTTGGAACCCCGACGGTTGGGAGCCCTGCGGCTGGCACAACCCCATCGCCGAATTGCATTGATTGTCAGCCGTGCACGGCGCGCCAACCCGGGTAATCGTATCGGCCGCGCGCAGACACGCCCCGGTCGAGCCCGGGAAGTAGCTGGCGGCCTCGCAATACAACGGCAGATCGCAGACGAACCCCGTTCCGGTGGGGCAGCCGATGGTGCAGAACTTCGCTGAGCCCGAGGCCAGCGGTTGGGTGACGCACTTGATGCCGTTCACGGTCGAGCCGCAGCCACCGTCCGCCAGACACGGCGAGCCGACGCTGCCCTGGACCGGATTGCGCTCGCAGAGTGCTCGGACGTCTTCCGAGCCCGGGCTTCGACGCTGAAAGCCTTCCTGAACCGACCCCACCATCACCCCCACAAACGGGGGCTCCGGCTGCCAATGGTCCATGCCCAGACAGTGACCTTCCTCATGGAGCATGACTGTCTCGAGATCCACGCTGCCCGTGGCGGTCGAGGGGCTGACGCTCCAGTTGATGCCCACGCCATTCAGATAGATGTCGCACTGCACCAGCACCCCCGCGTAGGTGAACGGGAGCGTGATCCCCTTCACGTAGGCGCTGCCAAACAGCGGCGAGTACAGCGGGTCGGTCTGCGAGAGAATCCAGACCGGGGTGACGTTGAAGGCGTCGTACGAATCAGGCGGGTTGGGGACGATTCCGTTGGTGAAGCCGGCAAAAGTCGTTTTCGGAACAGCGCAAGTTACGGCGTTCCACGAATTCCACGCGTTGGTGGTCGCGGTCTGCACCACCGACATGCTCAGCCCTGCGGGCATCGCGGTGCGGTTGTCGAGGTAGTACCGAAACGGGTCGTCCTTGGTGTTCACCATCTTGAAGGGCAGGTATTGGGGGGTCGAAAACTGGGCCTGGGCCAGTGACGACAGCATCAACATCATCACCCACAGCCCGCGCCTCACTTCGCGCCCTTCGGCGGCTGCAGCTGCGCGACGACGGCGGCCAGAGTCTGTCGACTGTAGGTGAGCGTCTTCAAGTCCGGAACCCACAGCTGACCGTCGACCATTCGCAAGGCACCGGCGCCCAACGCAACCAGAGAGCAGATGTTGGGCTGCGGACACTTGAGGAACACCAGCGCGGTGGCACCGACCTCGAGCTGCGCATCACCGGGAATGTGCGCCTCGTACAGGCCCGACTTGCCTCCCCGCTGGACCAACTGCACGTGCAGCGCACCCTCGCCCTTGTAGCTTTGGGCGACCGCGAGCGTGCTCAGGGTTTTCATCCTGCGCGGATCGTCGTTCTCGAGAACCGTCTGTTTCGACACCACCTGGACCAGCGCGATCCGGTCGGCCTCGGCGGCGCGCTGAGCCAGGGTGTGGGGGGTAATCGAGGTGGCGAGCGCCGCCGCAGAAACGAAGAGCAGCAACGAAGCCGGAAAATGCCTGCGCATGGGGGCGTGCAGGCTACCTCTTCCACGCCGACTGCGCCGCGTCGAGAAGACCCATCGCCCCCCCGCGGGCGACGGCGTGGGCGGGCAACCCCAGTTTCGACAGCTCGTCGGCGGTCGAGGCAGACCCGGCCACCCGCACCGCGGCTTGAAGCCACTGCGGGTGATCGCGGTGGAGCGCAGAGGCGGCCCCCAGGCTGTCGAACACAATCAGGTCTGCAGCCTGGGCCGGCAATTGAAGGGGGCAAGGAGTGAAGGCGAGCACCGAAATCGCCAGCGCTCCGGCTTCGGCCAATCGGGTCGGCCATTCACTCTCGCCCTCACCCAGCGGGACGAGCACCTCGGCATCGGCGTCGAGACCGGCCTTCAACGCCGCCGGGTGGTTGAGCGCCGCCAGGGCGCCCAGCTCAATCCGCGCCGGCTGGCCCAGGCAAACCAGCAGCCGGGCGATGGCCGAATCAACCGCGATCAAGCCCACTTTTTCCATCTGCTTGAGCGTTCCGGCCACGCGCGCGCCTTCCCACAGCGCAGCGACCGACTCGAGCGACGAGAGCAGAATCCACGGGTAGCGCTGAAGCTGCTCGACCACCGCGGCAAACGGCCGCGGGTCGGCCGGGGCCATCAGCTCGAGCACCGGCACGTGCAGCAGCTGGGCGCCTTCGTCTTCGAGCAGGAAAGAAATCGCCTCGCTGCGTTCCCGTGACGCGGTCAACGCAACCCGAACACCTTCGAGGCTCATCGCAAGTGGGACCAGGACCTACAGCTTGTCGAGAATGAACGCGGCGAGCAGGTCGGCTTCAGGAGAGATTTGCTTCTTTTTCGGGTCGGGCTTGCCGGCAGGCCGCGGCGCCTCGACCTCGGTGACGTAGCCGGGGATGACCTCGAACGCGGTCTCGCCCAAAAGGACGGAATCCATCATGTGCTCGGCGCCCAGCTCATCGAGCTGCTTCATCGTCTTCACCCGCCCGGTCAGCTGGTGGGCGTCGAGGCCGCTGACCACTTTCACGAAGTGCACCGCGGGGGTGACGGGATGTGAGGATCTGGTTTCCTTGACGACGAGCTTGCCGTCTTCGAGGTCGGCCTTTTCACCGACCGACCAGTCCTCAAGAGTCTTCTGAGGAAGAAAGAGCTTCACGGCCCCTTCTTATATCGCGACGCCTTGCTGCGCACCTGCCACGCTATTATTGCTTCCAACCCTTCAGTTCGGAGACCCCGTGGCCAAAGACACCATCAACGTCAGCGATGCCGAGTTCAAGACCAAGGTGCTCGACTCGGTCGAGCCCGTGTTGGTCGATTTCTGGGCCACCTGGTGCGGGCCCTGTAAGGCCATCGCCCCCACGCTCGAAGAGCTGGCGACCACCTACAAAGGCAAGGTCACCGTGGTGAAGGTCGATGTCGATGAGAACCAGGCGACTGCGATGCAGTACGGAATCCGCTCGATCCCCACCCTGCTGATGTTCAAGGGCGGAAAGGTCGTCGACCAGTTGGCGGGTCCGACGAAGTCGAAGATCGAAGAAGCGTTCAAGAAGGTCATCTAGCTCCTCGGCGGCGAGGTAGAAGACCCTCGTGCTCGGCCACTTCCTCAAACCCGAGTACGAGGAGCTGATCCAGAAGAAGGATTGGGAAACCCTTCGGGTCGCGTTCGAAGAGCTCGACCCTCCGGACATCGCGGAGGTCCTCGAAGATCTTCCCCCCGAAGACAGCGGAGTGATCTTTCGCATTCTTCCCCGCGACAAGGCCAGCCTCGCGTTCGAGTACCTGCCGGTCGATCAACAAGCGCAGATCGTCAGCACCCTCACCAGCGATCAGCTGGTCGGGATCCTCAACGAGATGGCGCCCGACGATCGCACCCGCCTCTTCGAGGAGCTGCCGGCCGAGGTCACCAAGCGCGCGCTCGCGACGCTGAAGCCCGAAGAGCTTCGCATCGCACGGCAGCTGCTGGGCTACCCCGAAGGGACCGCCGGCCGGTTCATGACGCCCGAGTACCTGACGGTGAAGCCGACGATGACGGCCGCCCAGGCTCTCGAGCACGTGCGCACCCGGGGCAAAGGGGTCGAGACGCTCAACATCCTCTACGTGGTCGATGATCGCGGGGCGCTGCTGGCCGACGTTCGGCTGGGCGAAGTCGTGATGGCACCGCCCGAGATGAAGGTGGCTGAAATTCCTTCCCGTCAGCTGGTCTCTTTGCAGGCGTCTGCGACCCGCGAAGAGGTGATTGGCGCGTTCGAGAAATACGACCGCACCGCGCTGCCGGTCACCGATTCGCGCCAGGTCCTGTTGGGGATCATCACCGTCGACGACGTGCTCGACGCCGCCGAAGCGATGGCGACCGAAGACATTCAACGGTTGGGAGGCATGGAAGCCCTCGATGCCCCGTACATGGACATCGGTTTTCTCGAGATGGTGAAGAAGCGCGGCGGCTGGCTCTCGATTCTGTTGGTCGGTGAGATGTTCACCACCACCGCGATGAGCTACTTCGAAAAAGAGATCGCTCGCGCGGTGGTCCTCGCGCTCTTCATCCCCCTGATCATTTCCTCGGGGGGCAACTCGGGCAGCCAGACCACGTCGCTCATCATTCGCGCGTTGGCGGTTCGAGAAATTCAGCTCAAGGACTGGTGGAAGGTCGCGGTCCGTGAAGTGCGCAACGGCCTCGCGCTCGGCAGCCTGCTGGCCTCGATCGGCTTTCTTCGAATCTATTTCTGGCCGATGCGCGAGAAGCTCTACGGCCCCCACTACGGAATGGTCGCGATCACCGTCGCGGTCAGCTTGATCGGCGTGGTGGTCTTCGGAGTGCTCTGCGGCTCGATGCTGCCTTTCGTCCTGCGCCGCCTTGGCCTCGACCCCGCCACCGCCTCGGCCCCCTTCGTGGCCACGCTGGTCGACGTGACCGGAGTGGTCATCTACTTCACCGTCGCCAGTCTGATCTTGCGCGGGACGCTGCTGTAGCCGCATTCACCCCGGCAGCACTTCGAGCAGCACGTCTTCCCCCACCCTCTGCACCGAGGCGATGCGCAGCGGGGTCGCGCTCGACGCCTGGCCAATGCCCAGAGCGCCGCTGAAGGTCAGGCCTTCGTGACCGAACAGCCTGGGAGCGATGAACAGCCACAGCTCGTCCCACAGACCCGCTTTGAGGAAGCTTCCGTGCACGCCTGCGCCGCCCTCGACCAGCACGTGCAGCAGGCCGGCCTGCCCCAATCGCTTCAGCAGCGCCTTGAGGTCGACCTGCCCGCCGCGCCCGGGAACTCTCCACACTTCGACCCCCTTGTCGGCCAGCGCCTCGGCGCGGGGGTACTGGGCGCCTTCGAGGGTCGCGACGATCGTCCGGGCCTTCGAGCGCTGGGTGTAGATTTTGGCGTTCCCCGCGGTTCGCAGCTTCGAGTCGAGCACCACCCGCACCGGGTCCCGGCCGTGGGCGATGCCGCGGGTGGTGAGGCGAGGGTCGTCGGCTTCGACGGTGCCCGCCCCGACGATCACCGCGTCCACCTGATTTCGCAGGCCGTGGGCGCGGGCCCGCGACGCTTCTGAGCTGATCCACTTCGAATCGCCGGTGCGGGTGGCCAGCTTCCCATCGAGGGTGATCGCCGCCTTCAGCGTCACGAAGGGCATTCCCCGGCGGATGAACTTGAAGAACGGGCGATAGAGAAGATCTGCGTCGGGTTGCAGCAGGTGCGCGAGCACTTCGACCCCGGCTCTCTTCAACCGCCGCACCCCCTTACCGTTGACCAGCGGGTTGGGATCCGAAGAGGCGAACACCACCCGCTTTACCCCGTTCTCGAGGATCGCAACGCTGCAGGGAGGTGTCTTGCCGTAGTGATCGCAGGGCTCGAGCGTGGTGTAGAGATCCGAGCCCTTCGCGCGCGGGCCCGCGTCTTCGAGCGCGCGGATCTCTGCGTGCGGCCCCCCCGCCGGAGCCGTGAAGCCCACCCCGACGAGCTTCCCGCCCTTCACCACCACCGCCCCGACCGGGGGGTTGGGGTGCGTTCGTCCCACCGCTGTCCTCGCCTGCGCCAGCGCCCGCTGCATCCATTCTTCGTCTCGGGAGCTCCGGGCGACCGAGCGCTTCACTTGCGCACTTTCTTCAGGCGCTCCTGCCCTTCGAGGATCTCTTTGAGCTCGTCCATGAATTCGGCGATGTCCCGAAACGAGCGGTACACCGAGGCGAAACGCACGTACGCGACTTCATCGAGGGCAGGCAATCGGGCCATCACCTCTTCGCCGATCATCGTCGAAGGAATTTCTTTCTCACCGCTTTCCTGAAGCTTCCGTTCGATGCCGGTGATGATTTCTTCGAGCTGTTCGACCGAGACCGGCCGCTTCTCGCAGGCCTTCTTCAGCCCCATCAACAGCTTGTCGCGACCAAACGCTTCACGCCGACCGTCTTTTTTGATCACCAGCGGGTTCAGCTCATCGACCCGCTCATAGGTGGTGAAGCGCCGCTTGCACGCCTCGCACTCTCGCCGGCGGCGAATGACCGCGCCCTCGTTGGAATCGCGAGAATCCAACACCCGGGTGTCGTCGGTGGAACAGAACGGACAACGCATGGGTCAGCCCAGCCGCGACCGGTAGAGCGGAAAGCCGGTCGACAGCTCCTTCACCTTGCCCTTCACCCGAGCCAGCACCGCATCGTCGCCCGCATTGTCGAGTGCCTCGCCAATCAGCTTCGCCACTTCGGCCATCTGCGGCTCCTTCATTCCCCGGGTGGTGATCGCCGGAGTCCCAATGCGAACCCCCGAGCTGACCGTCGGCTTCTCGGGGTCGAAGGGGATTTGATTCTTGTTCACCGTGATCCCCGCCTTCCCCAGCACTTCCTCGCCGAGCTTGCCGGTGATCTTCTTCGGCCGCAGATCCACCAGCATCAGGTGGTTGTCCGTCCCGCCGGAGCAAAGCCGCAGCCCCTGGGCCTTGAGCCCCTCGGCCAGCGCCTGGGCGTTCTTCACGATCTGCTGCTGGTACGTCTTGAACTCGGGGCGCAGGGCTTCGCCAAACGCGACCGCCTTCGCCGCGATGACGTGCATCAGCGGGCCGCCTTGAATGCCCGGAAAAATCTGCCCGTTGATCGCCTTCGCAAGCGGCTCCTTCATCAGGATCATTCCGCTGCGGGGACCGCGAAGCGTCTTGTGGGTGGTGGTGGTGACGATGTCTGCCAGCGGAACCGGAGAGGGGTGGACCCCTGCCGCGACCAGGCCGGCGATGTGGGCCATGTCGACCATCAGCACCGCTCCGACCGAAGAGGCGATCTCGCGGAATTTCACGAAGTCGAGCACGCGGGGGTATGCCGACGCGCCCACCACGACCACCTTCGGCTTGTGCTCCTTGGCGAGCGCCGCCGCCTGCGCGTAGTCGATGGTCTCGCTCTCGCGTTGCAGCCCGTAGTGCACCGCCTTGTAGAGCTTGCCGCTGAAGTTGAACGAGGCCCCATGGGTCAGGTGCCCGCCTGAGTTGAGGTCGAGTGCGAGCATCGTGTCGCCCGGCTTCATCACGGCCATGTACGCCGCCATGTTCGCCTGGCTTCCCGAGTGGGGCTGCACGTTGGCCGCTTCCGCCCCGAACAGCTGAATCGCTCGGTCGATGGCCAGCTGCTCGACCTTGTCGACCTCTTCGCAGCCGCCGTAGTAGCGCTTGCCGGGGTAGCCCTCTGCGTACTTGTTGGTCAGTACGCTTCCGGCGGCTTCGAGCACCGCAGGGCTGACGAAATTTTCGCTGGCGATGAGCTCGAGCCCGTCTTCCTGCCGCTGTGTCTCGGCACGAATGAGGTTCCAGATCGCGGGATCAACTTCCTTCAGGGGAGCAGAGTTCCACATGGGCGCCTTGAGCTAGCCCGAGTGCGCCGGGAATGGAATCTGAAATCTGACCGCTACCGCAGGTGAATCAGGGCAGGGTCCAGGCGTTGGCTTCGAGCTCGGTCGGCCGGCCGCTGATCTTCCCCAGCTCTTTGACCCACCGCAGTCCCGAGAGGGCATCGCCGCCCTGCTTGCAGATTTCTTCGCGCAGCAGCAGGTACATCTCTTCGTCGCTGGCGCCCTGCACCTTCGCCACCCGCACCGTCCCCAAGTTGATCGAGCCCTCGGGCAGGTCGGTCAGCGAAGGGAAGTCGCGGACGTTGCACTCTTTGGTGACGTAGACGTCCTTGTCGGCAGCCGTCGTCTTGGCGTGGGCGATCACGGGCGTGCGGCACCCCATCAGTCCCAGCACCACCCCGAGCAGGGCCGTTCGCATCAACCGCTCTTCTCCTGGGCGAGGATCTTGTCGACGCGCCGCGCGTGCCGGCCGCCCTCGAACTTCCCCTTCAAGAACTCCTCGAGAATGCTGCGCGCCACGCCCCCGCCCGTCACCCGCTGCCCAAGGCACAGCACGTTCGCATCGTTGTGCCCGCGCGCCACCCGCGCTTCGAATTCGTTGTGGCACGACGCGGCCCGAACCCCATGCACCTTGTTGGCGCTGATGCTCATCCCGATTCCCGTGCCGCAGACCAGCACCCCGAGATCCGCCCGGCCCGCCACCACCGCGTCGGCCACCTTCCTCGCGGAATCCGGGTAGTCCATTGGAGTGGCATCTGCCGGACCGAGGTCATCGAAGTCGAGCTTCAGGTCCACCAGCGCGAGGACCAGCTCGCTCTTCAGAGCGAAGCCGGCGTGATCCGAGGCGATCGCGATTCGCATCGGCTAAGGCCTACTTGTACCGCTTCAAGACCAGCACCGCGTTGGTGCCACCGAAGCCGAATGAATTGGAAAGCGCGATGTCGATGCCTCGCACTTCGCGCGCCTTGTTGGGCACGTAGTCCAGGTCGCATTCGGGATCAGGGGTGGTGTAGTTGATCGTCGGAGGCAGGATTCCCCGCGAGAGCGCCAACGCGGTGATCACCGCTTCGGCGCCGCCCGCCGCGCCGAGCATGTGACCGGTCATCGACTTGGTCGAGCTGACCATCAGCTTCTTCGCGTGGTCTGCGAACACCGTCTTGATCGCCTTGGTCTCATTGGCGTCATTGAACGGCGTCGAAGTGCCGTGCGCGTTGATGTAGCCCACGTCGGTCGCGTTGATCCCCGCGCTCTTCAGCGCCACCCGCATGCACCGCACGGCCCCTTCACCGCCGGGCGCCGGCTGGGTCTCATGAAAGGCATCGCTGTTGGCGCCGTAGCCGATCAGCTCGGCGATGATGTTCGCGCCGCGCTTCTTCGCGTGCTCCAGCTCTTCGAGCACCACGATTCCCGCGCCTTCGCCCATCACGAAGCCATCGCGATCTTTGTCGAACGGCCGGCTCGCCGCCTCGGGAGCGTCGGTGCGGGTCGACAGCGCGCGCATCGACTCGAAGCCTCCGATGCCCATTCCGGTGATCGACGCTTCAGAGCCTCCGGCGATCATCGCGTCGGTCTCATCGAATTTGATCGACTTGTACGCCTCGCCCACCGCGTGGGCGCTGGTGCTGCACGCCGACACCGGCGACCAGTTGGGCCCTTTGCAGTTGTGCTTCATGCTGATCCGCCCAGGCGCCATGTTGACGATCATCTGGAGGATGAAGAAGGGCGACAGACGATCGTACCCCTTCTGCAGCGCCTTGGTGTGGCTCTCTTCGAAGCTCGAGAGGCCTCCGATTCCGCTGCCGACAATTACTCCGACCCGTTCTGGATCATAGGTGTTGAGATCTGCGGTGCCGATCGGGATCCCCGATTCGGCGATCGCCATCTCGGCCGCGGCCAGGGCGTACTGGCAGAAGAGGTCCATGCGGCGGGCCTCGCGATGCTCGATGAACTGGGTCGGGTCGAAGTCCTTGACCTCGCCGGCGAAGTTCACCGTCAGCTTGCCCCCGTTGAACCGGGTGATCTTCGCCACGCCCGACTTGCCAGCCAGCAAGGCTTGCCAGTTCTTCTCGGTACCGGTTCCGAGCGCAGTGATGAGCCCGGTTCCGGTGATGACGACGCGGCGGGACATAAGGGTCCTACTTCTTGTGGGTGTTGATGTAGTTGATGGCGTCGCCGACCGACTTGATGTTCTCAGCCTCTTCGTCGGGGATCTCGACTTCGAATTCCTCTTCCATCGCCATGACAAGCTCGACGATGTCGAGGCTGTCGGCTCCGAGGTCCTCGATGAAGGAGCTCTCGAGCTTGATCTCGTCCTCCCCGACTCCCAGCTGGTCGGCGATGATGGACTTGACCTTGGCCTCGATGTTCGTTGCAGACATGTGGTTCGACCCTCGTAATTGCGTGTTCAGCACTGCGTGAACGAGCGCGCCTATATCTCAGCGCTGTTGCTCGCAAAAGGAAGCACTTCATTCCTACGTCACATGTACATCCCACCGTTGACCTTCAAAACTTCGCCCGTGATGTACGACGCATCGGTGGAGGCGAGAAAGGCGACCGCCTTGGCGACTTCTTCCGCGGTGCCCAAGCGGGCCAACGGAATGACGTCCAGCATCTTCGCCCGCATCTCTTCGGGGATATGCGAGGTCATGTCGGTGCCGATGAAGCCCGGAGAAACCGCATTGACGCGAATGTTCCGGCTGCAGAGCTCTTTGGCCAGCGCCTTGGTGAGGCCGATCAACCCGGCCTTCGAAGCGGCGTAGGCGGTCTGGCCGGCGTTTCCCATCTCGCCCACGATCGAAGTCAGGTTGATGATCGCCCCGCCCCGCTGCTTCATCATCGGGCGGCAGGCGGCGCGGCACAGAGCCCACGCGCCCTTCAAGTTGGTGTCGATCGTCTTGTCCCAGTCTTCATCGCGAAACCGCATGATCAACCCATCGACCGCGATTCCGGCGTTGTTCACCAGGATGTCCAGGCGGGCGTGTTCTTTGAGCAGCTCGTCGACGGCCTTGGTGCACGCGGCGGCATCGGAAACATCGAAGCGCACCGACTTGGCCTTGCCGCCTGCATCGGTAATCAACTTCACCGTCTGGGCCGCGGCCTCTTCGTTCCCCTGGTAGCTGAGCACCACCATCGCGCCCCGACGGGCCAGCTCGACGCAGACCGCCCGACCAATGCCCCGCGAGCCGCCGGTGACCAACGCGATCTTGTCTTTCACGATTCGCTCCTCGTCGGGCTCGCCAGCGCCTTCTCGAGGCTCGCTGGATCTTCGACGTTCACGCACTCGATGGTTTTGCTGATTCGCTTCACCAGCCCGCACAGCACTTTGCCCGGACCCAGCTCGACGATTCGGGTCACGCCTTCGCGCTCGAGAGTCTGCACGCACTCGGTCCACCGCACGCTGCCCGTCACCTGCCGCAGCAGCAGTTCTGCAATTCGCGCCGGGTCCTGGTTCGGCATCGCCTCGACGTTGGTCACCACCGGAACACTGGGGGTGGCGAAGTTCAGCTTCGAGAGCACATCGCCCAGTCGGGGGACCACCGGCTGCATCAGCGCACAGTGGAAAGGAGCCGAGACCGGCAGCGGCAAGACCCGCCGGGCGCCCGCTTCTTTGAGCATCACCGAGGCGCGCTCGACCGCGGCGGCGTGGCCTGCGATCACCGTCTGGCCCGGGTCGTTGTAGTTCGCAGCCGCGACCACCTGCCCGTCGACGCAGGCCCCGTCGCAGATTTCTTTGACCTTGGAAGGCTCGAGCCCGAGCACGGCCGCCATCGCTCCGACACCGGGCAGGACGGCTTCCTGCATGAAGGTTCCCCGCGCGCGCACCGCACGAACCGCGTCGGCCAGGCTCAGCGCCCGGGCCACGACCAGCGCCGAGTACTCGCCCAGCGAATGGCCGGCCACGAACGCCGGCGCGCCTTCGAAGCGTTTGGCGAACACCGCGTGCGCCGCAATGCTGACGGTGAGAATCGCCGGCTGGGTGTTGGCGGTGAGCTTCAACGCCTCGTCCGGGCCTTCGAAGCACAGCGTCGACAACTTTTGCGACAGCGCGTCGTCGGCGGCCTCGAAGACGGCCTTCGCCTCGGGGAAGGTCTCGAAGAGCGCCTTTCCCATGCCAACCGACTGGCTGCCCTGCCCTGGAAAAACGAACGCCGTCTTGATCACCAGCGCACCAGGGCGCTGCCCCACGACATGCCGGCGCCGATCGCCATCATCGCGATCGTGTCGTTGGGCTTGAGGCGGCCGGCGCGGTTGGCTTCATCGAGCGTCATCGGCAGCGACGCCGACGAGGTGTTGCCGTACTTCTCGATGTTCAGCCACGCCTTCTCACGCGCGATTTTCAGGCGGTCGATGACGGCATCGATGATGCGCAGATTCGCCTGGTGGGCAATCAGGTGGGTCACTTCGCCGGCGGTGATCTTGTTGTGCTCGAGCGCTTCGTTCACCGCGTCGGTCAGCGAGCGAACCGCGAACTTGAAGACCTCGCGGCCGTTCATCGAGACCTTGTGCAGCTTCAGCTTCAGGGTCTCTTCGTTCATCGGGTGCTTGCTGCCCCCGCCCTTGATGCAGAGGATCTCGGTCAGCGCGCCGTCGGTGTGAAGGTGGGTCGACAGCACGCCCCGCTTCGGGTCGGACGACGGGCCGAGCACCATCGCGCCGGCCGCATCACCGAACAGCACGCAGGTGTTGCGATCTTCCCAATCGATGACCCGGGTGAGCAGCTCGACGCCGATCACCAGAGCCCGCTTCACCGCTCCGGTCTGAATGTACTGAGTGGCGATCGACATCCCGAACAGCGAGCCGGCGCAGGCCGCCGCGACGTCGAAGGCAAACGCTTTCTTCGCTCCGAGCTTGTGCGCGACGAACGCCGCACAGGCGGGCATCGGCATGTCCGGAGAAATGGTGCCGACGATGATCATGTCGAGGTCTTCGGCCCGGGTGCCCGCCATCTCCAGGGCGCGAATCGCGGCCTTCACCGCCATGTCAGACGTCACTTCGTCTTCGGCGGCCACGCGGCGTTCCCGGATTCCGGTTCGCTCGAAGATCCACGCGTCAGAAGTGTCGACTCTCTTCGCCATGTCGGCGTTGGTCATCACCTTCGCGGGGGCATAGCTGCCAGTACCGATGATCTGCGCGAGGGTCATGCGAATCGCGTCCTTACACGCTGGCCATGCGCGTGTCACCGCGAACTGATTTACGCACTTCGAACTGACGCGCGCAGAACGTCGAGCTCAAACGCTCGCGCACGCGACGGGCATCTTCGCCAGTTGCGTGCGCTGCGACAGGGCTGATTGAGCGGAACGGAAACGAACGAAGGGTTACTTCTCGTCCTTACCGGCGGTCACCTTGCGACCGTCATAATTTCCACAGGCAGCACAGACCCGGTGCGGCATGACTGGGGCGCCACAGCTGGAACAGGCAATCACCTGTACCGGGGTGCGGACCTTGTTATTGGCCGCGCGGCGCCGGTCTCGACGCATCTTCGACGTACGCTTCTTGGGAACTCCCATGATGCTTCCTGCCTCATTGCTCGCCTCCGTGAAGGAGACGGTTGGTTAGTTGAGCTTGATGTCTTTGAGCTTAGCGAGGCGCACATCGACCACCTTCCGCTCGCAGCCGCAATCCTTTTCGTTCAGGTCCTCACCGCAAACGGTACACAGACCCTTGCAGTCTTCCCGGCAAAGCACCGAAACCGGAAGAGCAAGCAATACCTGCTCTCGAATGATCGGGTCGAGGTCGATTGTTTTGCCGTCGAACGGCTCGGCGTCGGCCTGGTCGAGATCGAAGCTGCCGGCGCTCTCGCCGTTTCCCGCGTCTTCCTCGTCCGAAGAAGCGGCCCGATCAAACTGGGTCCGATCGACCATGCGCAGCGAGAAGTTCACCGGCACGCCCAGGCTCACGTCATTCGTGCAGCGCTTGCAGGGCGCGATCAACTCGGCCCTCATGTTTCCATTGAGGAAAACGCGTCCGGCGACCTTTTTGAAACGCACCGAGATCTTGCCCGGCTCGCTGACTTTGAAGCCGTCAGAAGGCACCAGCGCCTCAGTCAGCAATTCCAGTGAGACCGGAGCGTTGACCTCCAGACCCTTATCTTGTATTTCTTCAATCTTTACGAGCATTTGCGTTTATGGTTCCGGAAAAATGTGGCGGACCATACCTCCCGGGCCATTGATAATCAAACCGTCATCGGATTCCGCCGTGTTAAGCATCGTCGGTCGATGAAAGGGGGCTGCCTCACGCTGCTGGTGGTCTCGACCGCGCTGCCAGCGCTGGCAGGCGGGCCCTGCCGTTCGCCCTGTCGATCGATCTGGTCTGACGCGCCGCTTCAAGCGCCCCTCGTCCTCGGACAGGTTTCGCCCCGCATGCCTGAGCTGGACAAGGCGAGCGAGCAGGTCGACAGCGGAGACTTCGAAGAGGCGATCAAGACGCTGGGGCAAGGGTTGTCCCAGCCCGATCTCACCGATGCACAGCTCGCCGAGATGTACCGCCTGCTGGGGCTGGCGCACCTCTACATGGGCAACGAAGAGAAGGCGCGCGACGCGTTCGAGAAGCTGCTGCAGGCGCGGCCGGACTACGAGCTGCCCAGGTCCGCTCCTCCGAAAATTCGGGCGCTCTACGCGCGGATCAAAGAGGACATCAAGAAGCGCCGGGTCCGACCGGTGACCTTGAGCATTCCGGTGCTCGACCCGGTCGAGGGGGGCCAGCCGGTGCTGATCGCGGCCCAGATTGAAGATCTGTCGCTGGGTGCGAAGGCCAAGCTGTTCTTTCGCCGCGCCGGAAACCAGTCGTACAGCTCGGTCGACTTCACCCGGAAGAAAGGCAGCAAAGAAGACTTCAGCGCGACCGTCCCCGCGTACGAGCTGCCGATCGAAGACGCCGGGTACGAGGTCGAGTACTACGTCGAGGTCGCCGACGCCGCTCAGCGCAGGCTCGCCGGTCGAGGCGATGCCTTCAGTCCCCTGGCGTTTCGGGTCAACCCGCGCACCCATGACGGCCCGGCGCCCGAGCTGGCCACCGCCTGGTACAAGAACCCCTGGGTGTGGGTGGGAATCGGAGTGGGCGTCGTCGCCGCCGGCTCGATCGCCGCGGGAGTCGCGGTGATCGCGACCCAGAAACAGACCGGCACCTTGCCCATCACCATCACCATCGAGGGAATGTGATTCGCGCCACCACAGCGATCGCAATGCTGGTCCTCGCCGCGTGCGGTCCTCTGGAAAATCGCGGCCCCCAGCTGCAGTTCAATTTTGTCCTTTCCGCTTTGCTGGCCGACTCGATCGCCAAGCTCCAAATCTCAATCGTCACCAAAGGCCGCAGCCTGGGCGATGGCGATTGCGTGAAGGTGCAGACGACTTGCCTGGTGAATCAACTTCCCGCAGACAGGTTCGTGCCGGTTCGAGATGCAAAGGGCAACGAGGTTCGCGCCGTTGTCGTCGACCTCGATGTGAAGCCGGTCGGGGTCAACAGCTCGCAGCAAGTGGTCGTGCAGGGGATTCCGCTGGGGAAAGACTACGGCCTGGTGATCGAGGCGCTCTCGAAGGACAGCCCGCCGATGCTCGCCGGCAGCTCCTGCAACTACCTCCAGGAAATCAACCCGGGAGCAAACCCCGAAAAGCTGGCGGTCACGATTCGTCCGCTTTCGCCGCCGGTGAACTGCGACCCGCGCGTCGACAAGACGAAGTAGCTACGGCTTCTTCTTCAGCTGCAAGTCGATGAGCTTTTCAATCCGCGCCTGGTCCGCGGTCTTGATCCCGACGAACAGCACTCCCATCCCCAGCCCTTTGGCGGTCACGATCTGTCCATCGCAGACAATCTCGTGGGTGTCGTTGGGCAGTGAGAACTTCAGAGCGACTTGCGAGCCGACCGGCAGAGGCACCGTCTGGGTGAAGTAGGCGCCCCCGACCGAGAGGTTGCTGGCGCGCTGAAAATACAGTTCCCCGTCGCGGGCCGCTTCGATCCACAGCTCCACTGGGATTCTGCGCTGCTTTCTTTTGTCGGATTCCGCGGACATCGACGGCCGCGCTTATGTCACGTTTCGAGTTGAGTTAGGAAGCACCGCATGGCGCGCATTCTCGTCATCGAAGACGAACAAGATCTGGCCGATCTGCTCGCCTACAACCTCAAGAGCGAAGGTCACCACGTCAGCCTGTTCCGCAGTGGAGCCGCTGCTCTGTCGGCCCTGCGCGACGAAGGGGCCGACCTGGTGCTGCTCGACTTGATGCTGCCGGACATCTCGGGGGCAGAGGTGGCGCGAATGGTTCGGCTCGAGCCTTCGACCCGGCGAATTCCGATCATCATCGTCACCGCCCGGGGCGAAGAAGCTGATCGCGTTCGCGGCCTCGAGCTCGGAGCCGACGACTACGTCGTCAAACCCTTCTCGGTCAAAGAGCTGCTGCTGCGGGTGAAGGCGGTTCTGCGTCGCCTCGAAGAGCCTCCGACCACCGGCCCGCTGCACGCGGGCGACATCACGCTCGACATCGAACGCCACGAAGTGAAGGTGAAGGGGGCGCTGGTGGTCTTGACCGCTCTGGAATTCAAGCTGCTGCGCACGTTCCTCGAACGCCCCGGCCGGGTGCAGACCCGCGAGAGCCTGCTGTCGAACGTCTGGGGCATCGACGTCGAAGTGACCACCCGCACCGTCGACACCCACATCAAGCGTCTGCGCGAAAAGCTGGGGCCCGCGGGCGATGTCCTCGAGACGGTTCGAGGCGTGGGCTACAAGCTCGGGGCCTGATGGAGCCTTCCTGGCAGCGGGCGGGAAGCGCGGCGGTCGCGATCGCCGCTGCTCTCGCCTTCGGCATCGACCCCGCCCTTGCACTGGCGATCGGCGCGGCGGTGTTCCTCGCGGCGGTGCTGCTGGACCTGCTCTCTCGCGCGCCGACCACCTTGCCTCCCCAGATCAACCCGGATTCCCACGCGGCACGCGAGCTCGACACCCTGCGCGCGGTGGTCGATGGGCTGGCCGAGGGGCTTTGGATCACCAGCCGCGACGGCACCGTCGTGCAACACAACGACGCTCTCAAGCAGATGCTCTACAGCGGCACCGAGCTGCTGGGGCACCGACCGGTCGAGCTGGTGCGATCGGCCCCGCTGCAGGAAGCCGTGACCCGCGCCTGCTCCGAGGGGCTGTCGTCCCAGCTCGAGATCAATGTCGAAAGCGTACGGCCCCGGGTGCTGCAGGTGCACGTCTCGGCACTGCGCAAGGAAGTCGGAGGCTCGGCCGCCGTCTTCTTCGACGTGACCGAGCTGCGCCGCCTCGAGACGGTTCGAAAGGACTTCGTCGCCAACGTCAGCCACGAGCTGCGCACGCCGATCACCGCGATCCGCGGGTACTCCGAGACGCTGCAGGCAGGCGCGCTCAAGGATCCCGAAAACGCTCCGAAGATGGTCGAGATCATCCACCGCCAATCCGAACGGCTCTCAGAGTTGGTCGAAGATCTGCTCGAGCTCTCGCGCATCGAAGGCCGCCTGTTTCAGCTCGCCGAGCTGCCGGTGGACCTCTCGGTCGCCGCTCAGCGGGCGGCCGACACGGTTCGCCTCAAAGCGTCTGCCCGCAACGTGACCCTCAATCTCGAGGTGCCCCCGGGAATGACGGCCCTGGCCGATGAGCGCGGCGTCGAGCAGGTGCTGATCAACCTGTTGGACAACGCGGTCAAGTTCACTGCTCCCCAGGGCGTCGTCACCGTCTTCGCCCGTTCAGGAGCCGCGGGCGTCGTCATCTGCGTTCGCGACACCGGCCTGGGCATCGAGCCCAAACACCTCGCCCGGGTCTTCGAGCGCTTCTACCGGGTCGACAAGGGCCGAAGCCGCGACATGGGAGGCACCGGCCTGGGCCTGTCGATCGTCAAGCACCTCGCGACGGCGATGCATGGCGATGTGCGTGTCGAAAGCGTGCCGGGCCGGGGAAGCACGTTCTTCGTCGAGCTTCCTTTCGCGCCGACAAGTGGGAAAGCACCCAACCCGTAAGTAGGATGGCTCGCAAGCCATGCGAGTCGCGATTCTCGCCGACATTCACGGGAACCTGCCGGCGTGCGAGGCAGTTCTCGACGACATCAAGAAGCAAATGCCCGACTACATCGTAGCGGCCGGCGACCTCGCGCTTCGCGGGGCCCACCCCAGAGAGACGGTCGAGCTCCTCTTCGATCGCTGCCACGCGGTGCTGATGGGGAACACCGACTGTTACCTCGCCGGCAATTACCTCGGGGGCGCCTACCGCGAGAAGGAACACTGGAAGACCGACCTGCTCGAGTGGACGCGAAACGAGCTGGGCGCCGACCGGGTCAAGCAGCTGGGAACCCTTCCGTTCTCGGTGCGCTACTCGCCCCGGCCGGGGCAGGACCTCTACGTCTGTCACGCCAACCCCCGAAACCTCGAGGACTCGCTGGAACCAACGATGGAAGAGCACGAGCTGCACGGGTACCTGCAGCACCTCGATGCCGCGGCCGTCGCCTTCGGTCACCTTCACTTTCCCTACCGCCGTCGCGTGGGCCGGATGCTGATCGCCGATGTCGCGTCGGCCGGCATTCCGCGCGACGGAGATCTTCGGCCGGCCTGGGGGCTGTTCACCTATACCCCCCGGGGCTGGCGGGTTCAGATTCGCCGGGTGCGCTACCCGGTGCGGCGCTCGACCCAGGCTCTGACCGACCGCAAGGTGCCCGGGGCTCCACTGCTGATCCACAAGATGGTCGAAGCACGCTACCGCCAGCATCTGGCCCTGGCCGAGGCCGCTCGCCGGCACTCCGGGCTGCCCGCCTTGCCGCTGTTGCGAATGCCCCCGGGCTCGCAGTCGGGGAACATTCCGCCTCCCCCCGACTCGTTGTCCCCTCACCCCACCGTCCCAGGTCCCCCTCCCCGCATGTCCCCTCCGGTGGGGGCTTCAGAAGAGCCGACCACCGAAGATCTGCCGGCGCCAGGGCCCCTCGTGGCGTCTGACGGTTGAAGCAAAGTCACTCAATCGTCACTTTGACGTCATCAAGTTGAAACCGGGCCTCGATAGATGATGCGCCATGCAGCGCGTTCTCATCTGTGACGACGAGCCCGATCTTGCGGCTCTCGTCGAGCTGAACCTCAAGGACGCGGGCTTTGCCGTCGACGTGGCCCACACCGGTGAAGCGGCTCTGCTGTTGGCTCGCTCTCAACCGTTCGACCTGGTGCTGCTCGACGTGATGCTGCCCGACGTCTCGGGCTCGGAAGTCTGCCGCCGCCTCAAAAATGACCCCGCCACCGCCCAGGTGCCGGTGATGCTGCTCACCGCACGAAGCGAAGAGCCCGATCGCGTCGGCGGCTTCGAGGCCGGCGCCGATGACTACGTCACCAAGCCCTTCAGCGTTCGGGAACTGGTGCTGCGGGTGAAAGCGGTGCTGCGCCGCCAGGCCACCGTCGCCCCGCAGGTCACGCTGGAAGTGGGAAGACTGCGGCTCGACCTGTCGGCCCATCGCGCCTACGTCGAGGACCAGGAAGTCACGCTCACTTCCCTCGAGTTCAAGCTCGTCCACCACCTGCTGTTGCATCGGGGGCGGGTGCAGTCGCGCGAGGTCCTGTTGCGTGAGGTCTGGGGAATCTCGAGCCCACTCGAGACCCGCACCGTCGACACCCACATGATGCGGCTGCGCGAGAAGCTCGGCGCCGCGCGCGAGCTGCTCGAGACCGTTCGCGGTGTCGGCTACCGACTTTCGGCAGACAACCTGCCCGTCACACCCGGAGATCACCACCCTTGAAAAACCTCTACTTCGTTGGCTTTCTCGTTACGTCCGCTGCATTGGCCCAAAAACCGCTCGACGGCGGTGGCGAAACGCCCGTCGCCGCCGAACCGGCGAACACCCTTCAAACCGATTCTGAAAAAGTCGGATTTCTACAGGGGAAAGTCGAAGCGCTCGAAGAGCAATTCGCCGAGAGCAAAGGAATCCTTTCGGGCCTGAGCAAAATCAAGGTTTCGGGATACGTGCAGGGACGTTTTTCCTACGCCGAAAACAGTTTGAGCGGCGTCGACCCTTCACTGGTTTCCCTGGTGAAGGACGGGTTTTCGGTGCGACGGGGCCGCGCCAAGATCGAGTACCAGGGCACCGTCGGTCGCTACATGGTGCAGATCGACGCGACCCCTTCAGGGGTGGTGTTGAAGGACGCCGAAGCCGGGTTTACCGAGCCGTGGTCGGGCAAGAAGTACCTCACCCTCACCCTCGGCCAGACCAAGTGGCCGTTTGGGTACGAGGTGGTGCAGTCGTCGGGTGAACGAGAATTCCCCGAGCGCACCCGGGTGGTCCGCGCCTTCTTCAATGGCGAGCGCGACCGCGGAATGAAACTTCAGTTCAAGGGCGGCCCGGTGCGCGCGTGGCTCGGCGTCTTCGATGGCAACGGCACCGCCAACCGCGGCTTCATCGGCGTCGACAACGACACCGAAAAAGATTTCTACGGACGGCTGGCCGTCGACTTCAAGTGGTTTGCCGCAGGCGTCTCGGGCTCGCGAGGACTCACCTATAAGCCCACCGACGCGACCGGCCCTGGCCGGCACTACGAGCGCGCCCGCATCGGCTTCGACGCGCAGCTCTTCCTCGATCTGTTGCCGTTCGGTTCCACCGCGATCAAGGCCGAGTTCATCGCCGGCCGGACCTACCAGGCGAACAACGTCGAAGTGTTCGGGCAGACCGGCCTGGGCTGGTACGGGCTGATCGTCCAGAACATTGGAGACCACGAGCAAGTGGCGTTTCGCTACGACTTCTTCGACCCCGCGACCGGCACCCCCAACGCCGTCGACCCGAAAGACAACACCAAGCCTTCGAGCAAGAACCAGATCCACACCTTCGGGCTCGTCGCCTCTCACTACTTCGACGAGGTCTTGAAGCTCAGCGTCAGCTACGAAATTCCGTTGCTATACACCAGTGGAACCGACGATTCGGCTCCCAAGCAAAATCTGCTCACTGTCCAACTGCAGGCGAAATTCTAGGAGCCCGACCATGAAACGCACTCTCTTGATGTTCCTCGTCCTCGCACCGCTGTCGGCCCTGGCCGGCTCAGTCACCATCAAAGGCTCTGACACGATGGTGATCCTCACCCAGCGCTGGGCCGAGGAATTCATGAAGAAAAACGCGACCGCCAAAGTGCAGGTCACCGGCGGAGGCTCGGGCACCGGCCTGGCCGCGCTGATCAACGGCACCACCGATATCGCCACCAGCAGCCGGCCGATGAAGGAAGCCGAAATGGAAAAACTGCGCGCCCGGTACAACACCGCTGGCACCGAGGTCGCCGTCGCCAAAGACGGAGTGACCTTCTACGTCAACGGGTCGAACCCCCTCAGCGCGCTGACGATGGACCAGCTGAAAAAGATCTACCTGGGCGAGCTGACCAACTGGAAGGACGTAGGCGGTCCCGACAAAGCGATCGTCGTGTTCTCACGTGAAAACTCTTCGGGCACCTACGTGTTCGTCAAAGACAATTTGCTCGGGGGCGAAGACTTCGCAGCTTCGGCGCAGACCCTGCCCGGCACCGCCGCCGTCGTGAATGCGGTCGCCAAAGAGAAGTTCGGCATCGGCTACGGAGGTGCCGCCTACGCCAAAGGAGTCAAAGAGCTGAAGGTCAAGGTGGGCTCCGACGAGCTCGCCCCGACCCTCGAGAACGTGAAGAGCGGCAAGTACCCGCTCTCGCGCGATCTCTACTTCTACCTGCGCACCAAACCCTCGGGCGACGCCAAGGCGCTGATCGACTTCTGCCTCTCGCCGGAAGGCCAGGCCGTCGTCACCAAGGTTGGCTATTTCCCCGTCAAATGAGGGTGCACATGCTGGCGGAACCTTCGACCCGAGCCACGCCCCGCCTTCCGCCCCGGCGGCGCTGGCAGCTTCGCGAGAAGGTGATCGAAGCGGTGATCACCGCCGTCGCTTTCAGCGGGGTGCTGGCGATCGGGCTGATCCTCGTTTTCGTCGCCAAAGAAGCGCTCCCGCTGTTCTTTGATCCCCAGTCGCTCAAAGAAGTGAGCCTCTCGAAGCTGTTTTTGCCCCAGGTGCTCAAAGCGGGGAAGGCTTCCACCTTCGTCTGGCAGCCCGTCTCGGACATTCCGAAGGTGAGCTTGATTCCCCTGTTCATCGGGACCTTGAAGGTCAGCGTGGTGGGGATGATCGTCGCCGCGCCGCTGGGGGTGCTGGCCGCGCTGTTTACTTCCGAGCTTGCGCCCCGGCGCCTGCGCGAATGGCTCAAGCCCACCATCGAGCTGCTCGCGGGGGTGCCCTCGGTAGTTCTGGGCTTCTTCGCGCTGATGGTCTTCGCCTCGGCGCTGCAGGACACCTTCGGCCTGACCTACCGGCTCAACGCCGGGCTGGCAGGCCTCGCCCTGTCGCTGGCGATCATTCCCGTGGTGTTCACCGTCGCCGAAGACGCGCTCACGGCCGTGCCGCGCAGCTACCGGGAAGCGTCGCTGGCGCTCGGGGCCACCCGCTGGGAAACAGCGTGGAAAGTGGTGCTGCCTGCCGCGGCGCCCGGAGTGCTCGCCGCCTGCGTCCTCGGGCTGGGCCGTGCCATCGGCGAGACGATGGTGGTGCTGATGGCCAGCGGCAACGCCGCGATAGTCTCACCCCACCTGACCGACTCGACCCGAACGCTGTCGGCCACCATCGCAGCCGAGATGGGCGAAGTGGTCGTGGGCAGCCCCCATTACTCGCTGCTGTTCTTCATCGGGGTGCAGCTGTTCGCGATCACCTTCGTGCTCAACCTGATCGCCGGCGTCTGGACCCGGCGGGTGGTGAAGCGGCTGGGGGGAAAAGTATGAGCGCTCGCGCCCGAATGTTCCGCTCGGGTTTCTTCTCAGGGCTCAGCGGCCTGGCCGCGCTGCTGATCGTCTTAGCCCTGGCGGTGATCCTCGCCGACGCCGTCCGCGGAGGCTGGTCGAAGCTGAGCTGGGAATTCTTCACCGCCAACCCCACCGAAGGGATGACCGCAGGAGGCATCTTCCCTGCGGTCTGGGGCACCACCGTGCTGACGTTGATGATGACGGTGGCCGTAATGCCGGTGGGAGTACTGACCGCGATCTACCTTCACGAGTACGCCCCAGCCCAATCGAAGCTCGCCGCAGCCGTGCGAATCGCGGTGCAGAACCTGGCCGGTGTCCCCTCGATCGTCTTTGGGCTCTTTGGCCTGGGGTTCTTCATTCACTTCGTCGGCGAAGGAATGGACCACCTGCTGGGCGGTGAGCTGCGTTACGGCCAGCCCGGCCTGTTGTGGGCCTCGCTCACCCTTGCCGTCCTCACCCTTCCGGTGGTGATCGTCGCCACCGAAGAAGCCTTGAGGGCCGTGCCCCCAGACTTGCGAAACGCCAGCCTCGCCCTCGGCGCGACGAAGTCGCAGACCTTGATGCGGGTCGTACTGCCCGGCGCGACTCCGGGAATCCTCACCGGCGCGATCCTCGCCGTCTCACGCGGGGCGGGCGAGGTCGCTCCCATCTTGCTGACCGGCGCGGCCTACTTTCTTCCCGAGCTGCCCCGCACCCTCAACTCGCAGTTCATGCACCTCGGCTACCACACGTACGTGCTCGCCACTCAGTCCCCCGATGTCGAGGCCACCCGGCCCCTGCTCTACGGGACCGTACTGGTGCTGCTGATGCTGACCTTCAGCTTGAATTTCGTGGCTGTCCTGCTGCGAAGCCGCACCCGAAGCCGGGTCAACGCATGAGTGCCGCCATGAACCTCCAGACTGCGCTGCTTCCCAGCTCCAAGATGCACATTCGAAACCTTTCGATTCACTACGGCGCCAAGCCCGCGGTGAAGGACTTGAACCTCGACATCGCCGAGCACCAGGTTCTGGCCCTGATCGGCCCGTCGGGCTGCGGAAAGTCGACTTTCCTACGCGCGCTCAACCGGATGAATGATCTCATTCCGGGGGCCAGGCACACCGGCGAAGTGCTGCTCGACGCGGCCAACATCTACGAGCGCGGCGTCGACGTGGTCGAGCTGCGCCGTCGGGTAGGAATGGTGTTCCAGAAGTCGAACCCCTTTCCGAAATCGATCTTCGAAAACGTCGCGTATGGCCTGCGCATCGCAGGAATGAACGACCGCGCCGAGCTCGCCGGCAGGGTCGAGAAGAGCCTTCACCAAAGTGCGCTGTGGGACGAGGTCAAAGACCGGCTGGGGGACTCGGCGCTCGCGCTGTCCGGGGGGCAGCAGCAACGGCTGTGCATCGCCCGCGCGCTCGCGATCGAGCCCGAGGTGGTGTTGATGGACGAACCCGCGAGCGCGCTCGACCCGCTGAGCACCGCAAAAATCGAAGATCTGATCCACGAGCTCAAAGCGCGGTACACGATCGTCATCGTCACCCACAACATGCAGCAGGCCGCGCGGGTATCGGACCAGACGGCCTTCTTCTTCATGGGTGAGATGGTCGAAGTCGGGCCCACTGCGAAGATGTTCACGACTCCGACCAATCGACGCACTGAGGACTACGTAACCGGGAAATTCGGGTGACCCATGGCCTCTAGACACACGGACAAAGCCTTCGAGACCGACCTCGCCGACCTGCGCCAGTTGTTGCTGACGATGGGGGCACGCATCGAGTCCGCCATCGCGCGAAGCATGCAGGCGGTCGCCGATCGCGACAGCACGTTGGCCCGCGCGGTGATCGACGAAGACGCAGAGGTCAACCGGCTCGAGGTCGACATCGACGAGCGCTGCCGCAAGATTCTCGCCTTGCGTCAGCCTGCCGCGTCTGATCTGCGGTTGATCACCACCGCGCTGAAGATCGTGACCGATCTCGAACGGTGTGGAGATCTGGCGGTCAACATCGCTGAGCGCGCGAGGGACCTGAACGAGGCGCCTCCGATGCCCCCGAACAACACCCTTCCCCGCCTGGCCGAGCTGTCCCAGCTCCAGACCCGGAAAGCCCTCGATGCGTTCGTGGCCGCCGACGTGGACCTCGCTGCAGTGGTGCTGAAAGACGAAGAGATGCTCGATGCCCTCTTCCTTCAGCTCTTCAACGAGCTGCTGACGCTGATGATGGAAGACCCGAAATACATTCGCCGTGCGACCGCGCTGATGTTCATCGCCAAGCACCTCGAACGAATCGGAGACCACGCCACCAACGTCGCCGAGATGGTCGTCTACATGGTGAAGGGCACGGACATCCGTCACCCCTGGAGCCGGAAGCTCGCAGGCCTTCAGTCGTCTTCTTCGTCCTCATCACCCGACGCGCCCCCCCCACTCGTGCCCGGCTCGAGCTGAACGGTCATCGACACCGGCTTGCGGGGCCACGGGTTCGTTCGGTCTAATTCAATCGCCCACGCGCCTTCGTCCTCGGGTTCCAGAGCCTTGAAGATGAGCTGCCAAGCCATGCGCCGAACATGCACCTGACCGCGCCCCCTGTTCGGTGACACTTCGGCAACGATTGGATCCCTTCGGGTTCCGCGTGGTTGAACGGCGCGAATGCCCGTCCTGGCGCTGGAGCCCTTCTTCAGCGCCAGAACAGAACTCTTCAAGGAATCAGCGGCACTGCTGCTCGGTGTTGTCGCGGCCCGGTCGTGCTCGGTACAGGTAGTAGTTGGCCGTGTACGGAACGCGGACCGCAGCGTTGATCGTGGTGGCGTCGCAGCCGGTCCCAGGGGCGAGGCCGCCTTCGGTGTCCATGCGTTGGATGCTCGTCACCTCGGTAAACCTCCCGCTGCCCGCGTGGCTGACCGCGTTGAGCAACAGCCACGGAATCGCCGTGGCCACCGGTGCAGGGGCCGCGGCCGCCTTCACCCCGACAACGGTGCTGCGATCTTTGAACTCCCAGGTCGGACCCGCATAGTGATGCCCCACGATCGGGTGGTCTCCCTCGTCGTCGCAGCTGTCAGTGCTGCGCAGCAGCGCATCGGGTGATTCGAAGACCCAGGCCGGCCCGGTCGCGGTGTTCGTACAACGGTAGATTTGAACGCCTTCCGCGGCCAGCACCCGCCACAACGCCTGGTCCGCAGCAGGGGCCAGGGCCACCGGGACGCTGGCTGGACAATGCGAGGCCGACAGCGCCTCTTGCTTCACCGCCGTCGTCACCGAATCCATCGATTCATCGACACCACAGGCAGCCAACACCACAACAAGCGAAGAGAGCAGCAGGCGCATGAGAGTTTTTCCTTTGGGTTGAAGTGAACTTCGCGACGACCCACTACAAAAGCTGTGCCCACGGGTGCGGGGCGCAAAGCCGCAGAACCGCGCTGCGCAGTGACACCCGAGATCGACACAAGCGGTGTCACGACAACAGCACGTGTTTTTTCCCAGCCCGGGCCGCGTCAGCTCAAACCAGGCTTCAGCGCCCCTGCTGGAGCACGAGCGCGCGCCCGAAAACTTCGCGGAACAACGGCTGCTCATGCTCGGCATCCCACAGCTCGAGGTCGATGGGAGTTCGCGAGCTCATCTTCACCACCACCTTTGAACCCCGCAGCGACGCAGACAGCTTCGAAATGGGCTGGCGGTGGCTGCGGTCCAACGAATCGGCGACCCGCAGCAGCGTCGCGCACTTGCGCACCAGCCGAGCCTCCTGTGGCGTCAGCCCCGTCATCCCCTCGTGAAGCAGCGAAGGAGCGCTGCGCCGGTGAAACCGCGCGATGCACCCGATCACCATCCGCTCGCGATCCGACAGCCCGGGAAGATCGGCGTTCTGAATCAAGTACTGCGAGTGCTTGTGGTGCCGCTGGTAGTTGATCGCGTTCCCCACGTCATGAAGCAGCGCGGCGACTTCCAGCCAGGGGCGGGCCGACGCCGGCAGCTGGTGCACCAACGCCAGGTCGTCGAACAATGCGAGCGCGAGGCGGGTCACCTGCTCGCAGTGTTGCTCCCCAAAGCCGAATCGCCGTCCCACCCCCACTGCGGCCTCGTGCAACGACCCGTCGTTCTGGTCCACCTTCCGCCTGCGAACCATGTCGCGCAGCAGCCCATCGCGCAGCCCGCGATCGATCGCGGTGATTGCATCGAGCTTCAGGTGCTTCATCACCGCCTCGAGAATCACGGCTCCCGCGACGACGATGTCCGCGCGCCGTGGGTCGAAGCGCTTTCGCCGCTTGGCCAGATCCATGTCGGCGAGCTCTTCGGCCGCATTTGAAATCTCTTCGGTGGTGGCGTGGCCCACCCCTTCTTTGCGCGCGAAACCCACCACCGCCTGAATGGTGCCACTGCTGCCCAGGGCCGTGCTGGGTCCATGGTTGATGCGCTTGGGCAGCGCTTCCTCGACCGCCTCGCGCGCGAACCTGCGCATCAGCTTCAATTGCTTCTTCGACACTTTTCCCGACAACCCGAACAGCTCGGTGATTCGCACCGCGCCCAGGGTCAGGCTCCAGAGATCTTTGGGGTGCTCGCCCACCGCGAATGCCACCTCGGTCGAGCCTCCCCCGATGTCGATGCACAGCGACCGCTTCAGCGGTGGAGTCCCGTGCAGCACGCCCAGACAGATCAACCGGGCCTCTTCGCGGCCAGAGATGACATCGAGGAGCAGCTGGGCTTCTTTGCGCGCGCGCCGAACGATCTCGTCCCGGTTCTTCGCTTCGCGCACGGCGCTGGTTGCCACCGCCTTGACCCGGGCTTCATAGCGGCGGCACAACGCCGAGTAACGCCGCAGGGTCGCGAGCAGACGATCGGCGACCTCGCGGCGAATGATGCCCGTCTTGAACAGCCCTTCCCCCGGACGAACCGGATCTCGTTCCTGGTGCAGCGTTTCCAGAGATCCGTCGGGAAGCACCCGGGCCAGCTCGAGCCGCACCGCGTTGGTCCCCACGTCGATTGCAGCCAGAATGTCGTCGGTGGGCTCTTTGCGAGCGCGCTTGATCACCTGCCCCCTCTAGCGCACTGAGCGATTCTTTATTTGATCGAGCGACGCGACCCCCTTCCGTGGCAGACATGTGACGTGAGCGTGCCTCTACTTCGTGCCACCATCGATCCTCCCGTGGAACTGACCGACCGACTGCTCTTCATCAATCGCGAGCTTTCCTGGCTGGCTTTCAACGAGCGCGTCCTGGTCGAGGCCCGCAACGCCTCGTTGCCGCTGCACGAGCGGATCAAATTTCTCACCATCTCTGCGGGCAACCTCGACGAATTTTTCATGGTGCGCGTCGCGGGCCTCAAGCAACAGGTACAGAACGGAGTCGCCGAGCTTTCCGCCGACGGAATGGGGCCAAGCGAAGCGCTGGTCGCGATTTCCGAGCGCACCCACCTGATGATGGCCGAGCAATACCGCCTTTGGCACCGCGAGCTGCTCGGGCTGTTGTCAGCCAACGGTCTGGCGGTGCTCCCGCGCACCGAGCTGTCGGCTGAACAGAAGACCGCGGCCAAGGCCCACTTCCAGTCTTCGGTGTTTCCGGCGCTGACCCCGCTGGCCGTCGACCCCGGCCACCCCTTCCCTCACCTGCGCAACAAGTCGATCAACCTGGCGGTGCTGCTTCGCCGCGAAGGTCGAAGGCGAAAGAAGGACCAAAGCGAAAGCTCGCTGGCGGTGGTTCAGGTGCCCAGCGTGCTCGCCCGGGTGGTTCCCTTGCCCTCGGCGTCGGGCCACGCCTTTCTTCTTCTCGAAGAATTGATCTCGCTGCACGTCGGCGATCTCTTCCCCGGGTACGCGGTCGAGCAGACGGTGGGCTTTCGCGTCACCCGCAACTGGGACCTCAACGTCGACGAGGAAGAATCTGAAGACCTTCTGTCCACCATTCAACAAGAGCTGCGGCGCCGTGAGCGGGGCGCGGCAGTCCGGCTCGAGCTCGACAACGCAGCTTCCCCCACCCTCGAGGCCCAGCTCACCTACGCGCTCAAGCTCTCTCCCCAGGACGTGTACCGGGTCGCCGGCCCGCTTCAGCTTCAGGACCTCGGAGCGCTGGCGGACGCCGACCCCAGGCCCGAGAACCGCGTCGAGCCGATGGTGCCTGCGATTCCACTGGTGCTTCGCGATGTCGAATCGATTCTTCACGTGGTGGGGCAACGCGACGTCTTGCTGCATCACCCCTATGAAGCCTTTGACCCGGTCGTTCGCTTCATCGAAGAGGCGGCCGATGATCCCAACGTTCTGGCCATCAAGCAGACGCTGTACCGCACCAGCGGCGGCGACAGCCCGATCGGCCGCGCTCTGGTGCGGGCCTCTGAGAATGGGAAGCAGGTCGCGGTGCTCGTCGAGCTCAAGGCCCGGCTGGACGAAGCGAACAACATCGCATGGGCCCGGCGCATGGAAGAGAACGGGGTGCACGTCGTCTACGGGCTGATCGGCCTCAAGACCCACTGCAAAGTGACGATGGTAGTCCGCCGCGAAGGCAGCGGAATTCGTCGCTACGTTCACCTCGGCACCGGGAACTACAACCCTCAGACCGCGCGCAGCTATACGGACCTCTCGCTGTTCACCGCCCGGCCGGAAATCGCCGACGACGTGACCGCGCTCTTCAACCTGCTCACCGGCTACTCGTCGGCGCCTGCCTGGAAGCGACTGGCCGTCGCGCCGATGAGCCTTCAAGCCAAGGTGCTCGAGCTGATCGAAGCTCAGACCACCCGCGCGAAGAAGGGTGAGCCGGCCCGCATCGCAGGCAAGCTCAACTCACTGGTCGACCCGGCCACCATTCGCGCCCTGTACGCGGCCAGCCAGGCCGGGGTCGAAATCGAGCTGCTGGTTCGTGGCATCTGCTGCCTGCGGCCAGGAGTGCCCGGGGTGAGCGAGCGGATCCGGGTGACGAGCATCATCGACCGATTCCTCGAGCACTCGCGGGTCTTCGCCTTTGGAACCGGCGCCAGCACCGAGGTCTGGATGTCCAGCGCCGACTGGATGCCGAGAAATTTCCAGCGCCGGGTCGAGGTGATGTTCCCGGTCGAAGACCCTGCCATTCGGGCCCGCATTCTCGAAGAAGTGCTGGGAATCGGATTCAAAGACAACGTCAAAGCCCGCCAGCTCACCGTCGATGGCACCTACCTGCCCGTTCCACAGCCCATTGATGGGCAGTTGGTCCGCAGCCAGGCCGTTCAGCTCGAGCTGGCTCGCCGCAGCTCAGAGCCGAAAAACGTCGAGCCCGTGATTCGGCATGTCGCCTCCCCCGTGGGGGACAAATCGCCCACCGGTACCGGAACGGTGGGGTAGAGGCTGGGTACCAGGGTAGCGGTCTGTCCGGGCGCCCGGTATGATCGCTTCCTCATTTCCGAAGGAGCACCCATGATGGGCCTGAAGTGGACCGAAGTTCTTTTGATTATGGCGGTGTTGATGCTCCTGTTTGGAGCCACCCGCCTTCCGCAGCTGGGATCGTCGCTGGGCAGCGCCATTCGCAACTTCAAGAAGGGCTTTGGAGGCGAGGGCGAGCCGACTCCCGAAGAGGTCGCGAAGGACAAGAAGATTGCCGAAGGCAGCGGGACTGCCATTCCCGCCGCCGATAAGGCTGCGACCAAGCAGAGCTGAAAAAGGGAATTGGCGTGTGGCGGGAGCCTTCCATTCCCCCCTCACGGCCCACCCTTCAGTTGGCCTTGCTCTCGTACATTCCGTCGAGCAGCGACGCGTATTTGGAGGTGCAGAACTTCCGCTTCACCTTCAGCGTCGGTGTCAGCTCACCGCTTTCCTGGGTGAAGTCGTGGTCCATCAAATGAAACTTCTTGAGCGTGTTGTATGGCGGCTGCTCGGAGTTCACCTGAGAGATGGCCTTCTGCACGGCTTCGCGGATTTCCGGCCGACCGGCGATTTCCAGATAGCTGCCGACCGGTAGCCCCTTCTCGGTCAACAGCTTCTTCGCGTTTTCCTCGTTCACGCAGATCAGCACCGTGAGGTACGGCCGCTTGTCTCCATGAACCATCGCGGTGCTGATGATCGGGTGGGTCTTGAGCACGTTCTCGAGATTCTGCGGAGCGACGTTCTTCCCCCCCGCGGTGACGATGATGTCCTTCTTGCGATCCGTGATGCGGACATTGCCCTCGGCGTCGATTTCTCCGATGTCCCCCGAGTGGAACCAGCCGTCTTTCTCGAGCACCTCGGCGGTCGCTTCCGGGTTGGCGTAGTAGCCCTTCATCACTCCCGGACCCCGGATCAAAATCTCACCGTCGCTGGCGATCTTCACTTCGGTACCGGGAAGCGCCTGCCCTACGGTTCCGATCTTGAAGTTGCCCGGCCGGTTGACGCAGCTGGCGGCCGAAGTCTCAGTCAGCCCGAACCCTTCCAGCACTTCGAAACCCAGCAGGTCGAAGAAGTACGCGATCTTCGTCGACAACGGTGCGCCTCCTGAAATGAACAGCCGCATCCGGCCCCCGAGCTTCTGGGCGAGCCCGGCCTTCACTTTCGAGAACACCAGTCGCTTCGCCAGGGCCCAGCCCAGCGAGTCGTATGACTTTCCGGCGAGTCTGGCCTCGACGTATTCATCGAAGAGCCGAAACGCCCATCGTCCCAGCTTGCCCTTCATTCCCGGAGCGCCCATCGCGCTTGCCTGAACTCCACTGAAGACCTTCTCGAACACCCGCGGTACCGCCGGCAGAATCGACGGCTTGCTCTCGGCCAGGTTGGCGATCAGCTTGTCGATCGACTCGGCGAACGCCAGCTTGAAGCCCAGGCCCAGCCACGCAGCCTTGATCACCTGTGCAAACGAGTGCGCCAAAGGCAGAAACAACATCACGGCATCGTCGTTCTGCATCAGGCCGATCTTGGTGCAGCTCTTGGCCTCATACGCCCAGTTGCCGTGGCTGAGCATGACGCCCTTCGGATCGCCGGTCGTCCCCGAGGTGTAGATGAAGTGGCATAGGTCTTCGGACTGCACCGCGGCCACCCGCTGACTGAAATCGTCGACCCCGGCGGCCTTCTCGAGCAGGGACGCCAGCGACAACTCTTTTTCCCCACCCGCCGGACCTTCGAACACCACCACCTGGTTCACCGCGGTGCACTGGGCCAGTCGCTGCCGCAGCCGGGTCAGCCGGCCGGGCTGCTTCGCGTCGGGCACGTCATTGTCGACGAAGCACAACCGGGCGCCCGAGTGCTGGAGCACATACCGAATTTCGTCCGGAGTATTCGACGCATAAATGGGCACGGTGATCGCGCGTGCCGCCGAGATCGCCAGGTCGGTGACCACCCACTGCAGGGTGGTGCCGGCGAAAATCGCGATTCGGTCTCCGGGCTTCACGCCCCACCCCACCAACGCGTTCGAGAGCTTCGTTACGTCCTCGAGGACCTGGGCCCAGCTGACTTCGACCCAGCCGACGGCAGTCTTGTGCTGCACGGCGGGCCCCCGGTTTTCCTTGACCCGGGAAATCAACAGCTCGACGAGGTTCTTTTCGCTGCCCTCTACGTGCGTCTTCATCTGTTGCGCTGCATTCATGGTCTTCCCCCCGACGGGTGTTTTCCTACTTCAGCTCGGCATCAATCTGCTCGGCGACCGGCTTGGCCCAAAGAAGAATCCGACGGCCTTCGGGCGGATCAAAGTCGGGACTGAGCGAGAAGACCTTTTTCATCGCCACCTGAGCTTCCTTCGCCTTGCCTGCCTGGAGCAGCACTTCGGCCAGGTAGAAGTACGACCGGGTCGCTTCCGGGCTCAGCTTGATCGCCTTGTTCAGCAGCTCGACGGCCTTCTCGCGATCTCGTTTGGGCCACGGCAGCTGCGCGTAGTACCGGCCTTTCGCGCGCACGGGCCCCGCCCGCTCGTAGGCCTCGTTGACCTTCATCGCGAGATCGAGGCTCTCGACGAACTGACGTTCGAGCCCTTGCGACAGCGCGGTGAGAATCCCCACCGCTTCCGAGTAGGCGCCAATCGAAAGCGCCTTGTAGTAGTTGGCCTCGAACCCGCCGGGCTTCGCCTTCAACGCACGATCGGCGTATTCCCACGCGTCCTTCCCCAGCGCCTTCTTCTGCGCCCCGTGGTCCGAGTCCTGACCATCGGCGAGGTACCACTTGTGTCGGGCGCAGCGCCAAAGCAGTGGGTAGTCGACCGGCCACGCCGCCAGGCCCTCAGTGACGGCCTGGTTCTGCTGCTTGATCGACTCGGGCGTGTCCCGGGTCACCCACAACGCGTCCAGCCGGGCGCTGAAATCGGCCGCGCCATTGGCTGAAACGGAACCCGCGCCGGCATCGCCCTGGGCCAGGGCCGCAGAGGCAAGAAACAACGTCGCAAACCCAACCCGGAATGAGCGCTTCATCCGCCGGCTTTTAGCACCGCCCGAGACGAAAAAAAACGCGCGCCCGAACCATCAAGGGGGCGCGCGCCGCAGCGCAAAAGGGGGAAGTTCGCACTGCTACAGGTTTTGACCGTTACGCCGCTACCGACGAATCGTTGTCATTCTCGTTTTCGTCGTCGCCATCGACCTCGTAATCCTGGTTGATGGGCTCGAGGTACCGGGCGAGGAAATTCTTGGTCTTCAGCTCGACCTGACGGACCCGCTCGCGGGAAACGCCCCACCGCTGCCCGAGCTCTTCGAGCGTCCGCGGCTTGTCCTGAGTCAGGCGTTCCTGAAGAATGTCCCAGCCGAGATCGCCCAGGCGCTTCTTCACCTTCTCGAGCGCATCGCTCACTTCGGCGTCTCGCTCGTGTCGGGTGTAGGTCGTGTCCGGAGCCTCGTCGCTCGACTCGAGGCGGTCGAGCCAGGTCGAATCGCCATCCTCTTCGATCGGCGTGTCGAGCGAAAAGTCGCTCATGCTCGCCCGCTCGGACTCGCCGCCCCGGACCTGGCTGCGGTTGTCCTTCAAATACCGGGTGATGTACGCGCGGATCCACCAGACGGCATAGGTGGCAAAGCGCACGTTCTTTTTCGAGTCGAAGTGCTCGATCGCCTTCATCAGGCCGACGTTGCCTTCCTGAACGAGATCATCGAGCCGCGCGCCTCGGCTGGCGAACTTACGAGCCACCGCGACAACGAAGGGAAGGTTGCTGACGGCCAGAATTCGACGAGCTTCCTCATCGCCAGCGTGCGCGCGTTTGCTGAGCGAATATTCCTGCTCGCGCGTAAGTTGTTTGTGACCGCCGAAGCTTCGCAGGTAGTGCGAGATGCCTTCGGATGAGTTGCGACGGGCTGCGCTGAAAGCCATATGAATTTCCTCTCTCTCTGAAGAGAAGACGCATGGCCGCCCAATCCGTTTCGTGTAGTTGTGTGAAGAGTTTCGGGAATTTGGACGAAGCGCGCGGCAGAGAATTCGAGTTCGGCAACCAATGAAAACTATTAGGGCTCTTCCTCGAATATTTTCCCGGGATTTAGCAACCCTAATGGGTCGATAAAGGCCTTCAGCCGCTTTTGAAAGTCGATCAGCGCCTTTCCCTGCTCGAGAGCAATGAAGGCCCGCTTGGCAAAGCCCACCCCGTGCTCGCCGGTAATGGTACCTCCCAGCTCGAGGGTGATGCGCATCATCTGCGCCAGCGCCTGGTCGACCTTCGGACGCTGGTGGGGCCCATCGAAGAGGATGTTGGCGTGAAGGTTTCCATCGCCCGCATGACCGTAGGTCGCGACCGTGAGCCCGAGCTGGGCGCCGAGCTCTTTGAACCGCGCGATCGCCTCGGGGATCTTCGAGCGCGGCACCGCGATGTCTTCGGAAATCTTGAAGGGCTTTAATGCCCGCAACGCCGTCGAGACCACCCGGCGGGCGGCCCACAGTTTTTCCCGCTGGGCTTCGTCCTGCGCCAGGAGCGTATCGAGGGCTCCGTGGGCAGTGGCGATTTCGGACAGTTGCTCGAGCTCCAGCAGCAGCCCTTCGTCGTGATTCCCGTCGACCTCGGCGATGACCGCGGCGCCCGAGCCCGGCGGAAATGAGAACCCGCGACCGTCAATGGCCCGAATGCTCACATCGTCGAGCAGCTCGAGGCATCGGGGCAGCAGCCCAGCCGCCAGCACCGCGCTGACTGCCCGCGCCGCATCGAGAACGTCTTTGAAGATCACCAGTGCCGTTCTCACCTTGCGGGGCCGGGGGATCAGCTGGAGCGTGATCTGCGTTGCCACCCCCAGCGTCCCTTCCGAGCCCACGAACAGGCCGCACAAGTCGTAGCCCGCCACCCCTTTGATGGTGCGCTTGCCGATGTTCAGCGCCTCGCCGGTCGGAAGAACCCATTCCATTGCGAGCACGTAGTCGCGGGTGACGCCGTATTTGAGTGCACGGGGGCCTCCGGCGTTCTCGGCGACGTTGCCGCCGAGGGAACAGAATTCCCAGCTGTTCGGGTCGGGGGGGTAGAAGAGGCCCACGTCATCGGCCGCCTTCATCAGCGTGCCGGTGATGACCCCGGGCTCGACCACCGCGGTCAGATCTTCGGGGTTGATGCTCAAGATCTTGTTCATCCGCTCGAGGCTCAGCGACACCCCGCCGTACAAGGGCAATGAGCCGCCCGATTTTCCGCTGCGCGCGGCCACCGGCGTCACCGGCACGCGGTGGGCGAACGCGGTGGCAAAGACCTGCTGCACGTCGGCGGTGCTTCGCGCAAAGACGATCAGCTGGGGCGCGAAGTCCCCCATGTCCGACTCGTCGTGCCCGTAGACCAGCAGCTTGTCGGGGTCAGCGCTGACCTGCGCGGCCCCCAGCGCGGCTTCCAGCTCGGCCCGGACTGCGGCCACCGCTTCAGCCTCAGGTCGCTTCACCCGAAGACTTCCACCCGGCCGCCGTGCAGGGCCAGCGGCGCTTCGAAGGCCAGGTAGCGGACGACGTCAGCGACTTCCCACGCGCCCATCATCGGAGGAAAACCCGAGCCTTTGAGCATCTGGGTGTCCACGCTTCCGGGCAACACCGAGCAGACCAGCACTCCGGTGCCGCGCGTCTCTTCGGCCAGGGCCTTGGTGAAGCCGTCCAGCCCCCATTTCGAAGCGCAATAGCCGGTGTGGTTCTCAGAGCCGAGCGTGGCCGAAATCGACGAGATGTTGATGATTCTGCCCAGCCCCCGCTTCACCATTCCGGGCAGCAGTCGGCGGGTCAGGTAGAACGGGCCGCTGAGGTTCGTGCGCAGCACGTCATCGAAGTCGTCGTCGGACATCTTCACCACCGGCTTGCGAATGACCTGGCCCGCGTTGTTGATCAGGATGTCGACCTGACCAAACCGTTTGATCGCAGCGGCCACGACGCGATCTGCGTCTGCGCGCGAGCCCGCGTCGTGCGCCAACTCGAGCACTTCAATTCCGTGACCCCGGCACTCTTCGGCGGTCCCCCGGGTGCCTCCCTTCCGGGTCGAGGTCAAAATCAAGTCGAGCCCCAGGCCTGCCAGGGCGCGGGCGATCGCCGCTCCGATGCCTCGGGAAGCGCCCGTCACCAGCGCGATGGTCGGGGGGTACGGCTGGAGAAAAGGTTTGCGGCGGGTCTTCATTTCTTTTTTCCTATCCGGGCCCACAGCTCGCGCCGAAGCGCGGAGTCGCGGCTCAATTTTCCTTCGTACGCCTCGGCGTGAGTCACCGCGTCGTGCTGGTGGCCTCCGCGCAGGCGCAGGCAGGTCTGCTCGGCTTCGAGCACGCAGGCGGTGGCCGGAGAGCGCAGGTGGACTTTCAAGGCGACCGCGACCTGGCGGGCCAGCTCTTCTTGAAGGATCAACCGGTGGGCGAAGAGGTCGACCAGCGAAGCGAGTCTGCCGAACCCGACGACTGTTTTTCCCGGCAGGTAGGCGACCGTCGCGCGGCCGGAGTAGGGCAACAGGTGGTGCGGGCACATCGAACGGAAGTGGAGGCCGGTCACCACGACCAGCTCACGCTGGGAGGCCTTCGAGACCGGAAAGCGCTCGCCCAGAACTTCGGCCGCCGACCGTCCGTACCCATCGAGAAATTCGTCCGCCCACGCGTCGGCGACCCGGCTCGGAGTCTGGGCCAGGTTGGGGTCCGACAGGTTCAGCCCCGCGGCGGTCAGAAAGTCCTTCACCGCACGCCGCATCGCGGGGCGATTCACTTCCGGTAGGTGACGCAGTACTCGGGGGTTTCCCAAAGCTGAAGCTCGCGCAACCCGTCGATGTGCTTCTCGAGGCGGTCCCACATCCACACCACCATGTTCTCGGCGGTCGGGTTTTCCATCAGGTCGTTGAGGTTGTGGTGGTCGCACTCGATCAACACCAACTCGGTAACGGTGCGCTTGATCTCGTCGAAGTCGCGAATCATTCCGTCTTTGGGTGAAGGGCGACCGGTCAACGTGACGCGCAGTTGGTAGTTGTGACCGTGAAGGCGCTTGCACGGCCCGTCGTAGAACGGCAGGTGGTGTGCGGCGCAGAAGTGAAAATCGACCGAGAGCAACATGTCCATGGCTCCTGAGCTCCTAGCGCAGCTGCCGGTTTCAGTCACCGTTCACCCTGCGACACCCGGAACGACCCGCTGCCCGGGACCCCAAGTGTGCTTGCCCGCTGGGCTGCACGACGGCAGCAGGTTTGCAAAACGTCTCCAGCATGAACAACACACTGCTCGCTGCTCTCGTTTCCCTGACTCTGGTTGCCTGCGGCAGCCCGATGGTCCCGGCCGCAGAAGATCTTTCGGCGACGAGCCAGGCCGAGTTGAAGGCCGCGCGCCCTGCGGCGGCGGTTTGGCAGGTGCAGGTCAGCGCGACCTCGACCAACCCCATCTTCAAGACCAGCTTCGTCATCGCGACCACCTACGACCTGTTCATGGCCTTCGATCTTCCGGTCGCGCTGGCTGGACAGCACCTGGCCGCCTTCGAAATCACCTCGCCGGGCGGAACCGTCTTCCAGCGCACCGAAGTGCCGTTCAGCACCGGAACCTCGACCCACTATCGGGTCTGGACTTCGATGCCGGTCGCGGGAACCTGGATTCAGCAGTTCTCGATGACCGGGACCTGGTCGGTTCGCGTGTTCCTGGACGCCGAGCAGGTTTCCCGCGCCACGCAGACTTTCCTGCTCCAATAATTTCGCCCCCCGGGCGTAGATTGGCGCGGTGGAAACGACGGACCCATGTGTGAGCCCAGGGCGCTTCGCCGATTTGCTGAGCGAGCTCCCTTTCCAGGCGGTCAGCCTTCTCGATGAAAATGCAGTGGTCAGAGTCACCAGTGACAAAGACGGACAGCTGGCAGGAGGACAGCCCGGGCAGACCCACCCGTCGAAAGCCTTCGCCGAAGTTCACCCCGACCATCTTGCTGAAGCGCAGCGGTTGTGGGTCCAGGTGATGTCTTCACCCGGGGTCGCGGTGTCCAGCTGCCTGCGGATGAAGCATCGCGACGGAAGCTGGAAGTGGATCGCGGCGGCAAGTCGCAACCTGCTCGAAGATCCTCAAGTGAAGTCGGTGGTGGTCCACTGGCGCGTTGCGACGACCCAAAGCGAGACCGGACAGACGCCGGGTGCATTCCAGGCCCGCGATGAACAGGTGCTCCAGGCGCAGAAGATGGACGCCATCGGTCGACTCGCCGGGCAAGTGGCCCACGACTTCAACAACCTGCTGAGCATCATCGGGTCAGCGGGTGCGCTGATCCACGACGAGCTCGCCGCCGACCACCCTTCGCAGCCGATGACGGAAGAGATTCGTCTCGCCTGCCGACGGGCCGTCGATCTGACCCGCCAGCTGCTTTCCTTCAGTCGACGTCAGCTGTTGGTGCCTGGGCCGGTGTCGGTGAACGAGATCGTCAAGGCGGCGCTCGACGAGGTCCGGGGCCAGCTGGGTCCGTCGATTCGCGTGATCACCCAGCTCGACCCTCAGGTAGGGGCGATTCACGCCGACGCCCAGCAGCTCGAGCGCGTCGTGGTGCAGCTCGCGCTCAATGCGCGGGACGCGATGCCCCAGGGTGGCCAGCTGACCTTTTCCACCTCGAACCTGTCGGCCTCGAATCTCGAGCCTGAGGGAAAGTGGGTGAGCCTGGGTGTCGAAGACTCGGGGGTGGGAATGAACGCCCGGACCCGTATGCACTTGTTCGAACCGTTCTTCACCACCAAGCCCCGGGGCAAGGGCGTGGGGCTGGGGCTGGCGACGGCCTGGGGCATCGTTTGCCAGAGCAACGGGCGCATTCGGGTGCGCAGCGAAGAAGGCCAGGGGGCCTCGTTCGAGCTGGTCTTTCCGCGAATGGAAGATCACCCCGCGCACGAGTCAGCTTTGACCTCGCCGACGCCGTTGACCCCCACGATTCCCCGGTGAATCAAGGCTGAAGCGACGGCACACACGTTGCTCAACGTCTCCTCGTCCGCCTTCGAGGAGAAACATGACCACCGCCCCCCGCCGCATTCTTGTAGTCGACGACGAGATCAACATCTGCAACGCCCTGCGCCGCAGCCTGCGCAAGGAAGGCTACGACATTCTCGTCGCCAACGAGCCGGCCCAGGGGCTGGAGATCCTCAAGGTCGAGAAGGTCGACCTCGTGCTCAGCGATCACATGATGCCCAACATGACCGGGCTCGAGTTCCTGGGCATCGTTCGGGACCGCCACCCGAACAGCGTGCGGGTGCTGCTCACCGGTCACGCCGACATGGACACGGCGATCAGGGCAATCAACGACGGGCAGGTCTACCGGTTCTTGACCAAGCCGTGGGACGACGTCGAGCTGAAGGTCACCTTGTACCTTGCCTTCGAGCATCTGGATCTCGAGCGCGAGCACCGCCGTTTGCTGGCCACCGTTCGACGCCAGGCCGACCTGATCAAAGATCTCGAGACCCAGTATCCGGGCATTGGAGACCTTCGCCGGAACTCGGAAGGAGCGATTCTGCTCGATGACGACCCGATGGCGGTCGCCTCGGTCTAGGGTTTGAGATGATCACCGAAGACGATCGGGAGCCGGACGACAGGGCAGCCCTGCTCGAGTGTGCGCTGAGCGCAAAGCTCATCAACCGAATCGCACAAGCCATCGCGGCGCAGCGCTCAGTCAGCGATCTGATCGCGACGGCGATCGAACACACCCGCGCACTCTGCGATGCCGACGGAGCCAGCCTGCTGCTGCTCGACGGGGACACGATGGAGCTGTCCTTCGATCGCGTTGAAGGCCCAGGGGCGGGGCGAATCGAGCATGTGAAGATCGCCGCGGGCCGTGGAGTCGCGGGGCGCGTTGCCCGCGAGCGCGAGCCGGTGCTGGTGGTGGAAGCCCGTGCGTGCCCCGAGTTCGAGCCGTCGGTCGACGAGCTCAGTGGCTTTGCGGCCGGGTCGATCATTGCGGTTCCCCTCGTCCACCGGGGCCAATGCCTGGGCGTGCTGGAAGCGGTGCGCGGCGCGGCAGAAGAGCCGTTCGACGAACGGTACCTCAAGCGTCTGATCGACCTGGCCCCCCACGTGGTGATCGCCGTGCGTCAAGCGCAGGTCGATGAACGGCTTCGGGCGGCGCATACCCAGTTGATCGCGATCAATGCGGGCCTCGAAGAAAAGGTCGAGCAGCGCACCCACATGTTGAGCCGCGCCAAACGCGAGTGGGAACGCACGTTCGATGCGATCAGCGACCCGATCGCAGTGCAAGACGGCTTCGTGATTCGCCGCGCGAACCTTGCCTGGTCGCGGGCCGTCGGGGTCCCCATCACGCAGGTGACCGGCCGCCGCTGCCACGAGCTGATCGCGGGCCGCCCGACGCCCTGCCCCGCCTGTCCCCTGCTCAAGGGCCGCGGGGCGCACGAGCTGGCCGCTGAAATCGACTCGCACGGGTCAACCTTTCGCTTCTCGGGATTCTGGCTTGCTCATGAAGATGCGACCGACACGTCGGTGGTGGTGCAGTACCGAGATGTGACGATTCAGAAACAACTCGAAGAGAAGGCCCGCGAAGGTGAGCGGCTGATCGCGGTGGGTCAGCTCGCCGATGGCGCGGCGCACGAGATCAACAATCCGATCGGCTTCGTGAATGCGAACCTGCAATCACTGAAGGGTCTGCTCGGCGAAGTCGTTGCAGGTACGGCCAATGCGACCGATCTTTCCGACGGGCAGGAGATGGTCGCCGAGTCCCTGGACGGAGTGCGGCGGGTAAAGGAAATCGTTGCCGGGCTGAGAGAATTCTCTCGGCTCGAGGTCTCGAGTGCGGAGCCGAGTAACGTCAATTCGTCGGTGTCGCGGCTTGCGGCTCGGCTTCCGGAGGCCGGCAGACCGGTGGTGACACTCGACGCGACGACGTTGGCGCAGATCGCTCCGCTTCAGCTGGATCAGGCGCTGGGCCACATCTTGAAAAATGCGCACCAGGCCGTGAAACCGGGTCAAGCCGTTCGGGTGCGAACCAGCCAATCGGACACCGAGGTCAGAATCGAGATCCAGGATGAAGGCACGGGCATCTCGCCTGAAAATCTGAGGCGCATTTTCGAGCCGTTTTTTACCACCCGAGGGGTCGGCAAGGGCATCGGGCTCGGGCTCACCGCGGCCTACGGCATCATTCGGCGCGCCGGCGGTGACATCGAAGTCGCTTCGGTGCTCGGCCAGGGTTCGACGTTCACTGTGAAGCTGCGCAAAGACGGCTGACAAGGGCAGCCGCCCCCCCGCCTTCGACAGGACTCTTTGGACTTCACTGCGGGTGAACACCGCGGTGCTCCGGGTCGCCGCCTCATACTGACGGGAGGACTCTTTGGACGTCACTGCGGGTGAACACCGCGGTGCACCCGGTCGCCGCCTCGTACTGACGTGAGAACTGTTTGGACTTCACTGCGGGTGAACACCGCGGTGCGCCCGGTCGGCGCCTCGTACTGACGACAGGACTCTTTGGACTTCATTGCGGGTGAACACCGCGGTGCGCCCGGTCGGCGCCTCGTACTGACGACAGGACTCTTTAGACTTCATTGCGGCTGGACAGCGAAGTCCACCCAGCCGCGAGAGTTCAAGCTTCAGCGACTCCATCGAACTCGTCGCCCGCGTCCCCCGGCCGCACCGGAGCCAGGCTGTACTGCTTGAGCAGGCGACGGAAATTCGAGCGATCGAGCCCCGCGAGGTTCGCCGCCGCGGTGATGTTGCCCTGGGACTTTCGCATCAGTCCGTGCAGGTAGCGGCGGTCGAACGCAGTCAGGGTCAGCCGCTTGGCCTGCGCGTACGCCAGGTGCAGCAGGCTCGACAGATCGTCCTCTGACCCGCCGCGGCGATCTGCAAAGCCAGGAGGCAGGTCCCCCACGGTGATTTCCTTCCCACGCGCGAGCACGGCGGCGCGCTCGATCACATTTTCGAGCTCTCGCACGTTGCCCGGCCAGCTGTTGCTCACCAACGCTTCGAGCGCATCGTCGGAAATGCGATCGAGCTGCTTATCAAGCTTCTTGCAGTAGTGCCGAAGAAAGTGCTGTGCGAGCAGGGGCACATCGGTGGGCCGCTCGCGCAGTGCGGGCAGGGCAACAGTGATCACGTTCAAACGGTAGAAGAGATCCTCGCGGAACTTTCCATCGGCCATGGCTTTGGCAATGTCGACGTTGGTCGCAGCGATCACCCGGACGTCGACTTTCAGCGTTTCGGTGGAACCGACCGGGCGAACTTCTCCTTCCTGCAGCACCCGAAGCAGCTTCACCTGCGTCACCAACGGCATGTCTCCAATCTCGTCGAGGAACAAGGTGCCACCGCTGGCCGCTTCGATCAGACCCTTCTTGGCTCCGGCGGCTCCGGTGAAGGCGCCCCGCACATGACCGAACAGCTCACTTTCGAGCAGCGTCTCGGTCATCGCCGCGCAGTTGATCGCCACGAAGGGTCGAGCCGCGCGCTGGCTGCGACGGTGAATGGACCGCGCAACGAGCTCTTTGCCGGTGCCACTCTCGCCTTGAATCAGGACCGTCGAGGACGAGTAGCTGACCTGCTCGATCAACCCGAACACCTCGCGCATCTTTGCGCTCTGGCCGATGAAGTCCGGATTGGGCTGCGCGACCTTGACCAGTTGTTCGAGCTCGCGGTTGCGGGCGATCAGCCGCTTGCGATCTGCGGCGCGACGCACGCTCGAAATCACCGGCTCGATCTCGAGGAACGGCTTGGTCAGGTAGTCGTAGGCGCCCAGCCGCACCGCCTCGAGCGCGGTGGGAATCGAGCCTTCGCCGGTGATGATGATCACCTCGATCGGGTGCTTTCGGGTCTTGAGCTCACGCAGCAGATCCATTCCGGAAATGTTGGGAAGGTTGATGTCGACCAGCGCCACATCGAAGTCTGGCTCTTTGGCCGCGCTGAGCCCCTCGAGCGCGTCAGAGAACGTCTGCACCTCGAACCCGGCCCGGGTGAGCAGGCCGCCCAGGGTCCGCAGCAGAGCCTCTTCATCGTCAATGATCAGAACCCGCGGGCGACGTGCAACATCGGAAAGGGCGGGCGCGATGTTTTCCATGTGAGCTGCGGTAAAGCAATCGCGGAGCCGCCCGTAAAAGGCGTTTGGTCCGAAAGTTGATCTGTTCACCCAGATGGACAGCGGACAGAACATCTTGATCGTTGATGACGATGAGCTGGTTCGCCGTGCGTTGGAACGGACCCTGCGCTCAACCGGGTTTCGAATCCTCACCGCCGCCAGTGGGCAGCAAGCCCTGGAATTACTCGAGAAACACGACTTCATCGCGGTGATTTCTGACCACCTGATGCCTGGAATGACCGGCCTCGAGCTGATGCGGGAGGTCAAGCGTCGGTTTCGACCCTGCGTGAAAATCATCATCACCGGCTTCATGCCCGAGCGGGTCGCCGAAGCCCTCGCCGCAGGGGAAATCGACCGCTTCATGACCAAACCCTGGGAGAATGCTGAGCTTCGATCGACCCTTCAAGCAGCGCTCGCCGAACAAGTCGGGTTCGACCCGGCAGTCAAAAAGAACCCGGCGGCTTGACCCACCCCGGTTCGAATCAGACCTCGACGGTCACGCAGTAGTCCGGATTTTCCCAAAGCGTGATGGCCTGGAGCCCTTCGATGTTGGGCTTCAACTTTTCCCAGATCCACGTGCCCATGTTCTCGGCGGTCGGGTTTTCAATCAGGTCATTCAGACAGTGGTGGTCGCACTGGGTGAGCGCCGCGTCCCACACCCGCTTCTTGATGTCCTCGAAGTCGCGAATCATTCCATCGTTGGGGTTGGGCTTGCCTTCGACGGTGACCTGGAGCCGGTAGTTGTGCCCATGCATCCGCTTGCAGACTCCTTCGTAGAACGGCAGCGCATGGGCGGAACTGAAGTGGAAATCGACTTTGAGGCGCATCTTCATAGGTGCAACCTAACGTAAGCCCCGGCCCGTTGCCGCAGCGCTAAACGGTTGGAGGCAGGAAGTCGATCGGCCGCGGACGGGGCACCGGCTCGACGAAGATTTCGCCTTCGACTTCCTTCACGTCGTGGGTCGCAATGCGCGCCCCCGGCGGGAAAAAGCCTTCACCGTTCCTGACATCGAAGCACCAGGCGTGAAGCGGGCAGTACAGGTGGTGGCCCGATAGATCGCCCAGCCCCAGGGCACCCCCTCGATGGGGGCAGGTGTTGCCCACCGCGAAGACCTGACCCTCGACCCGCACCAGCGCGATTTCGCGCCCCTGGGCGACGACGACGGTCCGACCGCCTTCGAGAAGCTGCTTCGAGGCAAGCACCCAGATCACGCCGTCCCCTCGGCTGTTGGCCAACCCCTCACCTACTTCACCGCGGCCGAAACGGCCTTGAACTCAGGGCCCGAGGCCTTGACCAGCGCGTCGAACAACGCCGTCTCGACCGTGGTGAGGATCGCGCCCGCCCGAGCGCTGAGCGCCAGGCCGGTCTGGTGATCGATGGCCTGGCGCGAGAGCACGGCGTCGGCCGCCAGCCACGGGGTCAGGCCCGCCGACGCCAGGTCCCGCACGGTCTGAAAGACGCAGACGTGGGTTTCCATTCCGACGACCAGCACGTTGGGGCGCGCGGAGAGCTGCGCTTGAATTCCGGGTTGCCAGGCTGAGAACTCGATTTTCTCGATCGGTTGAAACCCCTCGCCGATCGCTTCTTGCACCGCCTTCATCGTCGGGCCCAGCCCCCGGGGGTACTGCTCAGTGACGAGAATCGGCATCCCCAACGCTTTGGCCCCGAGGATCGCAGCGACGGTGCGGTTGAGCGCCCTCTGCAGCGAGTCGGGGTTCATCGCCGCCGCCAGCCGTTCCTGAACGTCGATCACCAGCAGTGCAGAGGCTTCGCGTTTGAACCGCTGCATCACGCCCCGTCCTGACGCTTCAGCGCCTGTTCGACGAAGAGAAGCCGGTCGTTGCCGACGAACATCTCTTCGCCCACATAAAACGTAGGAACACCGAACGCGCCGCGCTGCACCGCCTCTTCGCTGTTCAGCCTGAGCCGAGCCTTGATTTCATCGCTGCCGGCGCGGGCGATGACCGCCTCCGGGTCGAGCCCCACCTGGCCAAGGACTCCAGCCACCATCGCCGGATCGTTGCAGTCGGCGCGCTCGGCCCAGATTCGCCAGAACATCTTCAGCGCGTATTGCGAACCCCGCGCCTGTTCGTCGGCCACCAACGCCACCCGGTTGGCGAGCACGGCGGTGAATGGAAAATGATCAGGCAGCTCGATCGGAGGCAGTTGGTAGTGCCGGGCCCAATCGTTGAGATCCTTGAAGTTGTACATCGCCTTGGCCGCAATCGAAGTCGGGCCCGCATTTCCTGTGGCCTTCAACACGCCCGGCAAATACAGAGGACGCCAACGCAGCGTCGCGTTCGTCCGTTCGGCAAGAGCCGGCAACTGCGTGGACGCGAGAAACGCGTACGGACTCATAAAATCGAAGAAGAACTCGAGGCTCTTACCCATGGCGACCGAGCGACTTACCCCCACCGATGCTCTTTTAGAAGCGCTGCGGTCGGGAGCCCGACACTTCGGCCCCGAGCTCGCCCGGACTGCGTACGAGCGCGGACTGGCGGTCACCGACAAGGCCGACGGCCAGACCCGCCCGATTCCGATCACCGCCACGGCGGTGGTGCTGACCCGTGCAGAGCTTCAGCGACGACAAAGGCTGGCCGCGCTGCTGAGCTCGGCCTGCTTGAAGATGGCGCGCGCGATCTGCCTGGGCAGCGCCAGCGAGCTGGTGCTGGGCGCCCTCTCGCCGCTCGAGCGAAAGCTGTGTGAAGCCACCGTGGCGAAGACCGACGCGCTGGTGACCACCCGGGTCGATTTCTTCGTCGGCCAGACGGTCAGCGCACTCGAAGTCAACGCGACGATTCCCGCGATGCATGGCTACTCGGACATCGCGGCCCATACGCTGATCGAGGTTGCGGGCCGCAGCTGGGGTTTGCAGCCCCACGCGATTGCCACCTTGATGGCGAAGAATGGCAGCAACGCGCTCGCCCTCTACCGCGCGCTGCTGTCCGGCTACGCCCGGGTACGGCCGGGAAAGACGCCCAACGCAATCGCGTTGCTGTGCAGGCGGAACGACGCCCAACTCACCGAGCTGGGCTACCTGCGCGAGCGCTTCGTCGAGTGGGGGGCCGACGCCGACCTCGTCTACCCTGATCAGCTCAGCGGCGACGACGCCGTGAAGGCGAACGGCAAGGCCTACGATCTGGTCTACCGCCACCTGTTCGTGCGCCGCCTCGAAGAGGCCGGCCTGGGTGGGGCCGCGTACGTTCAGGCGCTGCTTGCGGAACCGAATGGGAAACGGGCGGTGGTGCTCAACCCTCCGGCCTCTCACGTCGAGGTGAAGACCGCTTTTGCGCTGCTGTCCCAGGCGGGCGAAGAGCCCGACCTCGCCCGAGACGCGGGCCTGAACGAAGAAGAGCTCGAGGCGATCGCCCAATCGGTTCCGTGGACGCGGCCGTTTCGCGGCGAAGCGCTGGTGCGACAAGTCAGCGCCGCGCCCGATCGCTACGTGCTGAAGAGATCCTGGGACTACGGCGGCCGCGCCGTCTTCGTGGGCCGAACCCGCAACGAGGATTCCTTCAACGATCGGGTGAGCGCGGCGTATGGCCGCCCCCTGACCTGGGAAGAGCTGTGCCCCCGGGCGGCCGAAGATCGGGTCGGCGGGGGCTTCGTCGTGCAGCAGCTGGTCGAAACCCGGCCCGAGCCGCACCTGCTGTGCTCAGGCAACACCCAGGAACCTGCCGAGCTGTACGTCGACTTCTCGTCCTACGCCTCGGTGGGGCTCGAGACCCAGCCCGCCTGGGGCGGCGTCTGTCGGGGCTCCATTTCTCACATCGTCAATATCGTGGGAGGAGGCGGGGTCATTCCATTGTTGAACGACGAGGTGGCAGGTTCGCTGCTCAATGCTTACCGTGCAGGCGTTACTTCTCGCCGTTAGCGACACTCTTCAAAAGGACGATCACCCATGGCCTGGCAAACACCTGGTTCAGAAGTCGGCATCCGCAGCAACACCCAGATCCTGACGGACGAAGCCGCTGGGACGTACATGAGCGCGGTCTACCGGTGGATGGTGGCCGGTCTGGCCATTACCGGCATCACCGCCGTCGCGGTGGCCAGCAACGCTTCACTGCAGCAGGCGGTGCTCGGGCTGTACTTGCCCCTGGTGGTGGGCGAGTTGGCCCTGGTGATCGGGTTGTCGTTTCTGGCCCCCAGAGTCAGCGCGCCTGTCGCGGGCCTGATGTTCATCGGCTACGCCTTTATGACCGGACTCACCTTCTCGGTGCTGTTCCTGGTCTACAGCCTGGGGTCGATCGGCAGCACGTTCCTCGTCACCGGAGGAGCCTTCGGCGCTCTGTCGATCTACGGCACGGTGACGAAGAAGAACCTCTCGACCTGGTCCACGTTCTTGTTCATGGGGCTGATCGGCGTGGTTCTGGCGATGGTGGTGAACCTGTTTCTTCACTCGAGCGGCCTGTCATTCGTCATCGCCTGCGCTGGAGTCCTCGTCTTCGCCGGCCTCACCGCCTACGACACCCAGAAGCTGCGCGAACACCACGCCCAAATGGGTCACAAGAGCAAAGGTTCGGCTGCCATCACCGGGGCGCTGATTCTGTATCTCGATTTCATCAACCTGTTCTTGATGCTGCTGCGCCTGCTGGGAAACCGCCGCTAAAGCGATTCGATTTCCCCTGGGATTGTGCGTTCCCAGAACGCCGGTCCCAGGGGTGCGTCTTGCTTCGAGGTGTGAGCGACGAAAGCTACTTTTCGTAGCGCTTCATCTTCAGCCGTTCGACCGGCTTTCCACCCACCAGGTGTTCTTCGACGATCTGCTTCACGTCGCCCTTGGTAACCCCTCCGTACCAGACGCCCTCGGGGTAGACGACGACGGTGCAGCCACGCTCGCAGGCGTCGAGGCAGCCCGCTTTGTTGATTCGAATGCTCCCCTCGGGAACATCTTTGCCCTCGAGCTCCTTCTTGAAGAGCATCGGGAGCTCTTCCGAGCCCTTTGCTGAGCAGCTCCCCTTCGGGTTGTTCAGCTCGCGCAAGTTGGTACAAATGAAGACGTGTCTTTCAAAAGGCGGGGGCATCGCGCTTCTCTACTCGGGGGCCGTTGCTGGTGGTGCGGAAATCGCAAAACTGCGTTCCGAGGCTGAAAATCGGCCCGATTTGATCGCCTTGCTTGGTAAAACTGATCATCCTTTCTAACGGACTTTCAGCAAATACACGGTCCGATCAAAGCTGCCGTACGTGAAGGGCGATGTACTGTCGTTTTCCGCCCCCGCCATCGGTCCCTCGAGGCCAATGTAGGCCTCAGTGATCCCGATCGCCGCTGGGGCCGATTTAGAGGCCCTGGAGGTCGATTGGATTGACCGCCAAACGCCATCGAACCCCTAAATGTAGGGGCTTGGTAAAGAATTTGACACTAGATGTGGTGGCTTTAGGCTTGACACATGATGGAAGCAAACGGTACAAGCCGGCCGCACAAGCAGGGGGAAAGCAGTCAACTTCTGGGGGGTGCGACGTGAACCCAGGCGTTAAAAAACCTACCTTTCGCACTTTGTCTCCCCTCAGGGTTGCTCCTCGAGGCTCAGGACAGTCTTCGCCTCACACCCACACCGGCAGTCAATCTGGAGAAGAGACAATGGAAAAAGAGCTGGCCCCCAGGCACGTGACGGTTTCCAAGGCCCCCAAGGCGTCGCCCAAGAAGGTTGCGCGCGGAAGTGGTCTTGAGGTCAAGCGGTACTTCACTACTCCAGGAGTGGACCCGGCCGACGAGATCGCCTGGGAAATGCGAAGCGCCGGGATCCAGGGCGAAGACGGGAAGGTCGTCTTCGAGCAGAAAGGCATCGAGGTGCCCAAGTCGTGGTCGATGCTCGCCACCAACGTCGTCGCCTCGAAGTACTTCCGCGGCACCCCCGGTACGCCCGAGCGCGAGTCCTCGGTTCGCAAGCTGATCGCCCGCGTCGTCGACACCATCACCCGCTGGGGTGAGCAGGGCGGCTACTTCCTCGCCGAGGGCGACAAGCTTTCCTTCCACGCCGAGCTGACCCACCTGCTGCTGCGGCAGAAGGTCGCGTTCAACTCGCCCGTCTGGTTCAACGTCGGCGTTGAAGAGCACCCGCAGTGCAGCGCGTGCTTCATCAACTCGGTCGAAGACTCGATGGACTCGATCCTCACCCTGGCCAAGACCGAAGGCATGCTCTTCAAGTACGGCTCGGGCACGGGCAGCAACCTGTCGTCGATTCGTTCGTCGCGCGAGTTGCTCGCCGGGGGCGGAACCGCGTCAGGGCCGGTCAGCTTCATGAAGGGCTTTGATGCCTTCGCAGGCGTCATCAAGTCGGGCGGCAAGACTCGCCGCGCCGCGAAGATGGTGATCCTCAACGCCGATCACCCCGACATTCTCGACTTCATTCGCTGCAAGTCGACCGAAGAGAAGAAGGCGTGGGCGTTGATCCAGGCTGGCTACGACTCGTCGTTCAATGGCGCGGCGTACTCGTCGATCTTCTTCCAGAACTCGAACAACTCAGTGCGCGTCACCGACGACTTCATGAAGGCCGTCGCCGAGAACAAGACGTGGACCACCCACGCGGTCAAAGACGGCCGAGAGATGGACACCCATTCGGCGCGCGGGTTGTTCCGTGAGATCGCCGAGGCCACCCACCTGTGCGGCGACCCCGGTCTGCAGTTCGACACCACGATCAACGCCTGGCACACCTGCTCAGGCACCGCGCGCATCAACGCCAGCAATCCGTGCAGTGAGTACATGTTCCTCGACGACACCGCCTGCAACCTGGCGTCGCTGAACCTCATTCACTTCCGCACCATCGACGGAGAGTTCGATGTCGAGGCCTTCAAGCACGCTGTCGACGTGACGTTGCTGGGGCAGGAAATTCTGGTGGGCTTCTCGAAGTACCCCACCCCGAAGATCACCCAGAACTCGCACGACTACCGTCCCCTGGGGCTGGGGTTTGCGAACCTGGGCGCGCTGCTGATGGCGACCGGTCTGCCGTACGACTCGGACGAAGGGCGCAACTACGCCGGGGCCGTCACCTCACTGATGGGCGGTCAGGCCTACCTGACTTCCTCGAAGATCGCCGAACGGATGGGCACGTTCGCCGGCTACATCGGCAACGAGCAGCCGATGCTCAGCGTCATTCGCAAGCACCGCAAGGCCGCCTACCAGTTGCACGACAACGGCGTGGGCAACGGCCTGTGGGAAGCACAGAAAGGCGTCTGGGATGAGGCGCTTTCAGCCGGCGAACAACACGGCTTTCGCAACAGCCAGGTCACCGTGCTCGCGCCGACGGGAACCATCGGCTTCATGATGGATTGCGACACCACCGGCATCGAGCCGGACATCGCGCTCATCAAGTACAAGAAGCTGGTCGGCGGGGGGATGCTGAAGATCGTCAACAACACCGTCCCCTCGGCGCTGGTCAAGCTCGGCTATTCGCCGGCAGAGGCCGAAGCGATCGTCAACTTCCTCGACAAGAACGAGACGATTGAGGGCGCGCCGGGCTTGAAGGACGCGCACCTGCCGGTTTTCGACTGCGCCTTCAAGCCGTCGAAGGGGACCCGCACCATTGGTTTCCTGGGCCACCTCAAGATGATGGGCTCGTGCCAGCCCTTCCTCTCGGGCGCGATCTCCAAGACGGTCAACCTGCCCAACGAGGCGACCGTCGAGGACATCGAGCAGGCGTACATGGAAGCGTGGCGGCTTGGGCTGAAGGCCGTTGCGGTCTACCGCGATGGTTGCAAACGCAGCCAGCCCCTCAACACCTCGAAGACCGAGCTCAAGGTTGCCGAGACCACCACCGTCATCGAACGCATCGCCCGCAAGCGCTTGCCCGATGAGCGCAAGGCAATCACCCACAAGTTCTCGATCGGAGGTCACGAGGGCTACTTGACCGTGGGGATGTACGACGACGGAACGCCCGGTGAGCTGTTCATCACGATGGCGAAGGAAGGCAGCACCGTGTCGGGCCTGATGGACTCGTTCGCCACCGCGATTTCGATGTCCTTCCAGTACGGCGTTCCGCTCAAGGTGCTCGTCGACAAGTTCACCCACATGCGCTTCGAGCCCTCGGGCTTCACCGGCAATCCCAATCTGCCGATCGCCAAGTCGATCACCGACTACATTTTCCGGTGGCTGGCACAGAAGTTTCTTCCGGCGGAAGTGGAACAGACCGAGGCGCAGGCCAACCTCGAAGCCAACGCGATGCGCGAACCGCTGGCGTCTCCTCCTCCTGCGGGAGCGGCGTCTTCCTCTTCGCGGCAGGCGTTCTTGAACCAAGCCGATGCTCCGCCCTGCCATGTGTGCGGGACGATCACCGTGCGCAACGGCGCTTGTTACAAGTGCCACAACTGCGGCGCCACCAGCGGCTGCAGCTAAGGTTAGAGAATTTCGAGAAATCGGCCTCGAGCACCTGCGTATTCGAGGCCTCGCAAAAGCTTTGAAGAGAGGCCCGCCGGAGGGATGCGGTCACACGGTCTGGATGGGGCTATGCGAAGAGCGCCCTGTCACTCCGCGGAAATCTCGATGAGGGGGAACAGGCAGCTCCGGGGAAACTCGGAGCTGCTTTTCTTTTTTTCTGCTTCCTCGGTTCGCCGGGCCAATGGCTTACATCGTGCCGATGCGCATTCACCACCTCGACTGCTGCACCATGTGCCCCGTCGGCCGCAGCGCGGTCAATGGCGAGGGCTCGCTCTTCGAACGCGGCTTGATGGTCAGCCACTGCCTGTTGATTGAAACCGATTCGGCCGGCCTGGTTCTGGTGGACTCGGGCATCGGGTCTGCCGACGTGCGGGTCCCGGGCGGCTCGGACCCTGGTTCGCGCCCTTGATGGACCTGGCGCACCCCGACCCGAAGATGCCGGCGCTGTCGCAGATCGAGGCCCTCGGCTTCAAGCGCGAGGACGTTCGTCACCTGGTCGTCACCCACCTCGATGTCGATCATGCGGGTGGGCTGGCCGACTTCCCGGACGCTGCGGTGCACGTGCACCGGGCACGTGGCGGTGGACCTGAAGAACGTCCTCGCCAACCACGCTCGACTCGCGGAACTGGCGCAACGCGAAGAAGTGACCGTATTTTCGGCGCACGATCCCGTCGAATACCGGGCGCTGCTCGATGCGGCCCGACACCCCGACAACTGATTTTCAGCTTCCGCCGTCGAGTCGACCCATCAGCGCCTTCAGTTCCAGGGCTGAGGCGTTGGTCGGATCTACGGTGAGAACGTTGGCCAACAGCTTGTTCGCCTTCGCCGTGTCCCCGCCTTGATGCGCGGTGCGCGCGTACTGCAGCGGCGCTTCGACGTACCTGCGGTACACCACCGCAGTCAGCTTTCCACTCGCCTTGGGGGAAATCTTCTTGTCCCAGGCGAGGAAGGACTTCGCCTCATCGGCCGTCAGCTCGTCCCGCTTGGGCACGAGGAATTCGTACTCGACCAGCATCGGGTACAGCGGCTTACACCGGGCGGAATCGGTCTTGAGCCCGGCGCGCGCGGTGTCGACCGCCCGGCGCAGGTCCCCGGCGAGGAAAAACAAGATCGCCATGTC
>JAYVCD010000033.1:0-8056 GCA_043750125.1 Archangiaceae bacterium | reverse complement strand
TTGGACACTCCAGCCGCTTCCACCGATTACCTGATCACCGTCCGAAGCGCGCTGGGGGGTGCGGGGGTGACGAAGCTTGCGACCGTCAAGCCGGTCGGGCCGATCGCGCTCACCAGCTTCACGGCCAGCCCGGCGGTGATCGCGACCGGCGGAACCGCGGTGAGCTTGACCTGGAATGTGCCCAACGCCCGGCGGCTGAGGATCATCGGCAGCGATGGCCACACCGTCGCCACCGCGCGCGGACCGGGCGCCGAGACAGGCACCGCAACGGCGTACCCCAACGCAGGCATCACCTACACCCTGGATGCCGACAACGCCGTCGACGCCCCGCTGACGGCCACCCAGGCGGTGACGGTCACCACCCCCGCGCAGTTCGGAGCAGCGGCAGGCCCGGTGTTCGCCGGGAACCCGGTGGCCTTGACGTGGTCGATCGGAACCGGAGCGCCGCTGGTCGGCTACCCCCACTCGGTCGTCATCACCACCGCGGGCTCGACTGGCTTCGTCGACATCTCGGCGACGGGAACGAAGCTGGGCTTCACCGGAACCGAAGATGACGCGACGCTGACGTTCCTTCCCAAAGACTTCGAGTCGTTTGTGTTTGGCAATCGGGTCACCGACTCGGTGACGGTCTCGACCAATGGGTTCTTCGTCTTTGCGGCTTCGGCCGCGGCGCGCCCAGTTCCGCTGGCGATTCCGAACACGACGATCGAGCGCAACTTCATCGCTCCGTACTGGGCGAATCTCGAGCTGGGAGGCAGCGGGCGGATCTACTGGCAGGTGCTGAACGAGGCGCCCGAGCGGACGCTGGTGGTGCAGTTCGACAAGGTGAAAGTGAAGGGCGATCTGACCAGCGAGCTGACCTTCGAGGCGAAGGTGCACCAGACCGGAATCGTCACCTTCGAATACAAGAAGATCCAGGCGGCGGCATTGCCCGCGAGTGTCAGCGGGGTCCAGGGGCAGGTCGACGCGCTGTTGGTGGCAGGCGCGGCCGACAACGTGGGCCTGACGCTGTTCGGCCCCAAAGCGGCGCCGATTCCCGCGACCTTCACCCGCCCCGGCTCGGCGGGGGGCTTCATCAAGCTGGGAACCGGGTATTTGAAAGCGGTCTACACCCCGACCCCGTTCGTCGCTCAAGGTGCGATCAGCATCACCGAGGCGATGTTCCAACCGAACGCAGCCATCGCCACGACCGGCGAGTGGTTCGAAGTGGCCAACGCAACCTCGATGCCCCTGGACTTGAATGGCTGGACCCTCGACTTCGGAGGAACGACACACACCCTGACCACGTCGGTGATCCTCCCCGCCAATGGCCTGCTGGTGCTCGGGCAATCGGCGGCGGGCCCGCTCAATGACGACGTGGCGACCGGCTACCAATACGGAACCGGCTTTTCGATGGCCGAGCCGGTCGGCAGCGTGCAGCTGAAGTTGTTGAACTACTCGGCCAGCTCTTCGTGGAATCAGGCCAACGCCAACAACGGAGCGGCAGGAGTCAGCGTCGGCGTCGACCCCAACCTCTACCTGCTCGCGACCGACACGGCGACCACCCTGCCCCACCCGATCAGCTGCAGCAGCACCGGGACTTTCGGAACCCAGGTGCCTGCGCAGAAGGGATCTCCTGGCGCGAAGGGAGGCTGCTTCGGGTATGCGATGCAGCCCATACCGGTCAGCTATTTCGACATCGCGGCCACCGGCACGCCGCTGTTCACGAGCACCGATGGGGACGACGCGGTCGCAGCCGTCAGCCTCGCCAGCGCCCCATTTCCTTTTTTCGGAGCTCCGCAGAGCACGCTGTCGGTCTGCACCAATGGGTGGGCCTTGTTCAAGTCGACCACCAACACTGCGTTTTCGAACCGGGCGAAGCCGGACACCGCGGCGGCGAATGCGGGCGCGCTCGCCGTTTTCTGGGACGACCTGAAGACCGTGGGCACGGGGACGGCCAACGTTTTCTCGAAGCGAATCGCGGCCGGTGAGGACGTGAGCAACCCGCTGCCCCACTGGATCATTCAATGGGGCCACATCACCCACTTGTCGACCAACGACGACCTCAATTTCCAGCTGAAGATCTTCGACAACGGAACGATCGAGTACCACTACGCGGCGATGGTCAGCGGCAGCACGTCCAACTACGCCGACGGAAACAGCGCCAGCGTGTGGCTCGAGAACGTGCTCGGAAACACCGCGCTGATTTCGAGCGTGAACAAGCCCCTGGTGCTGCCCAACTCTGCCCTCCGGTTTACCCCCAATTGAAGCGGACGGAAGGAACACAACCGATGAAGACTCTTCTGGTCCGTTCGCTGTGGGTGCTGACTGCCCTGGGCTTCACCGGCTGCAACTCGACCGTCAAGCCCCAGCCGGTTCCGGCCCCGGGCACGGTGGTGGCGTTCAGCGCGACCCCGGGCGAATTGGCGCTCCCGGGCGACAAGGCGACCCTCAGCTGGACCACCGAGAACGCAACCCGCGTCAGCCTCGAGCAGGTAGGTCAGGGGCCCATCGCCATCGACCCCAGGGCCGCCAGTGGAACCCTCGAGGTGGCACTGGCAAAAGACGCGCTGTTCGTCCTCACCGCGCAAGGGGAAGGCGGCACCGATTCCCGAAGCCTGGGCGTCGCCGTGAAGCGCGTGATGCGGGGCGTGGTTTTCGACGCCGTCCCCCGCGCGATTGCGGCGGGCGACTCGGCCACCCTGGTGTGGAATGCGCCGGGCGCGGCAGCGGTCAGCATCAAAGAAGTCGGGAGCGCGATGGTGGATCTGCGCGGCCAGAAAGAATCGGGCTCGGTGCAGGTCGGCCCGGGGAAGTCGACTTCCTACGAGCTGGATGCCGACGGCACCAAGCAGCTCGTCACAATCGAAGTCGGAATCGCAATCTACGGGTTCGGGCTCGATGGCCCTTCTCCCCTGCCTGGCCAGCAGGTCAACCTGTCGTGGGAAACCAGCGGCGGGGCGAAGCTCACGCTGAAGCGGGCGGGAATGGCGGCGGTGGTGCTTACCGTGACCGACGCAACCCGGGTCGCCTCGGGGACCTTCAGTGAAGCGGTGCCCGCCGGAGCTCCTGTCGACGGGCTGCTCACCTACACCCTCGACCTGGAACAGGGGACGGCAAAGGTCAGCCGCACGCTGACCGTTCGGGTCGGCGGAAGCGTGAAAATCACCCAGTTTCTGGTGCCTGCGCTGGTTCGCCCAGGCGGGACGGTGGTGGTGCAGTGGAAGACGACGGGAGGAGAGCGGCTCGAGCTGTGGGTCGATGACGCCTCGTTCTTCCTCGCGCCCGACGCCGCCACGGTCGCGGTCGGAAGCCGGCTGCTGAAGGCTCCCACCACGGGAACGCTGAAGGTCAAGCTGGTGGTGAGCAACTCCCGGGGAGCGGTCGACGCGCTCGAGAAGACCACTGCGGTGATCGGGCCGCCGACCTTCAATTCGTTCACCGCCGACAAGTCGACCGTCGCGGTTGGCGCAGAGCCGGTGGTGCTCAGCTGGAACGTCACCAACGCGCGCCATGTTCGAATTTCCGAAGCGGGCCAGCCGGTGTTCGAGAAGACCGCGGGCACCCTCGACACCGGAACGCTGACGGTGTTCCCCAACCGGGCGATCACCACGTACCTGCTCGAGGCCGACAACGGCGCGGGCGATGCGATCGCGGTCAAGTCCCGGGCGGTCGTGGTCACCACGCCTGCCGTGCTCACGTTCAGCGCGCAGGTTCCGTTGGCCGCCGCGTCGTCGATCACCGGCCATACGGTGGTGGGCGGGACCACGATTCTCGGGCTTCCGAATTCGAAGAAGAACGTCGCCGGTGACGCCTTCGTCGACATCGCGGGCACGGGCACCCCCATCGACCTGGTCAGCGCGTTCAGCACCGCGACGGTGGTCGACATCGGCCCGTTCAGCACCCGGATCTTCGGCCGGCCGGTCAGCGGAAATTCAATCAGCGTCTCGCCCGATGGCTTCATCGTGTTTTCGAGCACGGCGCAAACCGGCCCGTTCTCGCCGAGCGTCCCCGCGATTGGGACTCAGCTGTTTCCGTTGAGCCTCGCGCCGGCGCTGAAGAACCTTGACGTGGGTACCGGGCAAATCGGTTGGCAGGTCGATGTCGTGGGCGACGAGCAGCGGCTGATCGTTCAGTGGACGGGAGTTCAGCCGGCGGGAGTGCCGACGGCTCCGATGACCTTCCAGCTGCAGGTCTTCACCCGGGGCAAGGTGGTGTTTGCCTACAAGAAGCTGCCTGCGGCGGTGGGAACCATCGGGGTCGGAGTGGTGAACAGCGAAGAGACCGACGTGCTGGGGACCGCGGTCGCTCCGGTCGAAGGCGACGTCTTCACCTTCTTCACCCAGACGACGCTGCCCGCTTCGGTGAAGGTCGAGCTGCTGCCGTATTCCGCCCTGGTGAAGGTGCCGACAGGCTGGGTCGCGGTCGAAGGCTCGGGGCTGCTGAGCCCGGGGCAGATTGCAGTGACGGAAATCAACCCTCGCCCGGCGGCGTCGGTGACCGGGGGCGAGTGGCTCGAGGTCACCAACTACACCGCGTTTCCCTTCGACTTGAAGGGCTGGGTGCTGAACCTCGGAAGCGGCCTGACCCACCCCATCACCACCAGCGTCCTGGTACCCGCCAACGGCCGGATTCTGCTCGCTCAGCGATTGGATCTGGGAGACGCGACGGCGGGCGTGACCGCCGCGTACAGCTACGGCGCGGCCTCTTCGTTGTTCGTGATGTCGGACAGCAGCGGGTCCTTGTCCCTGGACATTGCGGGCGCGCCCTACGCGACGATTTCCTGGGACGCGCTGACGCTGCCCGATGCAGGCCTCGCAGTCCGGGCCGATGCCCCGAGCCCTTCGAAGCTCTACGCCAATGGGGCACAGCAGAGCTTCTGTCCCGGAACCGGCAGCCCGTTGTACGGAACCGCGGCCCAGGCCGGAACTCCCGGAACGCTCAACGCCCGGTGCTTTCCGTACACGCTGGTCGCGCTGGACGGGGGGTCCTTCGAGGCGCTCGCGGGGAATGGAGGCACGCTGATTGTTCAGGGCGATGCGGGCAGCAGCGCGACGGACGACAACGTCTACCCGGTGACCCTGGCGAGCCCGGCGAAGCTGTTTGGCCAGAGCTACCCGACGCTGTCGGTCGGCACCAACGGGTGGATGACGCCGATCGCAACGACGCTGCCCGAATATGTGAACAAGGTTCTGCCCTCGGCCCTGGCGCCGGCGGGGAGCATTGCTCCGTTCTGGGACGACTTGAGTGGGAACCCGGGAATCCCCGGCTCGGGGATCTACACGGTGCACCGAGACCCCGACGGCATCGCCGGCAATGGCGACGAGTACACCATCGTCTCGTGGGAAGGCTGGCAGGTCGATTCGACGCCGGGCCAGAACCTCAACTTCCAGGTGAAGCTGTTCGAGACCGGGAACCTCGAATACCACTACGGGACAATGGGCGATGCCGGCACCGAGCTGACCCAGCGGGGTTCGAGCGCGACGAGCTGGCTCGAGGACGTGCTGGGAAAATCGGCCCTGCCGATCAACTTGAACTCGGCGACCGCGCCCGGCATTCGGGCCAACACCGCCTTCCGATACACGTACACCCCATAAGCAGCGCACCACCGCAGGAGGATTCTTCAGGCTGTGTTCATTCATGAAGGTCCGTCCCGAAGTCTGGCGAAGAACGCAATCCTGGCGGGGTACCTGGCGTTCATCGCCGGCTTCTGCAACTCAGGGGGCTTCATCTTGATCGGCTCGTTCACGTCTCACGTGACGGGCAGCGTCGGGCGAATCAGCACCGACGTGGCGGAAGGAATGCCGGGCGCCGCAGTCTTCGCGATGTTGCTGGTGGTGATGTTCTTTGCCGGGGCCTTCTTCTCGACGCTGATCATCGAGACCCATGGCAGCGAACGAAGGGCGCAGGCCTACGGGACCGCGCTGCTCGGGCAGGGCCTCGTGCTGTCGCTCTTCGTGGTGATCGCCGGCCCCGCGTACGCGACCCAGCCGCGCTTGCTCGACGCCGAGGCCTCGATGCTGTGCTTTGCGATGGGAATGCAGAACAGCCTGATGACCCGCCTGTCGGGTGCGGTGATTCGAACCACCCACTTGACGGGGGTGGTGACCGACCTGGCGATCGAGACGGCCGGCTGGTACCGGTGGAACCGGGCGAAGCTGCAGGCGTTGCCGGTGATGATTGGATCCCGTCTGCCGCCCGAGCGCCCGGTGCCGACGCGCTCGTTCTTGTTGGGGACGATCATGGTGACCTTCATCGTCGGAGGCATCGTCGGCGCCTGGTTGACCCACCGCGAGAGCCGCTGGTCGATGGCGCTGCCCGCGGCGGGGATCTTTCTGGTCAGCGGGGTGGCGTTTTCGCAGGCCCGAAAAAAGGCTGCCGCCCCCTGACCCGAAGTCGAACCCAAATTCCGTGTGGCAACACGATCAGCTGCGGCAAGGGCGCTTGCGCGCGGAATTCACGCCTGCAACCGAAAGGGCCAAAGGCAAAACAATCGCACCTTCAATAATTTGATACTGCCCGTCCCATGAGACGCGCCTGGTGGGTGATCCCCTTCGTCGGACTCGCGCTGTTCGGGTTTCTCTTCCTCGCGCCGAGCGCACTCGAGCCGCAGGCGTGGGTCCCGCCTGAGCCGATGGCGATGACCGGAGTGTTCGCGCTCAATGATCGGCTCAAGCCGGTCGAGTGGTGGGCGCGGCAGCTGGTCGGACCCGAGGCCGTGGCCTTCGATGCGCAGGGGCGGCTGGTGACCGGGCTGGCCGATGGCCGGGTGGTGCGGCTGGCGGTGGGAAGTGACGCCGCCGAGGTGCTCGTCGATACCCATGGGCGACCGCTGGCGCTCGCCTACCACCCGGACGGCCGGCTGATCATCTGCGACGCGCACCGGGGCCTGCTCGCGCTGGATCTTCAAGGCAAACTGGAAACGCTGGCCACGACCGAAGGAGGCGTGCCGTTCAAGTTCACCGACGACCTCGACATCGATGCCGACGGGGTCATCTATTTCAGCGACGCCTCGGCGCACTTTTCGGTCGAGCACTTCACCGAAGATCTGCTCGAGCACCAGACCTCCGGCCGACTGCTGAAATACGACCCGGCGACGAAGCAGGTCACGCGCCTGGGCGAAGGACTTTCGTTCGCCAACGGAGTCGCGCTCGGCCCCGACGCGCAATGGGTGGTGGTGGCCGAGATGGGCGCCTATCGCCTCTGGAAGATCTGGCTCAAGGGCGAGCGCGCGGGGCAAAAAGAGCTGTTCATTGTGCTGCCCGGGTTTCCGGACAACGTTCGCTATTCGAAGAGCCGGCGGGTTTTCTGGGTGGCCCTGGGCTCGCCCCGCAACCCGCTGGTGGATTCGCTGGCCGGGTGGCCGTCAGTCCGCAAAGCGATCGCGCGGCTGCCCAAAGCGGTGCAGCCGGCGCCTGAGCGCCACGCGTTTGTGGTCGCAGTGGACGAGAACGGACAGGCGGTCGAGACGCTGCAGTACCGGGCGGCCGACAGCTACTCCCCGGTCTCGACGGTGCTCGAGCACGACGGGTGGCTCTACCTGGGAAGCTTCATTCGCGACGGCGTGGCGCGGGTGCGCATTCCCTGAAAGCCAGCTGCGGCTCAAGCCGAAGCGCGAAGGTCCTTGAGCTTCAGCTGCACTCGGCTGATCCCGCGAAATTCGTCGACGCTGATCTGGTAGGCGAGATCGACCGGGCCTTCGGTGAGCGACAGCTTGTCGGCGAGGCGGAAGCCAATCACGTCGAGCTGCGGCGCTGCTTCGAGCGACAGCTTGAGGTGTCCGGGCTCTCCGGGCTGCTTCGAGGCGAGCACGCGCGGCATCGCGACCAGGCCCCGGGAGGCGAGGACGGGCTCGGGGTTGCCCATTCCAAAGGGAGCCAGCTGCCCCAGCGCTTCGACGGCCGCCTCGTCGACCTCGCCCAGGCGGACGAACGCGTCGATCTTGCAGCGGCCGACGAGGTCCTCATCGGTCAGCCGCGCGTTGGCGAGCTTCTCGAACGCGGCGATGAACACCGGCAGGTGCTCGGGCAGAATCGACAGCCCCGCGGCGTGCTTGTGCCCGCCGAAGCGCGACAGG
>JAYVCD010000032.1:0-26326 GCA_043750125.1 Archangiaceae bacterium | reverse complement strand
GATCTTGCTTCTCTTCCGACCGACGATTTTCTTCGTCCTCATCGTCGCGGTCAGGATCCGGCGCGGGGATCTCGAGCGCAGGTCGGCTGCGCTCGTGCTTCGAGCGTTCCCGTTCCCGGCGTTTGAGCTCCTCAATGATGAAGACATCGAGCATTCAGTGTTCCTCCCTACCCTTCAGTGCGCCCCAGCTGCAAAACGGTTCTTGAGCTTGATGATTGCAAGTTGAGGACCCCATCGCCGCCGAACTAAATCAACGGCTTGCCCGCGGACCTGGGCAACCGACCTGCCACATCTGTCAGGCACCTTGATTCTAATGCAGGGGGGCCGCAGGGCCAACTGGATCAAGCCTCTGCGCGCTTCTTGAAAGCCTCGAGCGTCTTGGGCAACTGGGTGTCGATCAACGCAGTGATGATCGCCTTGGGGACCAACATTCCGACGGTGACTTCGATGTTGTAGGTGGCCTTGATTTTTCCTCCGCCGAGGTCCTCGAGCACCCAGCCGCCTTTGTTGTCTTTCATGAACTCGCCTTCGATGAAGGACCAGCTGACCTTGTTCGGCTTTTCCTCTTTCAGCTTCAGCGCGTACTTGATGGTCTTGACGATCTCGGCTTCGTAGTGGACCTCGACTTCGTTTCCCTTGCGAGGCCCGAGGCGGATCTTCTTCACCTCGGGCAGAAACTCCGGGTACTTCTCGTAGTCGGTGATCACCGCAAACAACTTTTCCATCGAAGCGTTGATGACGATCGAACGGGTCGCGCCTGCCATGTGGGTGTCCCTCTTTTCTGTGCTGACGGTGGGTGCGGCCTGCTTTACAGAACGTAGCCGGGCTTCTTGTCGAACCGGTGGGTAGACGTGATGTAGCGCACCGTGCCGGTCTTGCTGCGCATCACCACCGAGTGGGTCTCGCAGCCGCCGCCGAAGAAGCGGACGCCCTTGAGAAAATCGCCGCTGGTCACGCCGGTGGCGGCGAACATCACTTCGCCCCGGGCCAGCTCTTCGGCGGTGTAGATCTTGTTCATGTCCGTAATGCCCATCTTCGCGGCGCGCGCGATTTCCTGATTGTTGCGGGGCTTGAGCTTCCCCTGCATCTCGCCTCCGACGCAGCGCACCGCGGCCGCGGCGATCACCCCCTCGGGGGCCCCGCCGGTGCCAATCAACACGTCGACGCCGGTCTCTTCGAAGCAGGTGGCGACGGCCCCGGCCACGTCTCCGTCTTCGATCAGCCGAACCCGCGCGCCCGCCTCGCGCACTTCCTTGATCAGCTCGAGGTGGCGTTCGCGGTCGAGGATCATCACCGTCAGGTCCTCGACTTCGCGCTTCTTCGCCCTGGCAATGTTCTGCAGGTTCTCGGTGGGTGACTTCGACAGATCGATCGCCCCGCGGGCCGAGGGGCCGACGGCAATCTTCTGCATGTAGGTGTCGGGGGCGTTGAGCAGCATCCCCCGGGCCCCGATCGCGATGACCGAGATCGCGCCGGGCCGGCCGAACGCGCAGAGGTTGGTGCCCTCGAGCGGATCCAGGGCGATGTCGACCGGCGTGGTCCCCGGGCCCATCTTTCCCACCCGCTCCCCGATGTAGAGCATCGGCGCTTCGTCGCGCTCGCCTTCGCCGATCACCACCGTCCCGTCGATCTGCAGCGCGTCGAACGCTTTGCGCATCGCATCGACGGCCATCTGGTCCGATTCGTCCTTGTTTCCCCGGCCCATCAAGCGCGCGGACGCGATGGCGGCCATCTCGGTGACGCGAACGACTTCCAGAGCAAGGTTGCGATCCATTCGGGGTTTCCTTTGGCAGTTAAGGTTTCAGCAAGCGGACGACCTGTTCAGGCAATGCGGTCGGGCGTCCTTCGAAGTTGATGCACGCGTGGGAAGTCTGGCCGGTAACGAGAATCGCGTCGTCACCTTCTTTGCGAACTTCGTATTCAAAGACCAGCGAGGCCCGGCGCACCTCGCCGAGGTTGACCTTGACGACCAGCAGGTCATCGTAGCGGGCCGGGGCGCGGTAGCTGCACGAAGCCTCGTAGACCGGCAGGCGGTGCCCTCCTTTCTCTACGTCCACGTACGAGCCCCCCCGGGCCCGAAAGTACTCGCCGCGCGCGAACTCGAAGTAGCGAAAATAGTTGGCGTAGTAGACGACTCCCATTTGATCGGTGTCGCCGTAAATCACCCTCAAGCGCGCTTCGACCGCCATGGTTGCTTGCAGCGAGTAACACACTTTTCGCTGTCCGCCCCGCCCCTTTCTCAGCACAGTGCGCGCATGAATTTCTTGCGTCGCTGGGCCACCTTGCGGGCGTTGATGGTGGTGTCGGTGTTGGGAGGCGCAGGCTCTGCGTCGGCCAAGGCTCCGAAGCTGACGCTGTTCATCACCGTCGATGCGTTCGGCTCGGACGTGTTCCTGCGCAGCCGCCCGAAGTTCAAGGCGGGCCTGTTGACGCTGGTCCGGGACGGGGCGAGCTTTCCCACCGCGCGGTACGACTATGCCGAGACCGTGACGGCGGCAGGTCACGCAACGCTCGCCACCGGGACCAACCCCGCGCGCCACGGAATTGCGTCGAACCGGGTGCTCAACCGCGCCACCGGGAAGCTGGAAAGGATCTTCGCCGACCCCAATCACCCGGTGCTCGAAGCCCCGCTGAGCCAGGACGATGTCTCGCCTTTGAACCTGCTGGCCGAGACGCTGTCGGACCGCTTGCGCCAATCGACCCAGTCGCGCGGGAAGTCGGTCTCGATCAGCGGCAAGGCCCGGTCGGCCATCGCGATGGGCGGCAAGCTCGGTGAGGCGTGGTGGTTTTCCGAAGAGGTCGGCAAGTTCGTCACCGGCACCTACTACCGGAAGGAATTTCCGGCCTGGGTGAAGACCTTCAACGACAAGAAGCTGCCCGACGCCTACTTCGGCAAAGAGTGGAGCCTGCTCGAGCCGGTCGCTCAGTACATCGGCGAGGACGACCGAGCCGGGGAAAGCGACGCGTACGGGCTGGGCAAGAAATTTCCCCACCCGCTCAATGGAGGTCTGGCCCAGCCCGGCCCCCAGTCGTACTCGGCGCTCGCAACCTCGCCGATGTTCAACGAAGTGATGGTGGGCTTTGCCAAGGCGGCGATCGACGGGGAGGCGCTGGGGAAAGACGACATTCCCGATTTGCTCTCGGTCAGCCTCTCTGCGTTCGACCGCACCTACCACCTGTTCGGCCCGTACTCGTGGGAAGCGCAGGACCACGTGCTGCGGCTGGACCGCGCGATCGGCGAGCTGATTGCGTTTGCCGAGAAAGCGGCAGGCGGAAGGGCCAACCTGTTGGTGGTGCTCTCGGCCGACCACGGCGGAGCGAACATCCCCGAGCAGTGGGCCGCCCTGGGCCTCGACGCCGTGCGCTTCAACCCGACCACGCTCGAGAAGGCGCTCGAAAAAGAGCTCGGGACGAAGTTCAACGCCGGCCGCCTGGTGAGCGCGATCGAAGAGGCCGACGTGTACCTGGACCAGAAGGCGATCGCGGACAAGAAGCTCGACCTGGCGGTGGTTCGCCGATTTACCGCGGCGTGGCTGGCCCGCCAGCCGGACGTAGCGCTGGCGGTGGCGCGCGAAGATCTGTTCGGAGCCGACGCGTCGCCGGGGTGGCTGCCGTACCTGCGGGCCGGCTTTCACCCCGACCGCAGCGGAGACGTGCTGATGCTGCTGAAGCAAGGAAGGGTGAGCGAGGTCGAGGTGGCCGGGGCCTCGCACGGCTCGCCCTACTCGTACGACGTGATGGTGCCGCTGCTGCTGCTGGGGCGGGGGGTGAAGCCGGGCTACTACCCCCATCAAATCCGGGTGGTCGACGTGGCTCCCACGGTGTCGGCGCTGATGGAAATGCTGCCGCCTGCCCAGGCCGAAGGTGAAGTGCGCGACCTGGCGATTTCGATTTCCCCGAAGTGACCCGCGGGTTGGTGCGGCTGTCGGACGACGCGCTGCCCGGGCCGCTGTTCCGTCGGCTGAAAAGAGCGGTCGAGGCGCTGGGTGAGCAACGGCTGCGGCGCACCTACCAGACGACATTCTGGTTCGGGTGCGAGTCCGCGCCATCGAACGTGGTCGAAGAGGCGATCGAGCAGCTGCGCGCGAGGGCTCCGGGAAATTTTGCGGGCGTCGAATGGTGGCTGTCGCGAATGCGGACTTCCAACGTGCAGGTCGACTTCCACCGCGACCTTGACGAACGGCTGGCGCAAAGCGGCGGACCTCAGGTGCACCCGGCGATTTCTTCGGTGCTGTTCTTGAATCGCTGTCGGGGGGGGCTGCTCGCCGTGACCCGCGAAGCGCCGAACCCCGAGAACGCGGCGATGGCGCCTGACAACCTGGCATTGGATCTGGTGCAACCGCTACCCAACCGCTACGTGTGGTTCGGTGGGGCTTTGACCCACGGGGTGCTGGACGCAACCAACCAGATTCCGGGGCGAAGGTTGCCGCGCGAGCCGAAGTTGCGGTTGACGATCGCGATCAATTTCTGGAAGAGCCGCCCGACGGGAATTCCGCGCTTTGCAGATCGTCGCATCTATGCCCAGTTGGCTTCTCTTCCGAGCTGCAGTGGCTGTAAAAGGAATCCGCGATGATCACCGCGGTCCTCATCAGCCTGTGCCTCTCGGGATCCGTTTCGACGGACGTGAAGAAGCTGGGCCCAGAAACAATCACCCTCAAAGTCGGCCACAAGTTCTCGACCGCTGAAGCCCACGCCCGCGTTCAGCAGTTGCTCGATTATTGGAAGAGCAGGTTCGGCGTGTCCCAGAGCTGGTCGGGAGAGCGGGTGTGGGTTTCCGGCAACATCATGCGGGTCGACTTCAGTGCGATTCTGGAAGTCTCTGACAGCTCGGTGAAGTGCGAGTCGAGCGATCCGGGCGGGCTGTGGCGCGGCTTCGCGCGCGACTACGTGGCGAAGAAGCTGCGCAAGTATTTGCACCCCCGCTACGAAGATCCTTGACGGGCAAAAGCCCACACCAACACACCTCGATGTCGCTGAAGCGCTTACAAGGCGATCGCGCGCGAGGCGGTAAATCGGCTCTGTAGAACATGGACTTGCGAAGTGGATCGGGGCCAGCACAATGGCTCTACATGTTCGCAGCCGAGGTTTCAGTTCCCCCTGTCATCGAAGAAAGAGGCTCTGCGCTGACGCGCTTTCACCAGCGTCTGGTCGCCGAAGAGCTGCTCGCGCGCGGGGGTGACGGCAACGCCCGGGTCGCTCGCGCGCTGTCGGATGCGAAGGTCGACTTGAACCCGCACCAGGTGGAAGCGGCCGCGTTCGCGCTCGACGCGATGAGCCGCGGAGGCTGTCTGCTCGCGGACGAGGTGGGGCTGGGGAAGACGATCGAAGCGGGAATCGTGATTGCCCAGCTGTGTGCGGAAGGAAAAGGGCGGGTGTTGATTCTCACCCCGGCCACGTTGAGATCTCAGTGGCAGGCCGAGATGCGCAGCAAGTTCGATCTCGAGACGATGGTGGTGGACGGCCGGACGGTGCGCGCCACGGGCAACTGCTTCGACCAGGCGATGCCGGTGATCGCCTCGATTCCTTTCGCGGCCGGAAGACCTGAGCTGCTGTCGGCAATTCCCTGGGACCTGGTGGTGATCGACGAGGCCCATCGGCTGCGCAATTCGCACAAGCCGGGAAACAAGACCGGCAAGGCGCTGCGGGCGGCGCTCAAAGATCGTCCCAAGCTGCTGCTGACCGCGACTCCGCTGCAGAACAGCCTGACCGAGCTGTTTGGGCTGCTGTCGTTGATCGACGAGCAGATCCTCGGGCCGGAAGATGCCTTCAAGACCCACTACCCGGTCGACGCAGACCACGGCGGGCTGTCCGAGTCGGCGTCGATCGCGCTCAAAGAACGGCTGGCGCCGGTGGTGCAGCGAACGTTGCGGCGGCAGGTGCGTGAGTACGTGCGGTTCACCAATCGTCGCAGCGTGGTCGAAGACTTCGCGCCTTCGACCGAAGAGCAGGGGCTGTACGACGACGTGAGCGAGTACCTGCGGCGCAGCGAAGCGGCGGCGATCGAGCCGGGAAAGAAGACGCTGTTGACGCTGGTGTACCGCAAGCTGTTGGCGTCCTCGACGTTTGCGATCGCTCCGACGCTGGCGAAGCTGGCCGACTCGCTCGAGGCGCGAATCAAGAACGCCAAGCTGTCGGCGGCGGCAGACCTGTTCCTCGATTCGGAAGACGCGAAGAACTACGCCGAAGAGGCTGAAGAATGGGCCGACGAGCCTTCGCGCCCGGCGTCGGTGAAGACGCTGACCAGCGAGCTGTTCGAGCTGCGCGCGTACGCCGACCGCGCGGCGAAGATCACGATCAACGCCAAGGGCGAGGCGCTGAAGCGCGCGTTGGATCGGGTGTTTACCGTGGCCCGCGCCCACCAGTGGCCCGAGAAGGCGGTGATTTTCACCGAGAGCAAGCGGACCCAGAAGTACCTCTACAACCTGCTCTCGGCCAACGGGTGGGAAGGAAAGATCGCACTGCTGTCGGGAGACGCGGGCACGCCCGAAGAGCGGATGGCGCTGGTCGAGCGGTTTCGAAATTCGGCGCAGATTCTGTTGTCGACCGAGGCCGGTGCCGAAGGGCTGAACCTCCAGTTCTGCAACCTGGTGGTGAACTACGACCTGCCCTGGAACCCGCAGCGGATCGAGCAGCGCATCGGCCGATGCCACCGGTACGGGCAGCAGCGCGATGTGCTGGTGCTCAACTTCTTGAACCGTCAGAACGCGGCCGACGCGCGGCTGTACGAGCTGCTCGAGAAGAAGCTGAACCTCTTCGACGGAGTGTTCGGCGCCTCGGACGAGATCCTCGGAGCGCTGGAAAATGGCGTCGACTTCGAGAAGCGGATTCTGGACATCTACCAATCGTGCCGATTGCCGGAAGAAATCAACGCGGCCTTCGAAGCGCTGCAAAAAGACCTCGAGACCCGAATCGACCTGCGCATGACCGAAGCGCGCTCGTTGTTGCTCGAGCGGTTCGATGGCGACGTGCGGCGGCGGCTGAAGATCGCAGGCGAGCAGGCGAAGGTGAAGGTCGGTGAGCGGGTGAAGTCGGCGCAGGCGCTGACGGGCTCGGTGCTGGGTGAGCGGGCCACCGGTCGGCGCCAATTGCAGCACGCGGCGAAGGAAGTTCGCACCCGGACCAACGACGCGGTCAGCTACCTCGCGCTCGACGCCTCGACTTTGCCGGACAAGCTGGGAACTCTGGCGGGCAAAGAGGGCTGGTGGTTTGCGTACCGGGTCGAGCTGTCGGGGCTGAAGGCAGAAGAGAAGGTGATGCACCTGGTGATGGTGCGAGACGGCGACTCGTTTCGCGCGTTGTCGCTGGCCGACGCCGAGCAGTTTCCGCGGCTGGGAGCGACGGAAGAGCAGACCCGAAAGAGCCCTCCGGTCTCGGTGACGCTCGAGCACGAGAAGGCGCTGGTCGCGGCGAAGGACGAGCTGACGCGGGTGGCCGAACGGAAGAACGCGCTCGAGCTCGACGCGGCGCGAGAGCGGGCCGATCGCTTTGCGGAAGACTGCCTGCTGCAACCCCGAGCGGCGGTGGTGAAGGGGCGCGAAGAGTGGGAACTCGCCCGGCGCAAGGTGCTGACGATCGACGACTCGACCGAGCGGTTGAAGCAGCGGGCGCAGTCTGAGCGGCTGGAACGCGAGTACCGCAAGCGGCTGGCCGCGCTGCGCCAGCAGGAAGAGCAGAAGTACGCCGAGAAGGACCGCACGCTGGCGCAGCTGACCCAGAAGTCGAAGGTGGTGGCGGGAAGATCGTTGATCGCCTCTGCGTACTTCTGGCTGCAGTAGCCCTGAGCGACTCCCCAGTTCGCGGCAAACTGGCTGCGGTTGAACGTGATCGAGCTCGACGAGCTGACCTGCGAGATTGCTGCCGACATCGCCGCTGCACCTGGGGGCGGCCAGTCGGGTTGGAAAGGGCAGCCTGTCCCTCGAATTCTCGAAAGGGCTGAAATAGGGTGGGCCCATTTCGCACGCCTGAGGTTTTGTGAAGGGGGGCTCGATGGCACAAGGGTGGTCGGTAGACGGAAGAAGAGTGCAGCTCGGGGCAGCGTTCCCCGCTGGGAAGATCGTCGTGCTCGAGAACGGCGCGTCGGTGCATGAGCAGAAGTTGTCGGGAAAGGGCCAGTGGCCGCTGTCGATTGGCGGAGCACCCTTTGAGCTCAAACGGACCAAAGGCTTCATGGGTCCGAAGACGGACCTGTTCAACGAACGCGGCGAGAAGATTCCGCTCTCGGCGAAGCACGTTGTACCGGCGCCGGCGGTGGTGGGCAGCCTCTGCGCGGTCCACAGCGCAGCGGCGCGGTTCGCGTGCGCCCGCTGCGGCGCCTTTGCCTGTCCTCAATGCGCGGGGGCAGACTTGACCCACTGCAAAGGCTGCAGCGATCGGCTGGGCCAGGAAGCGGCAAAGAACGCGGCGGCGATGGCCTACTTCGCGCCCACCGTGGTGTTGGCCGTGCTGGGAGGAGCCTTGCTCGGCCTGCTCGGGGCAGCAGCGGGCGCGGGGGCAGTGGCCATCGCGAGGCGGACCGAATCAAAGCCGCTGAAGATCCTCGCGGCGGTCGGCCTCTACGGGCTGGCGGTGGTGAGCTGGGTGGTGGCGGTGATGATGATCAAGGGCTGAGCAGAGCTCAGAGCCGCTCGAAGGTGGAGATTCTCGAGCGGAGCTCTGGATTCAAGAGCACCTTGGTTCCCGCCTTCGGGTCGACCATCACCACCACGGCCTTTCCCTCGGCGACGAGCTTCTGCTGCCGGGTGGACGAGGCGCGGTAGGACATCTCGAACGAGGTATTTCCCAGATGGGTGACGCGGGCCGAGATGTCGACCGTGTCCGGGTAGACGACCTTCGCCCGATAATCGATGGACGAGTGCGCGAGCAGCGGCCAGGCCTCAGAGCCGGAATCGAGCGTGGTCGCGACGCCGAGCTTTTCGAAATACATGATTCGCGCCGACTCGAACCACCGCAGGTAGACGGTGTTGTTGACGTGACCAAAGGCATCCATCTCGCCCCACGCCACCTGCACCGTCAAAGTGATCGGCCACGGCGGTTCCATCAGGTCCTCAGCTGAATTGCCGCGGGCAGAATCGTCATCGTGCAGGGCAGCTTTCCAGGCTGTTCCCCGTCGCAGTCGATCAGCACTTCCTGCGCGCTTTGGGCGGTAAAGGTCTTGCATCGCAGGCGGCGGGTGCCGGCCCAGTTGACGTGCTCACCGCTGTAGATGCTCGACTGCTTGAGGGCGAAGTCCATCAGGCCGTAGCCGCTCCAGAGGGTCACGTCGAACTGCCCGTCGTTCACCTCGGCGTCGGGAGCGACCTTCATTCCCCCTCCGAAGTACTTTCCATTGGCGACCGCGAGGGTGGTGACGAGGACTTCTTCCTCGGGGCCTCCGTCAGCGGAAAAGCGCACCTTGCGATCGTCGTACTTCATCATCGCCCTGGCCGAGGCGAACATGAACGACAGCTTCCCCCCGAGCAGCTTGCTGGTGCGGTTGACTTCCTGGTCCACGACGCCGGACACGCCGAAGCTGCAGATGTTCGCAAAGTAGCGGCGCCCGGTCTGGCCATCGTGGGCGCGGAACTCGAGCTCGCCCACATCGAAGGGAATGTTGGTGCCCGAGGCGACCCGCTTCAGCGCGAGGTCGAAGTCGGTGTCCCAGCCGAAGGTCTTTCGAAAATCGCCGCCGGTGCCGCGCGAGACGACTCCCAGCGCCGCCTGGGGGTTGATCACCTTTCCGTTTTCGAAAAACCCGTTGGTGACCTCGTTGATGGTGCCGTCCCCACCGACGGCGACCACGCACGCGTAGCCCTTGTGAATCGCCGCCCGCGTCAGCTCGACTGCGTGCATCGGGCGCTGGGTGAACGCGTGATCGAAGTCCGGGATCGCGCGCGCCACCTTTCCCTGCAGCTCGGCCCACCGTTTCCCAGTGGTGCCGTTGGCGCTGGCCGGATTGACGACGAAGAAAGTCTTCATTCAAGCCACCGCCGCAAGATGGACACCAGATCCTCCGTTTTTTTGCCTGCCCGTTCGAACATCCGCTTCGAGGTGGCGCACGCCGTCACCACGCTCTGCCCACCCGAAGAGACTTCCAGCGCTTGCCGCCGCGCGATCTCGACCGAGGCTTCAGGCATGGTGCGCGGCAACAGCCCGCCTCCGCCCGAGCAGCCCCCTTCGGCCCGGCTGCTGGGCGCCTCGAGCACGTGGCTCACCGCTCGCCACAGCAGCGCCCGCGGCTGTTCGTACTGGCCCATGCCCCGGCCGAGGTGACAGGCGTCGTGGTAGCCGACGGTCTCGTCCAGCGGGGGCTTGATCGGCGCGTGGGGAAGGTTGTCCGCGAGCACTTCGTAGAGGGTGCGAATGCGCGAGGGGAGCTTGATCTCGAACTTCGGGTAGACGACCGCCAGGGTGTGGGCGCAGCCGGGATCCATCACCACCAGCTCGGGGTAGTGCTCGAGGGTGGCGGCGAAAGACTTCGCGTGCTCGACGAACTGCAAGGTGGCTCCCCCGGCGTACAGCGGGTAGCCGCAGCAGCGGGTGCTGGCCTTGCAAACGCCCATCGGAGCGCCGAAGGCATTGGCCACGGTGAGCGCGTCGTCGATCAGCCCGGTGCGCTTGACCAGGGTGCCGCAGCCGGGAAACAGCGGGTAGCGCATCGGGGTCTGGGCTTTGAACCGCGCGACCACTTCGCCCAGCGACTGGCCAAAAGGATTTCCGGACTGGGTGAAGGTGGCCATGGTGGTGGCGGCGCCCTGGGGCTGCAGTCCTTCGGCGCGGGCGATGGAACGGGCGGCGAACAGCGCGTCTCCCACTTCGTTGTCGTGCTTGCAGAAGCTCTTGCACCGGCCGCACCCGGTGCAGGCGTGGATCGCCTTGCTGGCGCTCTCGTCCATTCGCCGTTGACCGAGGGCGACCTGGTGGGCGGTGGTCATTTTTCCCCAGGCGCTGTGAGACTCGTTCGCGGTGGCCTCTGAGACGGGGCAGGAGAAGCGGCACACCTTGGGGCAGTAGGTGCACATCGTCAGCGCGTGAGAATGTTTTGCGAGCGGGGTTGTCATGGAGGGCCTCCCAGGACCCGGTGGGGGTCGATCGCAGCAGCGAGCGCAGTCGACGCAGCGTTCCAGGTCCCCGGGCGGCTGAGCGACAAGCCCGCAATGTCACCGCGCGCGATCACGCTCGCGAGCGAAAGGCGATGCAGCTCGAGCGGCGAGGACGCGGCGACCGAAATCCGAATCGCGTCCCAGGTCACTTCCTGTTCGTCCCACGGGTTTCCTTTGGAATCGGCTAAGGGAAATTCCCCGGTGAGCCGGCCGGCGGGGCGCCCGCCGACATCGAAGGCGCGACGGGCGATGGTGTTGAAGTCACGCTCGACTGCTTCGTCGGTGCCCAGGCAGTTGAGCTCGACCTGGGCGCGATCAGACCGGGTCTCGACCCGCACCGACTCGAACCACACCCCGTCGGCAAGACAGGCCATCAGCGCAGAGACGAACGCATCGGCCGAAGGAAAGCTGAACGCCTGGTTGCGGCGGGCGGGAGCAAACGGGAAGCAGCGCACCACCGCCTCGGTAATCACGCCCAGGCGGCGCTGGCCCCCGAGCATCAACGCCACGAGGTCCGGGCCCGCGGCGCTTCGGGGGCTGGGGTGAGATCGGTAGACGCGGCCGTCGGCCAGCACGACGGTGATCGCAAGGCACATTGGCTCGAGCCGACCTCCGCCGGGAATCGCGCGCAGCCCGGCATCGGGGCCTTCGAGGAACTCGGCGAGGGTCAGTGCCCGGGCGCGCGGGGACAGCGGCCCGAGGGTCAGCTGGTGGGCGGCGAGCGCGGCGTCGAGCGCGGCCAGCACCAGACCGCCGCCGACCTCGACTGTTCCTGCGCGGGGCAAAATCTTCGTCACCTGCTTCAGCTCGCCGAGCGAGAGGTGGACGTGCTTGTTGAGGGACGCCCCCTGAGAGGCGAGGATTTGCAGCGCCTCGGTGAGCTGCCGGGTGGAAGACGGGACGAGCGTCGGCCCCGCGGGGCCAGGCACGGCGAGGGCGCCCAGGGCGGTGTCGAGCGCGGGGGTCAGGTCGCCATTCCGTTCAGGCCGAGCTTGCCGGGGTTCATCACCCCGTCGGGGTCGAAGTGGCGCTTGAGCGCGGCGAGCAGAGTCCGCCCCTCGTTCAGAGAATCCTGAAGGGCGCGGGCCTTGAAGATCCCGATTCCGTGGTGGTGACTGACGTTGGCTCCGGCGCTGGTTGCGGCCGAGAGCGCGTCTCTCCATAGGGCGTCGTACTTCTCGAGCAGCTGGCTTTGCGAGCCGGCCGAGCCGACGAACGAAAAGTAGAGCGAGCAGCCTTCGAGGTACGCGTGGGAAAAGTGACAGAGGACGAACGCGTGGGGGCTCGCGGCGGCGCGGACCTTCTCGTAGACCGGGTAGACCTTGTCCCAGGTGGTCGCGACTTCCATCGTGTCGGCGAACGCACCGGCGTCGATCACCTTCGACATTCGATACGACACGTCGTACCGCTTGGCGTACCAGTGCTTGCCGGGCTCTTCGCCGAGATCCGTGGCCCCGAGCCCGGCGCAGAGTGCGCGGGCGGCGCGGTCTTCCTCTTCGCACCGGGCCGCGTCGCCTTCGAACATCAAGATCAGTCGGCTCTTGGCGAACAGCCGGGTGGCAGAGTTGAAGATCTGCGGGCGCCCCAGGGTTTGCGGCGCGACGACCCGAAGCAAGGCGGGGATGAGGTGCCGTCGAATCGCGCTGGGCTCGGCCTTGACGGTCGCGGGTTTGCCCTTTCCGACCATCGCGGTGTCGAACGGATCATAAAGGCGCACCACCGCGGGTCGAAGGCCGGCGCGGAAGATCTGTCGAATCGCCTCGAGCCCGTCGGGGACGCTCTTGAATTCGAAGCCGTGAAACACCTTCCCGGTGGCGAGGGGAAAGACGCGCAGCCGGGCCGAGGTGAAGATCCCCAGGGTCCCTTCCGACCCGATCAGCACCTGGGCCAGGTCGGGGCCGCTGAAGGGCCGTTCGGGGGTGACGATTTTCTCGCCGGTGCCGGTGATGAAAGTGACCGAGGCCACCATGTCTTCGATTTTTCCGTACTTGCTCGACAGCTGGCCGGCGCTGCGGGCCGCGAGCCACCCGCCGACGGTGGACATGTAGATGGACGAGGGGAAATGGCCCAGGGTCCAGCCCCGGGAGTTGAGCCGCCGCTCGAGCGTTTCGCCCATGACTCCGGCGCCTACGTCGACGGTGTGGTGGCGCTCGTCGACTTCGCCGATGGTATCCAGGCGCTTGAGATCGAGGGTGATGCCCCCATGCAGGGCCCAGATGCCGCCACACACCCCGCTGCCGGCTCCGTAGGGAATGAGGGCCAGACGCTCTTTGCGGCCCAGCGCAATGACGCTGATGATTTCGGCTTCCGACTTCGGCCAACAGATCAAATCGGGAGGAGCCGGGGTGCGCCCCGCCCGGACCCACAGCAGTGCCAGCGGCCACATGTCGCGCGCGTAGCTGAGGCGATCTTGATCGGTGTGCGAGACGCGGCCGCCCAGCAAGGTCTTGAGCTCGGTCTCGACCGCGAGCGCTTGCCGAGAAGGAGCAGGCAAGGCGCCCACCGGGTGGCTGGCGATCGCTGTCACGCGCGCGCACCATAACGCAGAGCGCAAGGGCCCCGACGATCGATTGCGGGGCGAAGTGCCAGTCCGGAAAAGCCCGGCCCCTGCCCGCGTCCACGTTCGTCGGCCCGCATCGGGTTCGTCCGCCGGGGATCAAGTTCGAAGACCTTCCTCCGATTCACGCGGTAATGATCAGCCACAACCACTACGACCACCTCAATGTCGACACCCTCAAGCGGCTGCAGGTCGAATTTCCCCACCTGTAAATTTTCTATGGCCTGGGGGTGCGCGAGTACCTGCTGAGCCAGGGGTTGACCCAGGTGCACGAACTCGACTGGGGGCAGTCGTTGAACCTGGGTGCGCTGAAAATCCGAAGCGTGCCGAATCAGCACTTCTCGAATCGCGGGCTGTTCGATTCGGACGGGACGCTGTGGACGGCGTGGGTGCTCGAAGGTCCCCATGGGGGGAAGGCGGAGGGGTGTTGCTCGAAGGGCTGTTCGTGATTGTCGGCCCGACCGGAGCGGTCACCGCCAACGGGGGCTCTGGGGGAGAAGGCTCGGATCTCTTCTTCGGAGGTCAGAACGGATCGAGCGGGAACGTTCGAAAGGACGAAGCCGCAACGGGAGGCACGAGCCTCAATGCGGGAGGCCGCGGAGCCAATCGCGCGACGGGAAGTGTGGCCGCGACTGCCGGAAACAATCATTCGTTGAACCCGGCGGGAGTAGGCGGCGGCGGCGCGGGCGTGGGCCGGGTGCGAATCAACGCGGTCAACGGCTGCAGTGTTGGAGGCAGCGCGGTGTTCAGCCCGAGGCCGACGAGCAATTTCGACGCGGGCTGCTCGTAACTCAGGGGCTGGTGCGGCCGCGCCGGGCAGTCTTCGGTGCGCCAATGACGGCAGGCTGGGCGCCACCGATCAGCACGAGGACTTCCTTCACGTCGATGGGCTTGGCGAGACAGGCGACGGCTCCGGCACGAAGTGCACTGCCGACGATGTCGGATCGGTAGAGGGCGGTCATCACCACCAGCTTCACGTCTTGAAGAGGTTTGAAGGCGCGCACCCGGCGACAGACTTCGAAGCCATCGAGATCGGGCATGTTGATGTCGATCAGCATTCCGTCGGGGCGAATGTCGGCGAGCAGCAGCAACGCGTCGACGGCCGAGGTGGTGACGGTGAGCTCGACTTCCGAGGCCAACGGGCGGAACGAGCGTTTCAGCGCGTTGAGCATCAGTTGCTCATCGTCGACGATCAGCAGCTTGAGCCGGGTGCCTCCGGAATTGGCGAGATCCTGGGGCACGGGCATGTCGTGCTCGAGCAGATAGCGGCGCAGGTCGGGGCCGCGAACGCGTCGGTGACCTCCGGCGGTGCGGTGGGCTTTGAGCAGCCCGAGGTCGATCCACCTGCCGACGGTGAAGGGGTGGATTCCGAGAATCCGTGCTGCGTCATGCGTGGTGAAGAGCGCGTCGAGGAGAGGGGTCGTCATTTGGAATTGCCTGAAGCCTTGGCCTGGGCGTCAGGGCCCAAAGCCTTCGAACTATGCACGAAACGGGAGCGGCTGCGCATGTAGGAGCCTCATCTTGGCGGTGCATTCAGGCCGCAGAGCGCAAAAATTGCGCCCGATGACCAGAGGGAGACACAGCCAGCGGCGCGAGCAATCAAGAATGCTGATCGCCCTATTCCGCAGACCAGTACCGACTGGCGCTCAGCGCCGCTGACAGCTCTTTGCCCTTCACCCGCAGCAACTCGGCGTTCTCGCCTTCGGCTCCCCCCCACAACGCGAAGAGCTCAAGGCCAGCGGCGCCGGTCATGACGAACTTCACCCGGTAGCTCGCCTCGTCGAACTGACAGCCGTCGTCGACGCGCCAGCAGCTCTGAGCCTCGTGGTCGACCGTTGCTGGGAACGCGCGCATCGCGGGCGCGCCGGGCTCTGGTTCGAGCACGACGCCCACCAGCGCGCTGGGGCCCTTGCGGACGAAGCTGACGAACGCGAGCTTGCCTCCGGGAAACGTGCCGGTTGAGAAGCAATTGGCGACCTTCCGCCTTCCCACCTTCGCGGCCAGCGCCGCAGACTTCCCATCGCACTTCGTCGAACGAGTCGCGGTGACTGGCAACACCTTGCGCGAAGCGAAGGCCGCGTCGGTGCCGAGCAGGCACTGGGTGTCGGCGGGCACCCGGCCGCTCATCACTTTGAAGAGCGAGCCCTTCACCTGGCTGAAGTTGCGCGCGGACTGTCGGCCCGTGTCTTTTGCGCCTGTGGATTGCTCGGACAGGTACGTCACGTTGAGCACCTTTCCGTCACAGCTCACCTTTTTCATCTCGGCGGGCGCCGCCAGCGGCTCGAGGGCGAGCAGTTTTTCGCCGGTGTCGTTCGAGAAGGCGAACCCGAAGTCGGGCGCGGCGGTGAGCAGAGCTGCGGTGAGGATTGAAGACACCATTTTCCAAGACTAGCCAACCGCCGCAACCAAAGCCGAATTCAGAGCCGAACGGGTCGTTCGCGACCGCACGTCAGCCACTCGATTCCCGGGCCGCGTCGGCAGCTTTCGCCGCGCCGTCTCGACAAGGCGGCTGACGAAATGAAGATGAAGAATGGCTGAGGCCCATTTCAGGGGCTGACGCCGGCAAAGCGCGGGCGCGACGCCATCGAAATTCAGGTTTTGCCGAGGGTAAAGCGCAGCGTTTGTTCCAGCTGGGGGTGCACGAACGCAAACCCCGACGCCTGCAGAGCTGTGGGCAGGACGCGCTGACTGGGCAGCACCGTGCCGTCGGCCATCTCACCGAATGCGACGCGAAGCGCAAACGCCGGGACGGGCATGACCGCGGGGCGTGAAAGCACTGCGCCAAGGGTCTTGCTGAAATCGGCATTGGTGACGGGGTGAGGCGAGACCAGGTTCACTGGACCCTGTAGGGCATCGGTGAAGAGTGCGTGGTGCAGGGCACCGATCGCGTCTTCGAGGCAGATCCAGCTCATCCACTGTTTGCCGCCGGCGATTGGGCCCCCGGCTGCGAGCTTGAACGACGGCAACAATTTCGCCAGGGCCCCACCCCGGGCGGTGAGCACGACGCCAGTGCGCGCGAGCACCACGCGGATTCCAAGAGCCTGGGCCCGGGTCGCTTCGGCTTCCCAGTCTTCACACAGCTTCGAGAGGAAGGCGGCTCCTCGGTTGTCTTTGCGCGGACCTGGGGCTGAGCGCTCGGTGAGCTCTTCGTCCCCGCGATCGCCATAGATCCCGATGGCCGAGCCGGACACCAGGACCCTGGGCGGCCTGGGCATCGCCTGAAGCGTCTGCACCAGCGCGCGGGTGAAATCGACCCGGCTGCGGACCAGCTCTTCTTTCCGATTTTTGCTCCAGCGGCCGTCGGCGACCCCTGCCCCGGCCAGGTGCACCACCGCGTCAGCGCCGTCGAGCGCGGCGGCGTCGATTTCGGCGCCGCTGCGACCGCGCCGCATCATCCGGACCTCGTGGCCCCCGGTCGTGAGGAAGGCCGAGAGCGCGGTGCCGATCAAACCCGTTGCGCCGGTGATCGCGACCTTCAAGCGGGGAAGGCCGGAATAGCGGGCGTGTCTTTGGAGGTCGAGGGCAGTCACCTGGTGACGGTAACCGAAGACTTGCTCGAGCGCGCGACGGGTGAACGTTCCAGCAAAAGCCTCCCCGATGGCGCCCAGTGGCAGCGCAAATTCGAGGTCATCTTCGAGGATCGAGCTCGGGCCCTGATCGAGGAAGCGATGGGTGTGGACCCAGCGTGCGAACGGCCCCGATTGCTGGGTGTCCTGAAACGATTTTCGGCTCGCACTGGGTGTGGACCGCGACCCAGGTCTGATCCACCGGGCCCACCTTCATTCGAATCACAGTGCGGGCGCCGGCTTCCAGACCGCCGGTGCGCTCGAGAACTTCGACTGGATCCCACGGGGGGTTGAGGCGGGCGAAGGCGTCGGCCTGCGCATGCCAGTCCCACACCGTCTGGGCGGGGACCGGCAGCGGGCTGCGCTTCAACAATCGCTGGGTCAGCGGTTTCTTTCGACGACAAGCAAGGAGTTGGCGCCGCCCAGACCGATCGAACCGGAGTAGCGCCACCCCTCGGCCGCCGCCTCGTTGAGATCTTTCTCGTAGCCGCTCGCGCTCATCGAAGCGCCCACCACTTTGTACTCGAGCCGAGTGCCGCCGGCGGAAGGCTGAGCGCGGGCATCGCTGACCACGTTGCGGACACAGGCGCCGAAGGCGGCTCCAAAACAGACGGCGGCGACGATCGTGATGCCTTTTTTCATGGGGTCTCGGTGGGGGGGGAAACGCGGGCGGGTGGAGCGTTGACCTTCACGTGCAGCTCTCGCAGCTGGCGCTCATCGACTTCGCCCGGAGCACCGGTCATCTGGTCGGTGCCCTTCTGCGTCTTGGGGAAGGGGATCACGTCGCGCAGGCTCTCGGCGTTGGACAGCAACATCGCCAGGCGGTCCATTCCGATCGCAATTCCCCCGTGGGGCGGGGCACCGAACTTGAGCGCGTCGAGCAGGAAGCCGAACTTCTGCCGGGCTTCGGCCTCGGGGATCCCGAGCGCGGTGAAGACGCGCGACTGCACGGCCGGGTCATGAAGGCGAATCGAGCCGCCTCCGATTTCGAACCCGTTGAGGACGACGTCGTACCGCCAGCACAGCACCTTGCCGGGGTCCTTCTCGAGCAGCTCGACGCAGTCGTCGTGGGGCCGGGTGAACGCGTGGTGGGCGGCGGCCCAGGTCTTGTTCTCTTCGTCGTACTCGAACAGCGGGGGGTTGACGACCCAGAGGAAGTTCCAGTTTCCGCCCGAGCCGAACTCGGGAATGAGCTTCACCTTCTTGGCGAGGTGGACGCGCAGGTTGGCCATCACCGTCTGGACCAGCGAGGGGCGGCCGAACTGAAAGAGCAGCAGGTCGCCGTTCTTGGCGCCGCATTTGACGTTGATCGCCTCGCGCAGTGCGGGCGAGATGGTCTTGCTCAGGGGCGACTGGGTCCATTCGCCGGCCTCGTTGAGCTTCGCGCGGGCCAGGCCCCCGGCGCCCATGCCCTTGACGTATTCCTCGAGCTTGTCCGATTCGGCGCGCGACATTCCGTAGGCAGCCGGAAGCACCATCGCCTTGACGATTCCGTCTTTCTGGATCGCGTCGAGCATCATCGGCAAGCCTCCGCCGACGCCGTGCTCTTTGATCAGCTCGGTGAGCAGCACGTGCTCGAGCCCGAAGCGAAGGTCAGGCTTGTCGTTCCCGTACTTGTCCATCGACTCGTAGAAATCCATGCGCCGGAATGGAGTCGGGACGTCAATCGCGAGCACCTCTTTCCAGAGCTTCTTGATCAGTCCTTCGATGATCGCGAACACGTCGTCTTGAGAGACGAAGCTCATCTCTACGTCGATCTGGGTGAACTCGGGTTGGCGGTCGACGCGCAGATCTTCATCGCGGAAGCACTTCACGATCTGGAAGTAGCGGTCGAAGCCGGCGACCATGAACAGCTGCTTGTAGAGCTGGGGCGATTCGGCCAGCGCGTAGAACTTGCCGGGGTTGAGCCGCGAGGGGACGAGGAAGTTGCGGGCTCCGCCGGGGGTGTACTTGCCCATGAACGGGGTCTCGAGCTCGAGAAAGCCGTTGTCGACGAGGTACGAGCGGGTGAGCGCGTTCATCTTCGAGCGGGTCATCAGCGTCTTCTGCAGTGGAGCGCGCCGCAGATCGAGGTACCGGAACTCGAGCCGCTTTTCTTCGCTGGTGGTGGTCGCGTCCTGGATTTCGAACGGGGGGGTCTCGGCCTTGTTGAACACCGTCGCCTGGATCACTTCGATTTCGACTTCCCCGGTGGCCAGGTTGGGGTTGGTGGCGGCGACGAGCTTGTTTTCCTTCTTCGAGAACTGCTGACCGCGCGAGCGGACCTTGCCGCGGATGCCGATCACCCACTCGCTGCGCATCTGTTCGGCGAGGGTGTGGGCCTCTTTGGAAAGATCGGGGTCGAAGACGATCTGGGTGAGGCCGTCGCGATCGCGCAGGTCGATGAACACCAGGCTTCCGTGGTCGCGACGGAACTGAACCCAACCAAAGAGAATGACCTCTTCGCCGATGTTGGATGCGCGCACTGCGCCGCACGAATGGGTCCGCTTCAGCTGGGTGATGAACTGGCTCGTCATGGGGCGAGGTCCTACCGGGGGATAATCTCGACCGCAACGATTGCGGACGAGGGTCCGGTCGAACAGGACAGTGCTGAAAAAGCCGTAGTAAAAGCGCCGGATGAGATTTCGAGCGCTGTGCGGCGTCGTCCTCCTCGCGGCGTGCGAGCCGGCGGTGACCAGCCCGGTGAAGGTGATGGCGATCGTCCCCAACCGCACCGGGACCTACGACACGCGGCAGGTCGAGATCACGACGGCCGATTCGATCGTCCACATGACGGGCAGCCTGCTGACGTTGGTCGGGGGCGCGCAGATCGAGATCCCCGCCGAAGACCCGCCTGCGGGCGCAACCAACGAGCAACTGTTCGAGCTGATGATGAAGAACAAGGGCCAGTCGGTGCGGGCCAGCTTCGTCGACAAAAGCGGAGTGCTTTGGCCCGCGGACTTCCACTCGTGGGCGATGACCACCACCTATTACAATTACGAGCAGGCGTTCGCCTACTACCAGAAGATCTACAACGGCAAATCGACCGAAGAGCTGAAGAACATCCGCGTTTTCTATTGGGCGGGGTTCAAGGATCTGACGGGCCTTTCGGACCTCGATCAGCGGGACAACGCGATCTTTCTCTCGACGGTGGGCTCATTCATGGTCCTCCCGTTCGAAAAGTTCCAGAAGGTACCGTTGTCTTTGAACATCGGCGTCATCGGTCATGAGTTCGCGCACCTGGTGTTCAACAAGAAGGTCTACGAGGGCGCTGCGCTGCCGTTGCCCCTCGTCACCTGGTCCCTGGCGCCCTTCAACCTGCTCAAGTCGATGGACGAAGGGTTCGCCGACTTCCATGGCTACGGGGTGACCTGCACCACGGCCGCGTCGGGCTCGGGCTGCCTTCCCTCTTTCCTGTCCGCTTCGATCGCGGACAAAGACGTCCTCGCCGCGCGCAACATCGCCGACGCCACGCACTGCATGACCGCCGAGCTGCGAAGCGCGTTCAACAACTTCCAGCCCACCCAGTTCACTCGCCCCGGCTTGCAATACAAGATTGGAACCTTGATCGCGACTTCGCTGTACCAGGCGTCGGCTCCGCTGGGGAAAGAGGACGTGATGCAGAAAGCGCTGATCGAGTCTCTCGATGACCCCAGCGCCGCCAAGCCCGGTTTTCGCCAGGTGATCAACCTGAACCTGCAGACCCAGCAGGCCTTCACCCCCGAGCTGATGGTGAACACGATCGCGATTCACATTTCGGATCTCGATTTGAAGAGGCAGGTCTGCAAGCAGCTGAGCGATCGGCTCCAATTGGCTGAGTGCCCCTCGTTTCCGTGCGACGCGGTTCCGGCGTGCGACTCAGCGACCAAGGGCACGTCCTGCCCCGTTCTTCCCCCGCAATGAGGGTCTTCTGCGTCGTACTGCTGGCCGCTTCGGTGGCCCACGCCCAGAAGGACGAAGGGGCGATTCCGTACTCGGACGATCACAGCCAGGACGATCGCGATCGTCGCGAGCTTCCAAAAGGCTCGGAGTCTTCGACCGATCAGCGCGAAGAGACGGAAGTCGAATCGAAGGATCGCGGTCGCTCGCTGGCGGCAATCGATGACCCGAGCATCGGACTGTCGCTGGAGCTCGTCGGGGGCGTGTTGCTGCTCGACTCGAGCCGGGGCGCGCTGTTCGAGCCGAAGGGAATGGCGGGGGTGCGCTTCACCTGGGAGCTGAGCCGCACGTTCTTTTCCGACGAGTGGTTTCGCGAATTGCTCTTCGTCGATCTGACGTGGACCCACGCGGCGGCGGGCGAAGGCACCACCGAGGTCAACGCCACCAGCAACTACCATTTCTTTTCCTTCGCCCCCGCGTTCTCGATTCCGTTCGGGAAGCTACCCGCTGCGTTTTTCGTACAGCTCGGGGTGGGCCTGGCCTTCAACCCATCGGTGATTGTGATCAACCAGGCCTCGACTTCGGTGGTCGGCAACAAGCTGCTGATCCAATACGGCCTCGGGCTTCGCTTTCGGCCGCTGGTCATCACCTGGGCCCGGAAGGGTGGGGCCAACGCGGACTATGCCGAGGCGCAGAACGGGCTTCGGTTGAGCTTTCGGATCGAAGTGACGCGTTTTCGTCGGGGCTACATCGACGACACCTTCATCGGCGGAAGCCTGGGCGTGACTTTCTAGGACTCCGCGGGCCGTTCGGTGCCAAAGGGGGACCCGTCCCGACCGGTTGCCCCCCGACCGACCCTCATTTAAGAACCCCGCACCCCACGCGTCACAGGAGTTTGCTCAATGAAGGTTTCGCTCAGGGCGCTCGCCGCCCTTGCCCTTCTTTTCACCGCCGCGTGCAACTCCACCCGAGTCGGGCCCCCTCCTCCGGCCCCTCCGGTGATCAAGACCTTCTCAGCGGACCTCTCGACCGTCAGCACCGGCGACGCCGTGAAGCTCTCGTTCACCACCGAGGGTGCCAACGACTTTTCCCTCATCGATCAAAGTGGGACGTCGATTCCGATTACCGGAAGCGTCGCAGAGGGCTCGGCGACGGTCATGCCGACGAAGACGTCGTTTTACGTCCTGAGGGTCAGCGGGGACGGCGGCAAAGACAGCGCGTTCGTGCAGGTGGCGGTGAACGAGGGGCTGAAGCAGGTGTTCTTGATCGCAGTCCCCACCGAGATCGCCTCGGGCGAGAGCGTCGAGCTGGTGTGGAGCGCTCTGGGTGGCACCCACATCAGCATCAAGGACAGCTCGGGAACGACGGTGTCCACCGAGGAAACAGGGACGAAGAGCGCCGTGCCCGAGAAGACGACCACCTGGACCCTGCGCGCCGACGGGCCGACCGGAGTGATGAGCGCCACCGCCCGGGTGACGGTGCGGCCGGTGATCAAGGAATTCAGCGCCTCGCCTCCCGCCGCGCGCCAGGGTCAGAAGATTCAGCTGCAGTGGCGCACCGCGGGCGCGGACAGCGTGGCGATCAAAGAAGAGACCTTCGGCGAGCTCGTCGCGACCGCGACCGATGTGGCCACCGGGACCCACGACTTCCTCGTCCCGACGAACTTCGGTGGGCCCGCCGACGCAGGCTCTGGCTCGCTGGTGCCCGACAATTTTCCGCTGCGCTTCACCCTCACCGCCACTTCCAACTCGCCGATGCAGGTCGTCACCGCCGCGCTTTCGTCGGTGGTGCGCGATGGCCCGATGATCAACAGCTTCGATGTTCCGGCTGCAGTCTCTGAGAGCCGACCCTTCACCGTGAGCTGGAAGGCGAGCGCGTTCCGGGCTCAGATTCTGCTCGACGGCCTGCCGGTCTACGCGACGGTGCCGCCGGCGTTGGCGACCGGAAGCCTGGTGCTGCCGGGAATTACCGCCGACACCGAAGTGACCGTGGTGGCGTTCGACTACCTCGGGCTGACGGTCTCGCAGTCCCAGGTAGTGAAAGCAGTCAAGCCCGCGAAGATTTCGACCTTCACCCTGCCCGCTTCGGTGATGGCCGCGGGCAATGCGGCGGGCGCGATGTGGACCACCTCGAACGCAACGTTGCTGGTGCTGCGAATCAAGAACGGGCCGGCGGTCTTCACCACCTCGACGGCCGCACGGGTCACGGCGGGCACGGCCACGGTCAACCCGGCGCGCGATACCACCTACGTGCTCGAGGCCTACAACGCCGCGGGCGACAAAGACTCGTTCGAACGGACGGTGAGCGTGATGTCGCCCGCGACGGCGAGCGCGACCCCCAACCCGACCTCGCCCAACACCACGGTGCAGCTCACCTGGGACGTGTCGACGCTGGACCAGACGGAAGTCATCGGGATCCCGTCCGAGACGGTGCAGGTCACGGGAACGTCGCCGGACTTCTTCGATCTCGAAAATTTGAGCGAGGCAAAGAAGCTGTACTTCGCCGATCGCAGCGATGGCACGGCGGCCTTCACCGTGCCGCAGGGCTACAAGTTCCCGTTCATCGCGACCAGCTTTGGGACCTTCACCGCGGGGGTCAACGGCTTCCTGGCCCTCGCCCCGGCGGCCCTGGCGTTGAGCTCGAATGTGGACCTGAAGGCGACGACCGGGCTGCCGACGGTGCCGCTGATTGCGCCGTTCTGGGACAACCTGGACCTGGGGACCAACGGGGAAGTGTTCTGGGCGCTGGAAGGAACTGCGTTTCCCCGCCGGCTGATCGTGCAGTGGAACAAGGTGAACATCCTCGGCGATGCGGGAAGCACTCTGACGTTCCAGGTTCAGCTGTTCGAGACCGGCGAAATGCGGTTCATCTACAAGACCCTGGTCGACTCGGCGACGACGGCCGCCCAGGGGCAGAGCGCGACGATCGGAGTATTCGCCGGGGCGACGAGCTTCGCGGGTCAATACTCGTACAACGGCACCGTTCCACTGATCGAGGGCCAGGAACTGTCGTGGTTCACCCAGGGCGCCGCGAGCGGAACCGCGATGTTGAAGGTCGGCACCACCGGCGTGACTCCCGGCTTCTTCTACAAGACGGCGGGCGGCGGCTACGTCTACGTCAGCATTCCGGTCCGGGTGTTCGGGCTCAACAGCGTGCGGATCAACGAGGCGATGCCGCTGCCCGACCCGGCCGCGCCGATGGGGCAATACGTCGAGCTGTACAACCCCCAGTCGGTGGAGCTCGACGTCTCGGGGCTGCAGCTGGTCGCGACGCTGGTGCCGACTCCGGGCTATTTGCTGCCCGAGGGCACGCTCATCCCGGCCAAGGGGTATCTGGTGCTGGGTCAGTCGGTGGACCCGACGCAGAATGGCGAAGCGACGGTGACGGTGGCCTACGGCACCGACGTGGCCTTCACCGGCGCGGGCGACGGGGTGCGGCTGCTGATTCCGGGCGCCTCGCCCTTCGAAATCAGCAAGCTGACCTGGACCACGGCGGTCGCGGCCGAATCGGTGCAGCTGGACACCGCGCTGGGAACGCTGGCCTGCACCCGGACCCAGAAATACGGGGTGGCGGTGATGTCGGTCGGCACGCCCGGGAAGGCCAACGAGAGCTGCTTCGAGTACACGCTGGAAGCAACTCAGGTCAGCTACTTCGACATCTCGACCACCGGCACGGTGCTCACCGCCGGGGACAGCGCGTTGGGCACGCTCGACATTTCGTCCGCGCCTTTTCCGTTCTTCAAGACCCCGGCGATGGCGCTCAAGGCGTCGACCAATGGCTTCGTGGTCTTCGACAGCACGACCACCGACTCAGGGACCAGCAACCGCACGACCCCCAGCACCTCGGCAACGACCAAAGGCTCGTTGGCCGTCTTCTGGGACGACCTCGACTCGTCGGCCCTGCCCAACAGCAACGTCTACTCGAAGCGCATTTCGGCGGGCGTCGACCCCGCGAACCCGGGCGCACACTGGATCATTCAGTGGAACCACTACGAGCACTGGTTGGCCGCCGACGACTTGAACTTCCAGGTGAAGCTCTTCGACACCGGGGTCATCGAGTACCACTACGCGCAGATGGTCAGTGGCGGCACCGCGAACTACGCCAATGGCAACAGCTCGACCATCTGGCTCGAGCAGAAGACGGGCGCGGCGGCGCTGCCGATTGGAGTCAACGCGGCGGTGATCGAGCCGAACACCGCGTATCGCTTCACTCCCAAGCCGTAACCCGAGGACCCTACCCATGAACTTCAACAAACTCAGGTTGGTCTTCCTCGCGCTGGCTCTGGCCGGTTGCAACAACGGCTCGAAGCTCGACCCGCTGCCCAGCCCCCCGTCGATCCACAGCTTCACCGCGTCGGTGGGGCGGGTCGCCAAGGGCACCAAGGTCACCTTGGCCTGGGACACCGCAGACGCGCTCACGGTCGAAATCGTGAAAGTGGGCGCGGGCCCGGTCAGCGGAGTCGACGACAAAGCGGCGGGCTCAATCGAAGTCACGATCGACGCGGACACCCTGTTCGTCCTTTCGGCCTTCAACAAGCGCGGGGTGAAGGCGACGGCGTTGGTGACTGTCGGGCTCGAGGGCGGTGCGGGGAAGGCTTCGTTCGCAGCGCTGCCCGAAGTCATTTCGGCCGGAGGCGCGGCGACGCTGGTCTGGAACGCTCCGGGAGCCCGGGTGATCACGATTACTCCCGCCGGCGGGACGGCGATCGATTTGAAGGGACAGGGCGAGCTGGGCTCGGTCGAGGTCAAGCCCACGGGGACCACGCTCTACACCCTCAACGCCGATGGCTTTTTGAAGCAGGCGACCGTGGCGGTCGAGCAGGCGGTGGTCAGCTTCACCGTCAGCAAGAGCCTGTCGCTGCCGGGAGAAGCAGTCACCCTCGCGTGGAAGACCACCGGAGCCGGCAAGGTCATCCTCACCACCCCGGGTCGACCGGCGCTGTTGACCGAGACCGACCCGGCGAAGATGGCCGATGGCTCGTCGGTGACCACCCTGCCCAATTCCCCTCTGGGGACGGTGGTCCCGTACACCCTTTCGGTGGAAGGCGCGGGCCCGACGGTGACGCAAACGGTGAGCGTGGTGTTGTCGAACCTGCCCGAGATCAAGACGTTCACCGCTCCTGAGTACGCGACGACGGGCCAGAAGTTCGTCCTGACCTGGACCACGCTGAACGCCGACCTCGTCGAGCTCTCGACCGGCGGAGTCGTGTTCTGGACCTCGACCTCGGGCGCGCAGGCCACCTCGGGCACGCTGTCCCTGGACACTCC